>NZ_CM151220.1:0-330000 GCF_056482875.1 Stenotrophomonas sp. 63632_Sma
ATGGATGCTTGGTCCCGTAGTCTCGAGCGCCTCGAAGCGGAGTTCCCGCCGGAAGACGTTCATACCTGGTTGAAGCCGCTGCAGGCCGATCTGCGCGTGGACAGCCTGGTGCTGTATGCACCGAATGCCTTCATCGTCGACCAGGTCCGCGAGCTGTACCTGGCCCGGATCCGCGAACTGCTGGCCCATTTCGCCGGTTTCAGCGACGTTTTTCTTGAAATCGGCTCGCGCCCGCGTCCCGTGGAGGCGCAGAACGCGCCGGTTTCCACGCCGTCGGCGCATGTGTCCAGCGAACCGCAGGTGCCGTTTGCCGGCAACCTGGACAATCACTACACGTTCGCCAACTTCGTCGAAGGCCGCAGCAACCAGCTGGGCCTGGCCGCCGCCTTCCAGGCAGCGCAGAAGCCGGGCGACCGCGCGCACAACCCGCTGCTGCTGTACGGAGGCACGGGCCTGGGCAAGACCCACCTGATGTTCGCCGCCGGCAATGCCATGCGCCAGGCCAATCCGGGTGCGAAGGTGCTGTACCTGCGTTCGGAACAGTTCTTCAGCGCGATGATCCGGGCTCTGCAGGAAAAGACCATGGATCAGTTCAAGCGCCAGTTCCAGCAGGTGGACGCGCTGCTGATCGATGACATCCAGTTCTTCGCCGGCAAGGACCGCACCCAGGAAGAGTTCTTCCACACCTTCAACGCGTTGTTCGATGGCAAGCAGCAGATCATCCTGACCTGCGACCGCTATCCGCGCGAGGTCGAAGGCCTGGAAGCACGCCTGAAGTCGCGGCTTGCCTGGGGCCTGTCGGTCGCGATCGAACCGCCGGACTTCGAGACCCGCGCCGCGATCGTGCTGGCCAAGGCACGCGAACGCGGTGCAGAGATTCCCGATGATGTTGCGTTCCTGATCGCCAAGAAGATGCGCTCCAACGTGCGCGACCTCGAAGGTGCGCTCAATACCCTGACCGCCCGCGCCAATTTCACCGGCCGCGCGATCACCACCGAATTCGCCCAGGAAACCCTGCGCGACCTGCTGCGCGCCCAGCAGCAGGCGATCAGCATTCCCAACATCCAGAAAACCGTTGCCGACTACTACGGCCTGCAGATCAAGGATCTGCTGTCGAAGCGTCGGACCCGCTCGCTGGCCCGCCCCCGCCAGGTCGCCATGGCCCTGACCAAGGAACTGACCGAGCACAGCCTGCCCGAGATCGGCGACGCCTTTGCCGGTCGCGACCACACCACGGTGCTGCATGCCTGCCGCCAGATCCGGACCCTGATGGAAACCGACGGCAAGCTCCGCGAGGACTGGGACAAGCTGATCCGGAAGCTGAGCGAATGATGCACGGATGCCGATGAGGCGTCATCGCACAAAACGGTGCAGAATCCGGTAGCAAGCGCGGGACACGTTGTGGATAAAAATGGCGTCTGAAATCGCGTCGAATTTATCCACAGCTTTCCCCACCCCCTGGGGGTCGGTAATACAGAGGGTTTCGAGGCATGAAATTCTTTTACTTACAAAGACTTAGCGTTGTTTTCCAGCGATTCTGTCTCTACCAGCACCACCAAGCTTTTGATTTATTCCACATTTTTTAAAGCATAGGGGCACGGAACCACATGCGTTTCACACTGCAGCGCGAAGCCTTTCTCAAGCCGTTGGCACAGGTCGTCAACGTGGTCGAACGCCGCCAGACCCTTCCGGTTCTGGCCAATTTCCTGGTCCAGGTGCAGAACGGCCAGCTGTCGCTGACCGGTACCGACCTGGAAGTGGAGATGGTGTCGCGGATCGCGGTTGAAGATGCCCAGGACGGCGAAACCACCATCCCCGCCCGCAAGCTGTTCGAGATCATCCGCGCCCTGCCCGACGGCAGCCGGATCACGGTCTCGCAGACCGGTGACAAGATCACCGTGCAGGCCGGCCGCAGCCGCTTCACCCTGGCCACCCTGCCCTCCAACGACTTCCCGTCGGTTGACGAAGTGGAAGCCACCGAGCGCGTGGCCATCGGCGAAGCGACCCTGAAGGAACTGATCGAACGCACCGCGTTCGCGATGGCCCAGCAGGACGTGCGCTACTACCTCAACGGTCTGCTGTTCGATCTGCGCGGCGATGCGCTGCGTACCGTCGCCACCGACGGCCACCGCCTGGCGCTGTGTGAAACCGATCTGGCCAAGCCCAGTGGTTCCAAGCGCCAGATCATCGTGCCGCGCAAGGGCGTGACCGAACTGCAGCGCCTGCTGGAGAGCGGCGATCGCGAGATCGAGCTGGAAGTCGGCCGCAGCCACGTCCGCGTCAAGCGCGACGATGTCACCTTCACCTCGAAGCTGATCGACGGCCGTTTCCCGGATTACGAAGCGGTGATTCCGATCGGTGCCGACCGCGAAGTGAAGGTTGATCGCGAAGCACTGCGTGCCTCGCTGCAGCGTGCCGCGATCCTGTCCAACGAGAAGTACCGCGGCATCCGCGTGGAAGTCTCGCCGGGCAACCTGAAGATCAGCGCGCACAACCCGGAACAGGAAGAAGCCCAGGAAGAGATCGAAGCCGACACCACGGTCAGCGATCTGGCCATCGGCTTCAACGTGAACTACCTGCTGGATGCCCTGTCTGCCCTGCGCGACGAGGAAGTCATCATCCAGCTGCGCGACTCCAACTCCTCGGCGCTGGTGCGTGAATCCAGCAGCGAGAAGTCGCGCCATGTGGTGATGCCGCTGCGTCTCTAACGGCAGCCTGTTCCACGTGGAACCGAACGACGCCCGGGATCTTCCCGGGCGTTTTTTTTTTGCAGGTTCCACGTGGAGCATCGCGATGGGCGGATCTCCAGGTGTGGGTGAATGGCTTCCTTGAGATCGCTGGTTGCCGATTGATCCTGGCTGCCCTTCCGATGCAATCGGCGCTGAGCGATTGGAATCCAGGTTGTGAGCTTGGGCGCTGTCCAGCCGCTCTCGATCGAGTATGCCGTTCTGGGTCTTCAGCCTGATGCACGTTCCCCGAACTTGCCGGAGGGGTGAAGCAGATCGTGGGTCGCAACGCTGCGGTTGCTTCATCTGCAGACGCCACTGTCCACAGGTCTCGTTGGGGTCGGATCGGGGCCGGCCTAGCTTCTAAATCTGGGTATAAATCTAAAGCATGGTGGTGATGGTAGGCCCAGATTTCGTGGAGAAATGCATTATCTAGTTGATTTTGAAGAGATTTATGCACCTGAAACCCCCTGTATAGAGGCCCCTCAGGCTGGGGGGGAACCTGTGGATAGTTTCGCAGGTCGGGCAAAAGGGCTTTTTTATCCACAGTTTGCCCATACCTTGTGTATAAGTCATACAGACCTGCTGTGGACAGTGTGAAACGGCGGGCTCGAAATCCTTGAAATCTGTGGAACCCTCCAGGGCATCGCATCGTAGATTTCAAGAAATCTGCGCGGTGTTCGCGCAAACCACCGTCGGGGCACCTGGCGATGCTCGCGGAATGAGGCTGAAATCGCTGAAATCTGAGGGCCGGTACCCTGCGCCGCCGCTCAGAATTCAAGGATTCCCGGGCGTATCCAGACCCAGGCGAGCCCAGGTGAGGGAGCGCCACCACGTGGAACACGCGTAGGGTTGCCAGACGGAGGCTTCAGCACAGTGGCGATGTCTGGGGCGGCACGGCTGGCTTGACCGATGCAGTAAGCTGATGGATTCCCTGTCCCTCTACCGCCTTGTGCGGATGGTCTTTCGCGCCCCATGCAGATCCGCCGCCTCGCCTTGCATCAACTGCGTCGTTTCAGTGCGGTGGACCTGTCGCCCCAGCCGGGATTGAACCTGCTGACCGGCGACAACGGTGCCGGCAAGACCAGCGTGCTCGAAGCCCTGCACTTGATGGCCTATGGCCGCAGCTTCCGTGGCCGGGTGCGCGACGGTCTGGTACGCCAGGGCCAGGAAGCGCTGGAAATCTTCGTGGAATGGGACGAACAGCGTGCCCATCACCCGCCCCACCGCCGAAAAGCCGGCCTGCGCCACAGTGGTCAGGACTGGAAGGGGCGACTGGACGGCGAGGATGTCGCACAGCTGGGTAATCTCTGCGCAGCGCTGGCCGTGGTGACGTTCGAGCCCGGGAGCCATGCACTGGTCAGTGGTGGTGGTGAACCCCGCCGCCGCTTCCTCGACTGGGGCTTGTTCCACGTGGAACCGGATTTTCTGTCCCTGTGGCGTCGCTACTCCCGGGCGCTGAAGCAGCGCAATGCCCTGCTCAAGCAGGGCGGGCCGTCGCGGATGCTCGATACCTGGGATCACGAGCTGGCCGAGGCAGGAGAACCACTGACCAGCCGCCGCCAGCACTACCTGGAGCGTCTGCAGCAGCGCACGGTCGCCTTGGCCGCCAGCCTCGCTCCACAGCTCGGTATCCAGGGATTGGGGCTGAGCCCCGGTTGGCGGCGGCACGAGCTTCCCTTGGCCGATGCCCTGCTTCTGGCCCGGGAACGTGACCGGCAGGCCGGGTATACCTCGGTGGGCCCGCACCGCGCGGACTGGAGTGTGGATTTCCACAGCATTCCAGGTCGTGATGCGCTGTCCCGCGGCCAGGCCAAGCTGACGGCGTTGGCGTGCCTGTTGGCACAGGCGGAGGACTATGCGGAACAGCGAGGCGAATGGCCGGTGATCGCATTGGACGATCTGGCCTCGGAGCTGGATCGCACCCATCAGGCGCGGGTACTGGAGCGCCTGCTCAATGGGCCGGCACAGATCTTCATCACCGCCACCGAAACCCCGGCGGCGCTGCAGGAACTGACCCACATCGCCCGGTTCCACGTGGAACATGCACAGATCGTGGCTGTGCCATAGTGGGCACACCAGGGCCGCTCGACCCCGGCTGGTATAATTCGGGTTGGAATCCTTTCATTCTCGGCGCATCGCCCCAAGCGGTGCCCGACCTGCGGAGCCTACGGCAAGCGCAATGAGCGACGAACAGAACACCCCGGCAAACAACGGCAATTACGACGCCAACAGCATTACCGCCCTGGAAGGCCTGGAGGCTGTCCGCAAGCGTCCCGGCATGTACATCGGCGACGTGCATGACGGCACCGGTCTGCACCACATGGTGTTCGAGGTCGTCGACAACTCGATCGACGAAGCGTTGGCCGGCCACGCCGACCACGTTGCAGTGACGATCCACGCCGACGGCTCGGTCTCGGTGTCCGACAACGGCCGTGGTATTCCGACCGGCAAGCACGAGCAGATGAGCGCCAAGCTCGGTCGCGAAGTGTCTGCGGCCGAAGTCGTCATGACCGTCCTGCACGCAGGCGGCAAGTTCGACGACAACAGCTACAAGGTTTCGGGCGGCCTGCACGGCGTCGGCGTCAGCGTGGTCAACGCGCTGTCGCAGAAGCTGCTGGTGGACGTGTTCCAGAATGGCTCCCACTACCAGCAGGAATTCAGCAACGGCGCAGCCGTGACTGCGCTGGCCAAGCTGGAAGCCACCACCAAGCGCGGTACCACCGTGCGCTTCTGGCCGTCGACCGTCGCCTTCCACGACAACGTGGAATTCCACTACGACATCCTGGCCCGCCGCCTGCGCGAGCTGTCGTTCCTGAACTCCGGCGTCAAGATCGTCCTTGCCGACGAGCGTGGCGACGGCCGTCGCGATGACTTCCACTACGAAGGCGGCATCCGCAGCTTCGTGGAGCATCTGGCCCAGCTGAAGACCCCGCTGCACCCGAACGTCATTTCAGTCACCGGCGAGCACAACGGCATCGTCGTGGACGTGGCGCTGCAGTGGACCGACTCCTACCAGGAGACGATGTACTGCTTCACCAACAACATTCCGCAGAAGGACGGCGGTACCCACCTGGCCGGTTTCCGCGGTGCGCTGACCCGTGTGCTCAACAACTACATCGAGCAGAACGGCATCGCCAAGCAGGCCAAGATCAACCTGACCGGCGATGACATGCGCGAAGGCATGATCGCAGTGCTGTCGGTGAAGGTGCCGGACCCGAGCTTCTCCAGCCAGACCAAGGAAAAGCTGGTCAGCTCCGACGTGCGCCCGGCGGTGGAAAACGCCTTCGGTGCGCGGCTGGAAGAGTTCCTGCAGGAAAACCCGAACGAAGCCAAGGCGATCGCCGGCAAGATCGTCGATGCCGCACGTGCACGTGAAGCCGCGCGCAAGGCCCGCGACCTGACCCGCCGCAAGGGCGCGCTGGACATCGCGGGCCTGCCGGGCAAGCTGGCCGACTGCCAGGAAAAGGATCCGGCGCTGTCCGAACTGTTCATCGTCGAGGGTGACTCGGCAGGTGGTTCGGCCAAGCAGGGCCGCAACCGCAAGAACCAGGCGGTGCTGCCGCTGCGCGGCAAGATTCTCAACGTGGAACGCGCGCGTTTCGATCGCATGCTGTCCTCCGACCAGGTGGGTACGCTGATCACCGCGCTGGGCACCGGCATCGGCCGTGACGAGTACAACCCGGACAAGCTGCGTTACCACAAGATCATCATCATGACCGACGCCGACGTCGACGGCGCCCACATCCGCACCCTGCTGCTGACGTTCTTCTACCGTCAGATGCCGGAGCTGATCGAGCGTGGTTACGTCTACATCGGCCTGCCGCCGCTGTACAAGATCAAGCAGGGCAAGCAGGAGCTGTACCTGAAGGACGACCCGGCGCTGGACAGCTACCTGGCCAGCAGCGCAGTGGAAAACGCTGCACTGGTGCCGGCCACCGGCGAGCCCGGCATCGAAGGCCTGGCGCTGGAGAAGCTGCTGCTGGCCTACGCGGCGGCGCTGGATTCGATCGAGCGCAACGCACACCGCTACGACCGCAACCTGCTTGAAGCGCTGGTCGACTTCGTCCCGATGGACCTGGAAAGCCTGCGCGCTGCCGGCGAAGGCGAGGGCCTGGATGCACTGGCCAAGCGTCTCAACCAGGGCAGCCTGGGCAGCCCGCGTTTCACGCTGGAACTGCAGGACGCCAACGATGAGCGCCCGGCCGCTGTGCTGGTGACCCGTCGCCACATGGGCGAACAGCACATCCAGGTGCTGCCGATGTCGGCCTTCGAAAGCGGCGAACTGCGCGCGATCCACCAGGCATCGAAGCTGCTGCACGGTCTGGTCCGCGAAGGCGCGACCATTTCCCGCGGTGCCAAGTCGATCGAAGTCGACAGCTTTGCCAAGGCACAGAACTGGCTGCTCGAGGAGGCCAAGCGCGGCCGACAGATCCAGCGATTCAAGGGTCTGGGTGAAATGAATCCGGAGCAGTTGTGGGACACCACGGTGAATCCGGAAACCCGTCGACTGCTGCAGGTGCGCATCGAAGATGCTGTCGCTGCCGACCAGATTTTCAGCACGCTGATGGGCGATGTCGTCGAACCGCGTCGCGACTTCATCGAAGACAACGCGCTGAAGGTCGCAAACCTGGATATCTGACACAATCGGGACACGGCCGGTGCGCGGGGAGGCGCGCCGGCCTTCGACTCTTGAACGCAGGTACCTGATGTCCGCATCCGCCCCGGTTTCCGCTCCGCCCCCGGTTCCGCCGGCTTCTGCCGCGCCGCGTGCCGTTTCGCCGTTGGCGGGGTTTTTCATCGACCTGGGTATCGCCGCTGTCACCCTGTTCGGCCTGAGCCTGATCAGCGGCCTGCTATGGGGCCTGTACCGTGGCGTGGTGGTTGGTTACGCGAACGCGCAGGCCGGCGCTGGCGCCCCCGACGCCAGTTCGGTAGCGGCATCACTGGGCCAGCCGGGCGCGCTTGCGCAGATTCTCATGGCGCTGTTTGCCACCGGCGGCGCCGCGCTGCTGCTGTACTTCTGGCGACGGCCGGCCAATGCCGCCGAGCGCCACGCGTCGCGCCAGGCGCTGCGCCGTCCCTCCACCTGGGGCTGGACCCTGCTGGTGGCGACCCTGATCGTGCTCGGCAGCAATGGCATCGCCTTCCTGGCCAAGCAGTTCGGCATCGAGCCGGTTCCCACCAATCTGGCGCTGATGCAGAGTGCGATCGCGCGCTTCCCGTTGTTCCTGGTGCTGTTCGCGGTGGTACTGGCACCGGCCTACGAGGAGCTGCTGTTCCGCCGCGTGCTGTTTGGCCGCCTGTGGAAGGCCGGGCGCCCGTGGCTGGGCGTGGTACTGAGCAGCCTTGCTTTCGCCCTGATCCATGAAATCCCTGGCACCAGTGCCAACGGCCCGGCCGAGATCGCGCAGCTGTGGCTGGTCTATGGCGGCATGGGTGCCGCGTTCTGCTGGCTGTACCAGCGCACCGGCACGCTCTGGGCCGCGATCACCGCGCACGCGCTGAACAACGGCGTGGCGCTTGCCGCGCTTGTGTTCTTCGGGGCAACGTAACGCCGTGTCCGCTTGACGAAAGATTAAGCCGCTACGCTACACACTGCGCATATGAACACGGGGGTGGATCCATGAAACAACTGCTGCTGGCCCTTGTCATCACCACCCTGGTCAGCGCCTGCGCGACCACGACCTCCCCTACCGGCCGTCGGCAGATGGTGGGCGGGGTGTCGCAGGCGCAGCTGGACCAGCTCGGCGCACAGGCGTTCGCCGAAACCAAGCAGAAGGAAAAGATCAGCACCGACGGCCGCCAGAACGGTTACGTGCAGTGCGTGGTCAACGCCCTGGTCGCGCAGCTGCCGCCTCAATACCGTGGCGTACGGTGGGAGACGGCCGTGTTCGTCGACAAGGAGCCCAACGCCTTCGCCCTGCCCGGCGGCAAGGTCGGCGTGAACACCGGCATCTTCACCGTCGCCAAAAACCAGGATCAGCTGGCTGCCGTAATCGGCCATGAAATCGGCCACGTCATCGCCCGCCACCACGAAGAGCGCATCACCCGGCAGATGGGTGCGCAGACCGGGCTGGCCGTGCTCGGTGCGCTGGCCGGCGCGGCCTACGGAGAAGGCGCTGCCAGCACCGTCAACCAGCTCGGGGGCATGGGCGCGCAGACCGCCTTCCTGCTGCCCGGTTCACGCACCCAGGAAAGCGAGGCCGACGTGATCGGCCAGCGACTGATGGCCCAGGCCGGTTTCAACCCGGCGCAGGCGGTCGACCTGTGGCAGAACATGATGGCCGCCAGTGGCGGCCGCAGCCCGCAATGGCTGTCCACCCACCCCGATCCAGCCAACCGTATCCAGGAACTGCGACGCGATGCACCGGGACTGACGCCGGTCTATCAGCAGGCGCAGGCGGCCGGGCTGCGGCCAAAGTGCGGATGAGTGCGCAGTTCTATGCTGTATTGCAGCACATAAAACGATTTCTCACGCCATCTGTTTCTGATACGTTTGGCGGCTCAGATTTTTCTGACAGTCCGACTTTGCCGCTATCCGGCGGTTCGATCGAGGTGAACGATGATTTTCCGTAACCACAAAGCTGTGCTTTCCGTCCTCGTCGCGACCGCCCTGACCGGCGCCGTGGTCACCGATGCCTTCGCGCAGTCCTCGCGTTCCTCCGAGCGTGGCAACCGCGGCGGCAAGCAGGCCAAGGCCGAAGCGCTGTACCCGAACGCGACCCGCGAGGAGCCGACCGTCAAGGCATCGGCCAAGCTGGGCAGCAAGCTGCAGAAGATGATCGACAGCTACAACAAGGAAAAGTTCCCGGAGACGCGCACGCAGGCCGACGCGATCCTGGCTGACAGCGCCGCGAACGAGTACGACAAGTCGCTGGCCGCGCAGCTGGCCTCGCAGGCCGCCTACCAGACCGACGACACCCCGGCTGCCGTGGCCTACCTGAAGCAGGTCCTGCAGTTCAACGGCCTGGACAACAACGGCCACTTCCAGTCGATGCTGATGCTGGGCCAGCTGCAGCTGCAGGAAGACCAGACCGCCGAAGGCCTGGCGACCCTGGACAAGTACTTCGCCGAGAGCAAGTCGACCAAGCCGGAAGAGCTGATCGCCAAGGGCCAGGCGCTGTACCAGCTGGAGCGCTACCAGGAAGCGATCCCGGTGCTGAAGCAGGCCATCGCCGGTGCCACCGAACCGAAGGACAACTGGAACCAGCTGCTGATGGCGGCCCTCTCCGAAGCCGGCCAGTCCGGTGAAGCGGTGAAGGAAGCCGAAGCACTGGCCGCCAAGAACCCGAACGACAAGAAGGCCCAGCTGAACCTGGCCAGCATGTACATGCAGGCCGATCAGATGGAGAAGGCTGCCGCGGTGATGGACAAGCTGCGCAGCAGCGGCCAGCTCACCGAAGAGCGCGAGTACAAGCAGCTGTACTCGATCTATGCCAACACCGAACACAAGGAAAAGGACGTCATCGCGGTCATCAACGAAGGGTTGCAGAAGGGCATCCTGAAGCCGGATTACCAGGTCTACCTGGCGCTGGCCCAGTCCTACTACTACTCCGACCAGGTGCCGCAGGCGATCGATGCGTGGCAGAAGGCTGCCCCGCTGTCCAAGGACGGTGAGACCTACCTGAACCTGGCACGCGTCCTGCATGCCGAAGGTCGCATCCCGGAGGCCAAGCAGGCCGCCCAGCAGGCGCTGGCGAAGGGTGTGAAGAACCAGGCTGATGCCAAAAAAATCATCAACCTGAAGTAAGTAGGAATAACGCCTGAATGCCTGCACAGTTGATGCGCAGGCGCTCAGGATTGGTATAAGCTTGGAGGTTCCTGCGGTGTCATGCACCGCTGATCAGGGATTCCGCCCCCGGCATCCCGGCCCCACTATTGAGCTCTTGGCGCATGACGGAACAACTAGTCGTTCACCGGTACGAACAACCCGATGACAAGGGGCTGAGCTGGCCTCGCATCGTCGGCATCGCGTTTGTAATTGCCCTGCATCTGGCCGCGTTCATGATGCTCCTGATCCCCGCCGTGGCTCCCAAGGCCGTGGCTGAGAAGGAGCGCAACGTCATGGTGACGATCGTCGACGCCCCGCCGCCGCCGCCACCGCCGCCGCCGCCGCCGCCGCCGACGGATACTCCGCCGCCGCCGGTGAAGAACCTGTCGCCGCCGAAGCCGTCGCCGGTCCCGCCGCCGCCGCAGGCGCCGGTCGTGGACGTGCCGGAACCGCGCCCGAGCGATATCGTCACCCCGCCGTCGCCTCCGTCGCCGCCGGCTCCGCCGACCTCGATCGAGGCCAGCGTGGACATCTCGTCGAAGGCCATGAACCCGCCGCGCTACCCGCCGGCAGCCTTCCGCGCGGGTATCCAGGGCGAAGTGATCCTGATCATTGATGTCGATGCCAGCGGCAACGTCACCAATGTCACGGTGGAAAAGTCCAGCCGTAACCGCGACCTGGACCGTGCTGCGATGGAAGCAGCTCGCAAGTGGCGCTTCAACGCCGCTGAATCTGGCGGTAAGAAGGCGGCAGGTCGCGTTCGCGTCCCGGTCAACTTTGCGCTGAACTGATGCGTCCGGGTGGCCGCCTGGCCACCCCCGCTCCCAGTTCGATTGTTTAGCTTAGCTACACCCTTTATCACCACACACAACAAAGGTAAGCGTCATGCTGCAGGAAATTTTCATCGCCGCTGCTGCCGGGGGCAATCCGTCCAACGCCCTGTCGCAGATGGGCTTCGAGCACCTGATCCACGAAATGACCACCAAGCCGGGTGATTTCGCGGTTTCCTGGGTCGTGCTGCTGACCCTGGTCGTCATGTCGGCCATGTCCTGGTACTGGACCGTCATCAACATCTTCCGCGCCACCCGCCTGAAGAGCGCCGCTGATCGCGTCGTCAGCCTGTTCTGGGATACCCCGAACGCGCAGGACGCCATCCGTGCGATGGAAGAACAGCCGGCTTCCGAGCCGTTCTCCAAGATCGCCCTGGACGCTGCCCAGGCGGCTGCCCACCACCAGCGCGCTGAAGGCGGCGCCACCGGCGGCGTGGGTGAGAACCTGAGCCGTTCGGAGTTCGTCGACCGCGCTCTGCGTCAGGCCGTGACCCGCGAAAGCAACAAGCTGCAGTCGGGCATGACCCTGCTGGCCACCGTCGGCGCGACCGCTCCGTTCGTCGGTCTGCTGGGTACCGTGTGGGGCATCTACGGCGCGCTGATCAAGATCGGTGCCACCGGCTCCGCTTCGATCGACGCCGTTGCCGGCCCGGTGGGTGAAGCGCTGATCATGACCGCGATCGGTCTGTTCGTCGCGATCCCGGCCGTGTTCGCCTTCAACTTCTTCAGCAAGATCAACAGCGCGACCATCAGCAAGTTCGATACCTTCGCGCACGACCTGCACGACTTCTTCGCCACCGGTTCGCGCGTCCGCTAATTGCGACGCGCTGTACCCAGCGAGAACGTAGTCAACACGATCTAGACGGAGCCCGTTATGGCTTTCAGTAGTGGTAACAGCGGCGGCCCCATGGCCGACATCAACGTTACGCCCCTCGTGGACGTGATGCTGGTGCTGCTGATCATCTTCATCATCACGGCGCCCCTGATGTCCCACAAGGTCAAGGTGGATCTGCCGGAGGCCAACCTGGTCCAGAAGCCGGACGACACCAACGACCGCAAGGGCCCCATCACCCTGGCAGTCAAGGAAGATGGCTCGATCTACTGGAACGACGAAGAAATCAACAAGCAGACTCTCGAGTCGCGCTTGGCGACCGCCGCCCAGCAGACCCCGCAGCCGCCGTTGAACCTGCGTGGTGACCGCACCACCAAGATGCGTGTCATCAACGAGATGACCAAGATCGCGCAGGAACAGGGCATGCTGGACGTCGGCTTCGTCGCGACCAAAGAGAAGGGGCAGTAAGCCATGGCATTCAGTAGTGGTGGTGGCAAAGGCCCCATGGCAGACATCAACGTCACGCCCCTCGTGGACGTGATGCTGGTTCTGCTGATCATCTTCATCGTGACCGCGCCGATCATGACGTACCCGATCGCCGTGGACCTGCCGCAGCGCGTGCTCAACCCACCGCCGCAGCTGGTCGAACCGCCGCCGCCGATCGAACTCAAGATCGACGCCAGCAACCAGGTCTCGTGGAACAACAGCCCGATCAATGCGAGCGAGCTGCAGCAGCGGATGGAGAACGAGGTCCAGAAGGACCCGACCAACCAGCCGGAACTGCGCATCGATGCGAGCCCGGATTCCGAGTACGACGTGATGGCCAAGGTTCTGGCTGCCGCGAAGAACGCTCAGATGAAGAAGATCGGTTTTGTGCAGCAGTAACTGCTACACCGCAATACAACAGTCATGACGCGACTGCAGACGCCCCTGGAAACAGGGGCGTCTTTTTTATGGTTCTTCACCCAACTCCGGGGAAGGCGGCTCGGATTTTGAGGAAGAAATAGGCGTCGTCCCGGTATCCGTAGGCGACGCGCTTTATGACCTTTATCTTGTTGTTGATCCCCTCGACCAGATTCGTTCCGAGGGGCCACCGGCAATGAGCCAGAATGCCTGCCAGATAGGGCTGTAGGCGACGGACAAACGTTCGCAGGGGCTCCAGGCGGCTACGCAATGCGCGCTGTCGCCAGCTCTTCCACGCTTTTGCTGCCCAAGCCTGGCTGCGGTAGCGCCAGAGCTGCTTCAAGTCGTCTTTCAGCACATAGGCCGTCAGTAGTGCCTTGTTGGCAGCCAGCAGCTCCTTGAGCTTCACTCGTTGATCCGCCGGGACATTCTGCCGGTTGCGCAGCAAGAGCCAGCGAGAGGTCTTCACCACACGCCGAGCAGGTTTGTCCTGGCGCAGCCTGTTGGCTTCATCCACGCGGACCCTGTCGATGACCTCCCGGCCGTATTTGGCCACCACATGGAACAGGTCGTAGACCACTTCGGCATTTGGGCATTGGGCTTTCACTTCTAGGTCGAATGCCGAATTCATGTCCATGGCGACCGCTTGGATACGTTCGCAGCCCTCCCGGCCCAACAGCTCGAAAAAGGGGCGAACATCCGCTCGGCTACGACCACGCCCAACCCATAGCACTCGTTTGCGGGACGGCTCTACTATCACCGTGGCGTAGCGATGGCCCTTCTGGATCGCGAATTCGTCCATTGCAAGAATACGGATTCCGGAGAGGTCCACCGGTCCCAACGTCTGCTGCAAGTGCCTGAAATCAAGCGCCTTGACGGTTTTCCAGTCCAGTCCGTGCCATCTGGCTGTGGCATGGATCGACGTGGTAGCACACATCTGTGCAACGCTCTTTGCGAGTCGTTGCGTGACCCGGCGGTGCCGATCCAGCCAGTCCAGATGCTCCAGCTTCGGCCCGCAACGAGGGCAGGCCACGCGCTGCCGCTGCACCTCCAGCTCGACCGGCTCATCGAAAACAGGCAGATCACGGATACGCCGGATCACATGGTCGTGGATGGAGGTAACCCACTTGGAACAGCCGCTGCAGCGGTGCCTGCGGCGTCCATCGGGAAGCAGCGAAAGTACCAGCCACGAGACCCCATGACGAACCTCGCGTCTCCAACCATCCAGGCGATACCCCGCCCAGTCCCCCAACAACGGCATACAATCCAGCTTGGCCACGGCCGGCCCCAGTTTGTAGTCTCGACAACCACAATCTAGCGGGTCGGCCGTGAGCCTCTCCCCTCAGATGGGAGAAGAACCTTTTTTATGCCTGACGGCCTGGACCGTTATGATCGGCGGATGCTCGCCCTCTTCGACTCCCTGCGCCACTGGCTCGACGGCATCGCCCACCTTGGCACGATCCTGGCGGTCGCCTATCTGCTGTACCTGTTCGCGCTGGCGGGCTGGATCATGCTGCAGAAGCGCGAGCCGGTGGCCACGCTGAGCTGGATCCTGTCGCTGGCGCTGCTGCCCTACCTGGGTCTCTTCATCTACTACCTGCTGGGCCCGCAGAAGGTGAAGCGGCAGCGCCTGCGCCGTGGCCGTGCCCGCTCGGGCATGGAGCACTACAGCGATGTCTGCCCACCCGACGCCGACTGCACCGAGCTGGCCAAGGTCGCACAGGCCACGACCGGGCTCGCGCCGAGCAGCGCCACCGAAGTCACCTGGCTGGTGGATGGCGCGGCAACCTACGCGGCCCTGCTGGACGCCATCGCGCAGGCCCGCGATCACGTGCACCTGGAGTACTACATCTTCAACCCGGACCATGCCGGCACCGCGCTGCGCGACGCCCTGGTCGAGCGCGCCCGCGCGGGCGTGCAGGTGCGCCTGCTGCTCGACGCGGTGGGTTCGTCGGCCCTGCCCCGCCGCTTCCTGCAGCCGCTGCTCGACGCCGGTGGCGAAGCGATCTGGTTCCACCCACGGCAGCTGCTGAAGCCATTCAAGCGCCCGTGGTTGAACCTGCGTACCCACCGCAAGCTGGTGATCGTCGACGGCCGCCTCGCCTTCACCGGCGGCATCAACATCACCGACGACGAGGATGAAAGCCGCAGGGCGGATGCCTACCGCGACCTGCACATGCGCATCCGCGGCCACGTGGTGCGCAGCCTGCAGCTGGTGTTCGCCGAGGACTGGCTCTACGCCAGTGGACAGGATCCCTCGCGCATGGACATCGCGCGTCTGTGGCCAGCCGACATGCCGCTGCGCGGCGATGGTGCGATCAACGCCCAGGTGCTGGTCTCCGGCCCGGACTCGGGCTGGGAAACGATCCATCGCCTGCATGTGGCGGCGATCCAGGAAGCGCACGAGCGCGTCTGGCTGGTCACGCCCTACTTCGTGCCGGGCGAAGCGGCGCGGATGGCACTGACCTCGGCCGCGCTGGGCGGGCTGGACGTGCGCCTGCTGGTGCCGAAGATGAGCGATTCCTGGTTCGTCACCCAGGCCGCCCGCTCCTACTTCGACGAGCTGCTGCATGCCGGGGTGAAGATCTACGAGTACGGCCCACGCATGCTGCATACCAAGGCCTTCATCGCCGATGACGACGTCTGCATCGTCGGCAGTGCCAACTTCGATCACCGCAGCTTCCGGCTGAACTTCGAGCTGTCGATGATGATCAGCGACCGTGACCGGGTGGCTGCGCTGGCCGAACTGCTGCAGGGCGAATTCGACCGTTCCACGCGGGTGCACGACCAGGCCGGTCGTTCGCTGTGGCTGCACCGCCTGCCCGAGGCCTTCGCCCGGCTGGCCTCGCCGCTGCTCTGACGCAGCGCTACACTGCGCCGATCATCCGGGGAGCCCGACTATGTACTGGTTGTACCTGCTGCTGGCGCTGGGCTGTTTCGCCTTCGCGCTGAAGACCCCCAGCCCCGGGCTGATGACCCTGTGCCTGCTGGCCGCCCTCGCCTTCCTGTTGGCCTGGGTGCGTGGCCGCTACGTGGCCCGTTTCGGTGATCCACAGCGCGATCCGTCCACACTGGTCGATGCCGAAGAACTGCGCCGCCTGCGCGAACAGGCCCAGGCCCGCCGCGGTGACGACCCCAACGATCACGATCCATCCCCTCTTTCCAAGTAGTTTCGTTCCATGACCCAGCTCAGCGTCAACGTCAACAAGATCGCCGTCCTGCGCAATTCGCGCGGTGGTGCCGAACCGGACGTGGTACGCGCCGCCCAGGCCTGCCTGGATGCCGGCGCGCATGGCATCACCGTGCATCCGCGACCGGACCGCCGTCATATCACCGCCGAGGACGTGCTGGCCCTGTCCACGCTGACCCGTGCGCGTGGGGTGGAGTTCAACATCGAAGGCAATCCGTTCGCACCGCCGCGCGAGGGTTATCCGGGGCTGCTGCCGCTGTGTGCACAGACCCGTCCGGCGCAGGCTACCCTGGTGCCTGACAGCGACGGCCAGATCACCTCCGATCATGGTTTCGACTTCGAGCGGGATGCCGAACGACTGCGCCCGCTGATTGCCGAACTGAAAGCGATGGGTTGCCGGGTCAGCCTGTTCGTCGATGCGGGCAACCCGCTGCTGGAGCAGGCGGCCGAAGTGGGTGCGGACCGCATCGAGCTGTATACCGGGCCCTATGCGGAGGCGCATGCGGCTGGTGATGCTGACGCGATGCTGGCGCTGTTCGCCACTGCCGCACGCCGTGCACAGGCCGTTGGCCTGGGCGTGAACGCCGGCCACGATCTGTCGCAGGACAACCTGCGCGATTTCCTGGCCAACGTGCCGGACGTGCTGGAGGTGTCGATCGGCCACGCGCTGATCGGTGAGGCGCTGTACGACGGGCTGGACGCCACGGTGCGCGGGTACCTGGCGCTGCTCTGATCCCTCCCCTGTAGCGTCGAGCCCTGCTCGACTTCGGTCTTGGGCCACCCTGGGTGGGAGTCGAGCACGGCTCGACTCTACGGGTGGCGCTGAACCCTTCAGGCGGCCGTCGCAGCCATTGAGACAACCACGACGTACCCTGCCGCAATGGGTATTGCGATCAAGGGCCGAGGTTCCACGTCCCACCTTGCCGGGCGCTTTGAAAGCACTGTCAGCGAGGCGGTGGACGACGGCTGGGCGGTCGACGAGAGCGAGGAGTTCCTTGCCCCGCGCCTGCGTACCGAAGTGCGTGCCGAAACCGCGCGCAGCATCATCACCCGCAACACCTCGCCGGACGTCGGCTTCAGCCAGTCGGTCAATCCGTATCGCGGCTGCGAGCATGGATGCTCATACTGCTTTGCACGCCCCTCGCATGCCTATCTGAACCTGTCGCCGGGCCTGGATTTCGAAACCAAGCTGTTCGCCAAGACCAATGCGCCCCAGCTGCTGCGCAAGGAACTGTCGAAACCGGGCTACGTGCCGCAACCGATCGCGCTGGGCATCAACACCGATGCGTACCAACCGATCGAGCGCAAGTTCAAACTGACCCGCCAGCTGATTGAAGTCATGCTGGAAACCAAGCATCCGTTTTCGCTGATCACCAAGAACGCGCTGGTCGAGCGCGATATCGACCTGCTTGCGCCGCTGGCCGCGGAGAACCTGGTCAGCGTGCACTTCTCGGTGACCTCGCTGGACCCGCATCTTTCCGCAAAGCTGGAGCCGCGCGCGTCTGCACCGCATGCGCGGCTGCGCGCGATGAAGCGCCTGCATGAAGCCGGTATTCCGGTGGGCGTGATGGTGGCGCCGGTGATTCCGTGGATCAACGACAGCGAACTGGAAGCCGTGCTGGAGGCTGCACACGATGCCGGTGCCAGCACCGCCGGTTATGTGCTGCTGCGCCTGCCGCTGGAAGTGGCACCGCTGTTCCGCGAGTGGCTGGACACCCATCATCCAGATCGCGCCGCACATGTGATGAGTACCATCCAGCAGCTGCGCGGCGGCAAGGACTACGACAGCCAGTTCGGCACGCGCATGCGGGGCCAGGGCGTGTATGCCGATCTGTTGAACAACCGCTTCAAGCTGGCGCGCAAACGTCTGGGCTTCAATGCGCAGAACAGCCATTGGCCGAAGCTGGATTGCAGCCGGTTCCAGAAGCCGCTGCCGCCGAAGAAGGATTCGCCGCAGGGGTCGTTGTTCTGAGTAGAGTCGAGCTTGCTCGACTGGAGACGGAAAAGCAGTCGAGCAAGCTCGACTCTACCCTCCAAACAACTTCTGCGCACTCTGGAACAGGATCCAGCTGGTCGCGATGAACTTGTCCCCACCCTGCGGCCGGTTGCCACGATGCGTGTGGGTGAACGCAGTCGGCGCAATCAGCAGGCTGCCGGTGCGCGGCGCGATCTTCCGCCCCTGGAACAGGAACTCGGTTTCGCCCTCTTCGAAGTCGTCGTTGAGGTACAGCGTCCACAGCACGTGCCGGTGCAGGGTCTCGGCCTGCGCATCCTTCGGGTACAGCTCGCAATGCCAGTACGGGTAGCCGCCCTCGCCTGCCGCATACCACTGCAGGTTGATCGCACCCGGGCGCAGGCAGGTGCGGGCCAGATCGGCCAGCTGCTGCTGCGGCATGTCGGGGAAGTCCTCGGCAGACAGGCGTCGCGGTTGGCCGTTGCTGTCCTGGATCTGCAACATCAGCGGCGCAATCAACGCCTGTGGATAACGGCGTAGATAAGTCAGCAGGCCGTTGAACACCGCGATCTGCAGCTGCTGATCGACATCCTGCCAGCCGTCCAGGCCACTGATGCGCAGATCCTTGCTGTGCTTGAGTTCCGGGAACACGCCACTGCCCACCGCACCGGGCTGCAGGCCACGCGTAGCGCGCAGGCGCTCAACGATGGCCGCGCAGACCTCGCTGGGGACGGCGTTGTGGATGACTTCGATGAAATCGACCGGGCCCTGCTCGTGCATGCGTGCATTCCTTAGGCAGCAACGGCTTGATGGTGCCGTTTGCCGCCCTCGGTGTCACCCCACGGTCATGTCATCGAACTGCCATGACCGCTGTCAGGCGATAGGCCGTCAGCCCTGCGCGTCGTCGTGCGCGTGGTGGTAGCGCACGGCTTCAGCCACTTCCTCGCGCGAACCCAGGAACACCGGCACGCGCTGGTGCAGCTGGTCGGGCTGGATGTCGAGGATGCGCTCGCGGCCGGTCCAGGCAGCGCCACCGGCCTGTTCGACCAGCAGGCCCATCGGGTTGGCTTCGTACATCAGGCGCAGCTTGCCGGCCTTGGACGGATCCTTCTTGTCCCACGGGTAGATGAAGATGCCGCCGCGGGTCAGGATGCGATGCACGTCGGCGACCATGCTGGCGATCCAGCGCATGTTGAAGTTCTTGCCGCGCGCGCCTTCCTTGCCCGCCAGCAGATCACCGACATAGGCCTGCATCGGCGCTTCCCAGTGACGCTGGTTGGACATGTTGATGGCGAATTCCTGGGTGGCCGCCGGAATCTGCATGTTCTCGGTGGTCAGCACGAACTCGCCCTTCTCGCGGTCCAGGGTGAAGGCATGGGTACCGTGGCCGACGGTCAGCACCAGCTGGGTGCTGGGCCCGTAGATGCAGTAGCCGGCGGCGATCTGCTTGCTGCCCGGCTGCAGGAAGGCATCATCGCCCGGCAGTTCGACGTTGGTCGGGCAGCGCAGCACCGAGAAGATGGTGCCGACGGAGACGTTGACGTCGATGTTGGAGCTGCCATCGAGGGGATCGAACAGCAGCAGGAAATCACCGCGCGGATAAATGTCCGGCACCGGCTGGCTGTGGTCCATTTCTTCGGAGGCGCAGGCGGCGAGATGGCCGCCCCAGGCGTTGGCTTCGAGCAGGATCTCGTTGCTGATCACATCCAGCTTCTTCTGCGCTTCGCCCTGCACGTTGCCGGTACCGGCGTCGCCGAGCACGCCACCGAGGGCGCCCTTGCTGACGGCGATGGAGATGCTGGTGCAGGCGCGGGCGACGACCGCGATCAGCTGGCGCAGGTCGGCATTGATGCGGCCGGCGTGCTGTTCCTGGATCAGGAAGCGGGTCAACGAAGTACGGGACATGAGCGGGCAGGTCTCGGCAGCGGGAAAACGCCTATTGTCGCCCGTATGGCGGGGCCGTGCGTGAGCGCGGGAAGGCGTAATCGTTTCCAGATGCGTTGCGCTCGTGGCGCCTTCCTTCATGGAGGCGCAGGGCGAGGCACACCGTGGCCAGGACACGCCGTAAACCCCCCTCCGGGGTCCGGCCCAGCCCCTGGCGGCAGGGCGTTCGGGCGCTTGCGAAGCAGTGCTTCGCAGGCAAAGCGCCCTCACCCATGGGGGCTCGATCGGCGCATCCATGCGCCTCACGGTCCTGGCCACGGTGTGCCTCGCCCTGCGCTTCAGGGTTCGCCGCGAGCGCGGTGGGGATGGCAAAGGCAAGAGCAAAAGCAAAAAAACAAAGGCGCCTTTCGGCGCCTTTGTCTTCAAGCTACTGGAGCGTTGTTTCAGCCCTTGGCGACGGTGGCCACGGCCTTGGCGACGTATTCCAGGTTGTTCTGGTTCAGCGCGGCCACGCAGATGCGGCCGGTGCCGACGGCGTAGATGCCGAACTCGTCGCGCAGACGCTCGACCTGCTCACGGCTCAGGCCGGAGTAGGAGAACATGCCGGCCTGTTCGTTGATGAAGCCGAACTGCGGGGCACCGGCAGCGGCCAGCTTCTCGACCAGGCCCTGGCGCAGTGCGTGGATGCGCTCGCGCATCTCGGTCAGCTCCTGCTCCCACATCGCGCGCAGTTCCGGGTTGGTCAGCACGCCGGCCACCAGCGCGGCACCGTGGGTGGACGGGCTGGAGTAGATGGTGCGGATCACGCGCTTGACCTGGGACTGCACGGCCTTGGCGTCAGCGGCGGTCGGCGCCACCATCGACAGCGCACCCACGCGCTCGCCGTACAGCGAGAACGACTTGGAGTACGAATTGGCGACGATGAAGCTGTCGATGCCGGCTTCGGCGATGATGCGCACGGCGGCGCCGTCCTGCTCGATGCCCTTGTCGAAGCCCTGGTAGGCCATGTCGATGAAGGGGAACAGCTGCTTCTCCTTCAGCAGCTCCGCGACCTGCTTCCACTGGGTGACCGTGAGGTCGGCGCCGGTGGGGTTGTGGCAGCAGGCGTGCAGCAGCACCACGGTGCCGGCTTCCAGCTTGCCGAGGTCGGCCAGCAGGCCGTCGAAGTTGACGCCGTGGGTGGTCGGGTCGAAATAGGTGTAATCCACCACTTCGAAGCCGGCCGCGCTGAACACGGCGCGGTGGTTTTCCCAGCTCGGGTTGCTCAGCGCAACGGTGGCGTGCGGCAGCAGCTTCTTCAGCACGTCGGCGCCGACGCGCAGCGCACCGCTGCCACCGACGGTCTGTGCGGTGGTGACGCGGCCGGCGGCCAGCAGCGGCGAGTCCTTGCCGAACACCAGCTCGCGCGTGGCCTGCGTGTACGCCGGCAGGCCATCGATCGGCAGGTAGCCGCGCGGTTTGGCTTCAGCGGCGAGCTGCTGCTCGATCTGCTTGACGGCGCGCAGCAGCGGAATGCGGCCGCTCTCGTCGTAGTAGATGCCCACACCCAGGTTGACCTTGGTCGGGCGGCTGTCGGCGTTGTACGCCTCGGTCAGGCCCAGGATCGGGTCGCCTGGGACCAGTTCCACGTTTGCAAAGAAGGACACGGCGGTACTCGTTCGGTAGACGGAAAGGGGGAGGAATTGCGCCACGCGGTCTGCGGCTTTTCGGCCGGAAACAGCCCATCGTAACAAAGCCTGCCGGGGCTGGCCGCCGCCATCGTCATCCGCGGCCCCGTACCATGGCGTGCGTTGCCGCCCGATCCATCAACCTGAATCATGAATCCTGCCGCACGACGCCGTTGCCTGCCGCTGTCCGCCCTGCTGCTGTCGCCCTGGGCGGCCATGGCCGAGCCTGCGCCCACCGCCCTGCCCGCCGTGCAGGTGCAGGTGGCGCGGGTGCCGGGTATCGACCCGTTCGCGCTGCCGGCCAGCCAGGACACGGTCTGGATCGACGCCAGCCGCGCGGGCACCGGCGCACAGCTGTCCGAGGCGTTGGCCGGCGTACCGGGACTACTGGCACGCGACCGGCAGAACTTCGCCCAGGACACGCAGCTGTCGATCCGTGGCTTCGGCGCGCGCTCGACCTTCGGTGTGCGCGGGGTACGGGTGTTGATCGACGGGGTGCCGGCGACCATGCCCGATGGCCAGGGTCAGCTGGCGCACGCCAGCTTGTTGGGCGCCGAACGCATCGAGGTGCTGCGCGGGCCATTCTCGGCGCTGTACGGCAATTCCTCCGGCGGCGTGCTGCAGGTCTGGAGCGCGCAGGGCCAGGCCGGCGACCCGTGGCGGCTGCGCGTGAACGCCGGCGCCGACAGCACGCTCAGTGTCGGCGCGCAACTGAAGGGTGCCGGCCAAGCATTGGACTACAACATCGCCGCCAATCACTTCCGCACCGATGGATGGCGCGATCACAGCCGTGCGCGCCGTGAATCGCTCAACGCACGTATTGGTGGTGATCTGGGCGGTGGACGGCTCGAGCTGCTGCTCAACGCGCTCGATGCCCCCGATGCGCAGGATCCGCTGGGCCTGAGCCGTTCCCAGGTGGCGGCCGATCCGCGCCAGGCCACGGCAGTGGCTCGCCAGTACAACACCCGCAAATCGGTGCGCCAGCAGCAGGCTGGGTTGCGTTGGACCCGGGAAACCGACACCCAGCGCTGGCAGCTGATGGGCTATGCCGGGCAGCGTGAGGTCACCCAATACCTGCCGATTCCGCCGACCGCACAGGCCAACCCGTTGCATGCGGGCGGCGTGATCGATCTGGACGCGGGCTACGGCGGACTGGACGCGCGCTGGGGCTGGCATGGCGACCTCGCCGGCCGACCGTTGGACCTGGTGGCCGGGCTCAGTGCGGACCGCCAGCGCCAGCACCGCACCGGCTACGAGAACTTCATCGGCAGCACCCTGGGCGTGCGTGGGCGCCTGCGTCGTGACCAGATCGACGTCGTGCAGAACGTGGACCAGTTCGCCCAGGCCTGGTGGCAGTGGAGCCCGCGCTGGTCGTTGCTGGCCGGGCTGCGCCACAGCGCCGTGCGATTCGAATCGAATGACCGCTACATCACCGGGCGCAATCCGGACGACAGCGGCCACCGTCGCTATCAGGCAACCACGCCGGTGGCAGGTGTCAGCTTCGAGGCAAGCCCGCAGTGGCGGCTGCACGCCGCCGTGGGCCGGGGCTTCGAGACGCCTACCTTCAATGAGCTGGGGTATCGCGCCGACGGCCAGGCGGGATTGGCACTGGATCTGGCGGCCGCGCGCAGCCGCAATCTGGAGATAGGCAGCAAATGGCACGCACAGGACGGAACCCAGCTTGATATCAGCCTGTTCCGCGCAGATACCGACGATGAGCTGGCAGTTGCCAGCAACTCTGGTGGGCGCAGCACCTATCGCAACATCGGCCGCACCCGCCGCCAGGGTGTGGAACTTCAGTACCGAAAGCCGCTGGCCGAGCAGCTGGAACTGCAGCTGGCATGGACATGGCTGCAGGCGCAGGTGCGCTCGTCGTACCTGACCTCGAACAGCGTGGTCGCCGCGGGCAGCTGCCTGCCAGGTGTGCCGCGCCAACAGGCCTTCGCCAGGCTGCAGTGGACCCCCGCCGACTGGCAATGGGCGCTGGAGGCCTCCGCCAGCAGCGATACCTTGGTCAACGACGTGGCCACCGAGCGTGCGCCCGGCTTTGCCCTGCTGCACCTGGAAGGCGGGCGTCGCTGGAACCTGCCGGGTGGCGAGCTGCGGGCCTTCGCACGGTTGGAGAACGTGCTGGACCAGGCCTACATCGGCTCGGTGATCGTCAATGACGGCAATGGCCGCTTCTACGAGCCGGGACCCGGACGGCGGGCCAATGTCGGCCTGCAGTGGTCGTGGCGCTGAAGTGGTAGTGCCGGCCGCTGGCCGGCATCGCGCCGTGCAGGACGTCAGGAGGTTGCCGGCCAGCGGCCGGCACTACCCGTAAATCGAGGGCCCTGGCCGGCATTGCGCCGTGCAGGACGTCAGAAGGTTGTAAGCCAGCGGTAGGCACTACCCGTAAATCGGGGGCCCTGGCCGGGATCGCGCTGTGCAGGACGTCAGGAGGTTGCCGGCCAGCGGCCGGCGCTACCCGTAAAACGGGGGCTGTGGCCGGCATCGCGCCGTGCAGGACGTCAGGAGGTTGCCAGCCAACGGCCGGCACTACCGTCAGTCGGGGGCCTTGGCCGGCACGAACGGCGAGGTCGGGTCGCTGGCCGGGAAGGTCTCCTCCAGCGCCTCATCCTGGTTGTCGCTGGCGCGCTGCTTGCGCTCACGCCGCTTGAGCGGGCTTTCCTGGCCGCCACGATGGCGGTCGCCGCCGTCCTTGCGGTCCAGCGCGGCCTGTTCAGACTCGTGCTTCACCGGCAGATGCTCTCCGGCATGCTCGGCATCGAAGAACGGTGCACCGGTGCCGCGGTAGTCGGCATTGTCGGCATCGCGCTTGCCGCGCTGCTCGCCGGGAATGGGCGGGTGGTTTTCGCGCAGCGGGTCTCGTGAGGTCTCTCGGCTCATGGTCTGGTACCTGCACTCGGAGGCTCCCACTACACCGCCCTGCAGGTAAAGCCGCCGCGAACCTGGCGTCATGAACATCTCGCTCACCCCCCGGTAACGGC
Organism: Stenotrophomonas sp. 63632_Sma; assembly: GCF_056482875.1. Taxonomy (NCBI): domain Bacteria; kingdom Pseudomonadati; phylum Pseudomonadota; class Gammaproteobacteria; order Lysobacterales; family Lysobacteraceae; genus Stenotrophomonas; species Stenotrophomonas sp. 63632_Sma. The sequence goes on from NZ_CM151220.1 coordinate 24,751, forward strand.
ACCGCGCGTATTCCTGCCCACCCGCCCCCGCTGCAGGAACCGGCCATGCCCCGTCTTGAACGACCCGCACCGTCCGTGTTCAACGCCCTGCTCGATCCGCTCGGCCAGCGCACCGCGCAGCGCCGCACGCGCGGCCAGGAAGATCCGCAGGCGGTGGCGCAGGACTACCTGCAGTACATGCTCAGTGACTACGAAGAGCGCCGAGGCCAGAGCCACCGCAACTGGCGCGATCTGTGCCCGGTGTATGCCTTCGCGCTGACCACGCATGCCGCCGACTGGCCGCGCGGTGATGCCGCCGATACCTGCGAGGAACTGGCCGAGCACTGGGAGCAGATGCGCGGGCAGTCGCGGTTGAGCTGGTCGCAGGCGAGGCCGGTGGTGGAGGACGCCTGGCGCGCACTGGACCATATTCCGGCGGCGGCGGTGAGGCCGTTGCTGCAGTAGTGCCGGCCGCTGGCCGGCAACCCCAGGAAACTTCAGTCCGCGAGCCTCAGCCGGCCAGCGGCCGGCACTACCGTAGAACCCACGTGCACGGCATGGACACGGCTGGTTTACGCCCTCCGGCCCACGCTGGGCACCCTGCCCCGCCAAAGGTGCGCCCATGGCCCGCCCGATCTGGACCGGCACGTTGTCGTTTGGCCTGCTCAACGTGCCGGTGTCACTGATGTCCGGCGAACGCAAGGTCGATCTGCAGTTCCGCATGCTCGACTCCCGCGATCGCAAGCCGATCCGTTTCGAACGGGTCAACGCCGACACCGGTGAGGAAGTGCCCTGGAAGGACATCGTCAAAGCCTATGAGTACGACAAGGGCAGTTATGTCGTGCTGGAGGAAGGTGATATCCGTTCGGCGGCGCCGGAAAGCCACGAAGCGGTGGAGGTGGAATCGTTCGTGGATGCGGCGCAGATCGACCCACGCTACTACGAGAAACCGTATCTGCTGGTGCCCGGCAAGAAGGCCGAAAAGGGCTATGTGCTGCTGCGCGAAACGCTGCGCAGTACCGGCAAGGTGGGCATCGCGCGGGTGGTGGTGCGCACGCGCGAATACCTGTGCGCGGTGATGCCGCATGAGGACGCGCTGGTGTTGATGATCCTGCGCTATCCGCAGGAGCTGGTGGATCCCGAGGACTACAAGCTGCCCACCGGAAAACTGTCCGACTATCGCATCACCAGCAAGGAAACGGCGATGGCCGAACAGCTGATCGAGTCAATGGCCGGTGACTGGGATCCTTCGGATTATCACGATGAGTTCCGCGAGCGTCTGCAGCTGGTATTGAACAAGCGCATCAAATCCAAGGGCGGCACTACCCGGGTGGAAGACGAGCCCGCACCGCGTGAAGATGCCACCACCAATGTGGTGGATTTCATGGCGTTGCTTCAGAAGAGCCTGGACGCCAACAAGCGCACGCCGGCGAAGAAGACGGCAATGCGCAAGGCACCGGCGAAGAAGGCTGCGAAGAAGGCCGCCAAAAAGGCCGCCAAAAAGGCCGTAAAGAAGACCACGCGGCGCAAGGCAGGTTGAACCATGTCGCTGCACCAGTACCGGCGCAAGCGCAGACTGGGTGGTGGCGCCGGGCAGACGCCGGAGCCTGACGACACGCCCGCACGCGGCGATCCGAAGCGGCGGCCGACCTTCGTCATCCAGCTGCATCACGCAAGCTCGCGTCACTATGACTTCCGCCTGGAAATGGACGGCGTACTGAAGAGCTGGGCCGTGCCCAAGGGGCCTTCGCTGCGCGTCGGTGAGAAGCGGCTGGCCGTGGAGGTGGAAGATCACCCGTTGTCCTACGCCGGTTTCGAAGGAGACATTCCTGAAGGCCACTATGGCGCTGGCCACGTGGATGTCTTCGATCACGGCACCTGGGCCTGTGAAGGTGATCCACTGCAGGCGCTGGCGGCTGGAAAGATCGACTTCGTGCTGCACGGGCAACGCCTGGCCGGTGGCTGGAAGCTGGTGCGGACCGCGATGAAAGGCCGCCAGGTGCAGTGGCTGCTGATCAAGCGCGACGACGGCGAAGCGCGCGACGCGGAGGCGGATGACCTGCTGACGGCACCCACGCCGAAACGAGCATCTGCGGCGAAGAAGCGTTCCACAGCGAAGGCGGCGCATGCTGCACCCGTCGCACGCACGACCACGCGCAAGGCCGATGCGCGTTGGCGTGCACGCGCGCTGCAACTGCACGGCGCACGTGATACGCCCTATCCCCTTGGGTTCAAACCGCAGTTGACCGATCATCGCGACAGTGCCCCCGACGGCGAGCGCTGGCTGCACGAGATCAAGTGGGACGGCTATCGTCTGCTGGCCGATCTGCACAATGGCGAGGTGAAACTCCGCTCGCGCAACGGCCTGGACTGGACGGCCGATTTTCCCGAGGTCGCGCAGGCCGTGCTGGCACTGCCGGTGCGCGATGCGCGCCTGGATGGCGAGCTGGTGGTTCTGGACAAGGAAGGACGCAGCGATTTCGCAGCACTGCAGCGCGTGATCGATGGAAGCTCGAAGCAACCGTTGCGTTACATCGTGTTCGATCTTCCGGGTATGGCCGGCGTGGACATCAGTCGTGCGCCGCTGCTGGAACGCAAGGCGCTGCTGAAGGATTTCATCGGGCCGGCGCCCGGCACACTGGCCTTCAGCGAACACGTGGTCGACCATGGGCCGCAGGTGTTCGATGCCAGCGGCGAGGCCGGCTTCGAAGGCATCGTCAGCAAGCAGGTGGATGCGCCGTACGTAAACACCCGCGCGCGCAGCTGGGTGAAGGTGAAGCACGAAGACACCGACGAGTTCGTGATCGTCGGCTATACGGCACCCAAGGGTTCCCGGGTGGGATTCGGCTCGCTGCTTCTGGCCACGCCGGACAAGGCCGGGCTGCGCTATGTGGGCCGCGTGGGTACCGGCTTCGACGACGAGCGCCTGCGCGCGCTGCTCAAGGCACTGCAGCCTTTGGCAGTGAAGACGCCGGTGCTGCAGCTGCCGGTGCATGTGCCGTTCCGCGCCGCCAGCGTACGCTGGGTGAAACCGGTGACGGTGGCGGAGGTGGCGTTCCGTGGCTGGGGCAAGGAAGGCCTGCTGCGCCAGGCCAGTTTCAAGCGGCTGCGCAGCGACAAGCAGAAGGAGGACCTGGGAATGAGCACCGCAGATGCCGAAGCCGGAGGTGAGGTCCAGATCACCCATCCTGAGCGGGTGGTGTTTCCAAAGCAGAAACTGAGCAAGGGCGACGTGGCCGACTACTACCAGCGCATGGCGCGCTGGATCCTGCCCGAAGTCGCCGGACGTCCGCTGTCATTGCTGCGCTGTCCGGATGGCGTCGGCAAGGCCTGCTTCTTCCAGAAGCATCATGGCTCCGGCCTGGGCGATGCGGTACATGCGGTGCCCCTCCAGCAGAAGAGCGGCCGCGAGGACTATGTCTATATCGACGATGCACGTGGCCTGTTGCAGCTGGTGCAGATGAACACCCTGGAGCTGCATCCGTGGGGTGCGACCGTGGCTGACCCGGAGCATCCGGACCGACTGGTGTTCGATCTCGACCCTGGTGACGGCGTCAGCTGGGCACAGGTGAAAGCCGGTGCACGCGATGTGCGTGACCGCCTGCAGCAGGTGGGTCTGGAGAGCTTCGTACGCCTGTCTGGCGGCAAGGGGGTGCACGTGGTGGTACCACTGCAGCCCAAGGCTGGCTGGGGCGAAGCCAAGGCATTCTGCGAGGCGTTCGCACAGGCGATGGCGGAGCAGGCGCCGGACCGCTACGTGGCGACGATGAGCAAGGCGAAGCGCAATGGCGTCATCTTCATCGACTGGCTGCGCAACACCCGAGGCGCCACCAGCGTGTGCTCGTGGTCGCTGCGTGCACGCGATTCTGGCGGCGTGGCGGTGCCGCTGCGCTGGGAAGAACTGGCGCGGGTGAGCGCGGCCGACGCGTTTCCGATGGCCAAGGCGCTGGCGCGTGCCAAGCGGCTGAAGGGTGACCCATGGCAGGGCATCGCGCGATTGAAGCAGACGCTGCCGTCGCTGAAGCGGTAGTGCCGGCCGCTGGCCGGCACCTGTAGGATGGGCGAGGTTGTAGGCCGGCGGTAACTACCTGGATGCGCTCAGCGCGGATCGCGCGACGCGCGGCGGCCGAACCACCAGCCGGCCAGCAGCTGCAACGGCAGCGATGCCAGCAGCGAAATGACGAACCAGAGTGGGAAATCCGCGCCGGCGCTCCACATCGCGTAACCGCATCCGAGTGCGATCAACGACCAGATCGAGAACCCATGCGAACGCGGCCAGCACGGCGCGTAGTAGGTGGCGAAGGAAATGCCGGCGATGCCGCCCAGTACGCTGAAGGCCAGGTCCCACCCCAGCTGCACGCTGTTGTTGTCCGGCGACATGCCCAGCAACGGGGGCAGCCAGCTGGCGACGCTGCTGACCAGCGCAAGCGACAGCACGCCGCCGATCAGGGCGACGAGGGACAGGAACAGGGTCTTGAGCAGGCCGGGCATGCGCGCATTGTACGGCGGCGCGAAATGCCTGGGGTTGCCGGCCAACGGCCGGCACCACCGGGGATAGGCATGGCCGCCGCGTCCGTGGGAGAGGGGGACGGAGCGACGGCGGCCATGCACAGGCGGTCAGGCGGCGAAGTCGAGCACCACGCGGCCTTCAATGGTGCCCGCGTGCATGCGCGCGAACACGTCGTTGATGTTTTCCAGGCGGTCGGTGCTGACCGTGGCCGCGACCTTGCCTTCGGCAGCGAACTGCAGCGACTCCTGCAGGTCCAGCCGGGTGCCGACGATCGAGCCACGCACGGTGATGCCGTTGAGCACCATGCCGAAGATGTCCAGCGGGAAATTACCGGGCGGCAGTCCGTTGAGCGAGACGGTGCCGCCACGGCGGACCATGCCCAGCGCCTGCTCGAACGCCTTCGGCGACACCGCGGTGACCAGCGCGCCGTGCGCGCCGCCGATTTCCTTCTTCAGGAAGGCGGCCGGATCGGTGGTACGCGCGTTCACGGTGATCTGCGCGCCGAGCTGCCGGGCCAATGCCAGCTTGTTGTCGTCCACATCCACCGCAGCCACGTTCAGCCCCATCGCGCGGGCGTACTGCACCGCCATGTGGCCCAGGCCACCGATGCCGGAAATCGCCACCCAGTCACCGGGTTTGGTGTCGGTGACCTTCAGGCCCTTGTAGACGGTCACGCCGGCGCACAGCACCGGCGCGATCTCGACGAAGCCCACGTCCTTCGGAAGCAGGCCGACATAGTTGGCATCGGCCAGTGCGTACTCGGCGAAGCCGCCGTTGACCGAGTAGCCGGTGTTGCGCTGTGTCTCGCACAGCGTTTCCCAGCCACCCAGGCAGTGTTCGCAATGGCCACACGCCGAGTACAACCAGGGGATGCCGACCCTGTCGCCTTCCTTGACGTGCCCTACCCCGCCTCCCACGGCCACGATGTGCCCCACGCCCTCGTGACCGGGGATGAACGGCGGGTTCGGTTTCACCGGCCAGTCGCCCTCGGCGGCGTGCAGGTCGGTGTGGCAGACGCCACAGGCCTCGATCTTGACCAGTACTTCGCCCGCCCCCGGGCGCGGTACCTGGACTTCCTCGATCACCAGTGGCTTGCCGAACTCACGCACCACGGCGGCCTTCATGGTCGAATTCATGTTCGGATCTCCGTAGTGCGCTTGCCCACAGAATGACGCCGGCTCGAGGCCGGCGCTTTGATCACGATCAAACCTTTGACGATTCGTGCAGCGGTTCAGCCGGCCAGTACCGAGGCCTCGCGGGCCAGACGCTCGATCGCATCCCAGTCGCGGGTCTGCAGCAGCGCCGGGGTGGTCAGCCACGAGCCGCCCACGCACAGCACGTTGGGCAGGTGCAGGAACTGCGGCGCAGTCTGCGCGCTGATGCCGCCGGTCGGGCATAAGCGCACATCGGCGAACGGGCCGTGCCAGGCCGCCAGCAACGCAGCGCCACCGGCCTGCACCGCCGGGAAGAACTTGAAGGTGTCGTGGCCGTGCTCCAGGCCCAGGATCAGGTCGGAGGCAGTGGCGGCACCAGGCAGGTACGGCAGGTCGGCATCACGCGCGGCGGCATACAGCGTCGGCGTGGCACCGGGGGACACCGCGAAACGCGCACCGGCCTCCTTGGCTGCCTGCATCTGCGCGGCGTTGAGCACGGTGCCGGCACCGATTACCGCATCGGGCACGGCCTCGACCATCGCCTTGATCGCATCCAGCGCCTGCGGCGTGCGCAGCGTCACTTCGATCACCGGCAGGCCGCCGCGGAACAGCGCCTGGGCCACTTCGACCGCTTCATTCACATCTTCGGGGGTGTACACCGGAATCACCGGTGCCAGCTTCAACAGCGCGCGCAGGCGCGGATCAGCGCTGGACATCGTCTTGCTCCTTGCCCGACCGGGCATCGCGGATCGCCGCCGGGTCCGGCAGCGCAGCGGCGCATGATGCCACGTGGCTCACGACGGTGCTGGTGGTGCCCCGCCCTGCCCCCGGCTCAGGCCGGGTCGGCCTGCAATGCCTGGATGCGGCGCTGGTACCAGTCACCACCGAGCGGATCGAACACCGCAGAGCGCTCCATCTGCGCCTCGTACACGTGTACCGAGATCGCCAGCGCTTCGTTGCTGGCGTTGCGCAGGGTGTGGTACTCGTGCGGCGGAATCAGGCTGCCGGCACTGCCGCAGCCCCCGCGCAGCACGGCGTGGCGGCGGAAGCGGCAGCGCTCACCGTTGCGCTCCAGCAGTTCATAGCGGGTGATTTCCAGCTCGCCTGACCACACTCCCTCCACACACCACATGGCATCGTGGTCGTGCAGCGGCGTGCCCTGCCCTGGGCCCCAGCTCATGGCAATCACGCTGTAGCCGTGTTCGCGGCTGTGGTACAGCGGGCGTCGCGCGTAATGATCACTGACCGGACGGTGTACGCACTCGGGCAATTCGATGCGGCTGTCCGCGATGGCTTCCTGCAGCGCCAGCTGCAGGTCGGCGGTGATGCGCTCGGGGTCACCGGAGGTCATCGCCGCGTCGACCGCAGCGATCAACCTGTCGCGGCCACGGAACACCGGAAACGGAGAAGTCTGCAGGTCCATGCCCCGACTGTAGCGGAGCCTGGTTAAGGGAATGTTGGCGTTCGCGCGCGTCGCGCCCGCATTCAAGGTGAACACGCGCGGAAGAACGGTTCAGATGGACATCAAGTAGAGCGATCACAATGGAACCTCGCGCAGCAGAAGCGGTCGAACACGACGCGATCCATCTTCGCTGCGACATTCCGCAACTTCGCGCCCCACGGGCGCAAGGCTAGAATTCTCCGACTTACCTGGTTCTATACATGTCAGTGCGAATTATTAGCGATGCCGCGTTGCCGGCATCGAAGGGCAAGGCTGCCACGATCAACGACATCGCACGACTGTCGGGAGTTTCCAAGAAAACGGTTTCAAGAATCATCAACAACTCGCCGCTGGTGCGCAAAGACACCCGCGACAAGGTCGAGGCGTTGATGCGCGAGGTCGGTTACGTGCCCGACCCCCTGGCGCGCGGCCTCGCGTTCCGCCGCTCCTTCCTGATCGGCCTGGTGTATGACGACCCGGGCGCCCAATGCATCGTCGACCTGCAGCACGGCGCGCTGGAAGCGCTGCGCGGCACCGGCTATGAACTGGTCGTGCATCCCTGCGACAGCTTGGCTCCGGACTGTGCGTACGGCGTACGGCGCTTCGTGCAGCAGCAGAAGCTGCACGGCGTGATCCTGGGCCCGCGTGCCTCCGAGTCGGCTGCGTTGACGGAGATGCTCGACGGCATTGAATGCCGCTACGTCCGCATCAACGCGCATGTGTCGGATGACGAGGCACAGGCCGTGGTCACCCATGATCGCGACGGTGCAGCCGCGGCAGCGGGCTACCTGCTCTCGCTCGGCCACCGCGACATCGCGGTGATTGCCGGTCCGGGCGACCGCCGTACTGCACGCGAGCGCACCCATGGCTTCCTCGACCGGCTGGCGCAGGTGGGCCTGACCCTGCCGGGTGAACGCGTGCTGGAAGCGGGCGATACGTTCGAGTCGGGCGTGCATGCCGCCGAACGGCTGCTGATGGGCGGACAACGCCCCAGTGCGATCTTTGCCGGCAACGACGAAATGGCTGCCGGCGTGTATCAGGTGGCGTTGCGTGCGGGCATCGCGGTGCCGCAGCAGTTGTCGATCGTCAGCTACGACGACAGCCCGCTGGCGTCGCGGCTGTGGCCGCCGCTGACCTCGGTGCGTCGCCATGTGTCCGACATCGGACGCATGGCGGCGGCGATGCTGGTGCAGGCCGACGTGCCGGATGCGCCGACCGCAACCAGCGTGCATCCGCAATTGATGGTGCGCGGTTCCTGCCGGGCCGTGGACGCCTGATTGCCCTGCCCTCGCCTGCACCGCCGTAACGGTGCAGGCAGGCAGCAACGAAAACGGCGCATCCAGGTGCGCCGTTTTCAGTACGAAGCGGTGTGTGCCGTTCGCCTACACGTCGCCGCCGTCGGCCCAGCCTTCGCCGGTGCCCTTCTGGAACACGCGGTCATCGCGCTGCACATCGCCCGCCGGCAGATGCGCCTGATCAGACAGCGCCGCGTAGATCGGGGTGAAGTCCGGCGAGGTCGCCTGCATCAGCTGTTCGAAACTGTCGATGACGAAGTAGGTCTTCTGGAAGGTGTCGATGCGGTACTTGGTACGCATGATCCGCTGCAGGTCGAAGCCGATGCGGTTGGGCGCGGCCGATTCCAGCGAGTACAGCGATTCGCCCTTCGACGACACGATGCCGGCGCCGTAGATGCGCAGGCCGTCGGGCGTATCGATCAGGCCGAACTCCACCGTGTACCAGTACAGGCGGGTCAGGTTCTGCAGCGCATCCGGGCCGATCGCGTGGGCTTTGACGCCGCCACGGCCGTACGCCTCCATGTAGTCGGCGAACACCGGGTTCATCAGCAGCGGCACATGGCCGAACAGATCGTGGAACAGGTCCGGTTCGGCGATGTAATCGATCTGGTCCGGGCGACGGATCCACCAGGTCACCGGGAAACGACGGTTGGCCAGGTGGTCGAAGAAGTCCAGTTCCGGCAGCAGGCCTTCCACGCCGACCAGGGTCCAGCCGGTGGCGGCGCCGAGCACTTCGTTGAGCTGGTCGAAGCGCGGAATCATGTGCGCGCTCATGCCCATCTCGTCCTGTGCATCCAGGAATTCCTGGCAGGCGCGGCCGACCAGCAGTTCGCGCTGGCGCTGGTACAGCGTGCTCCAGGTGGCGTGGTCGTCGGCGCTGTAGGTGTCCCACGGCTGCTCGACGAGCGCGGTGGTATACACCGGCACGTAGCCCTTGTCGGTCTGCTGGTGTTCGACGCGGCGGGGCTGGGCGAGGTCCATGGGGCACTCCGGGATGAGATACCCACGATGCTAGGGCAGGGCGCGCGCAACAGGGTTGCAAAAGTTGCGCCGATTGGCCTTGTTGGCGCAATATCCTTGCGTACTCACCATGTTGCGGGGCAACAATGGCCGGAGAAGTCCAGTTCGATCGCACGGATATACGTCTGCTGGCTGAAATCCAGCGGGATGGGCGCGCCACCAACGCCGAGCTGGCGACGCGGGTGAACCTCTCGCCCTCGGCCTGCCTGCGTCGCCTGCAGCGGTTGGAAAGCGAGGGCGTGATCGTCGGCTATGGCGCGCGGCTGGAGCCACGGCAGCTGCGGCTGGGCCTGCAGGCCTTCGTGCGCGTGCAGCTGGAAAAGCACGACCAGGCCGCCATCGGCCACTTCGTGGACAGCGTGCAGGGCTGGGATGAAGTGGTGGCCTGCCATGCACTGACCGGCGACATGGACTACCTGCTGCACGTCTACGTGCGCGACCTGGAGCACTTCTCGCACTTCCTGCTGGACCGGCTGCTCAATGCCGGCGGCGTGGCCGATGCCAATTCCAGCTTCGTGCTGCGCACGGTGAAGGGCTTCCAGGCATTGCCGCTTTCGCAGCTGGAATGAACGCGCCGCTGCGATTTGACGGCGCCGGGCGGGTAGCCGAGCATCTCCGCCCTGCGCGCGTCGCAGCGTTCCTTTCCGGTTCCACGCATGTCCGAACTCCAGCACCCGCTGCCCACCACCACGTTCCTGCCGCTGCAGCGCAAGTCGCTGGCGCGCTACGTCGCCCATGGCACGCCACCGCCGACCGCAGTGGAGCAGGCCGGACTGATGGCCGCGCAGCTGTGCCGGACGCGCCTGCATCCAGCAGCCGAGATCGAGCGCCTGCTGCATGATGCCTGCGCGTTGTTTGCCGGCAACGAAGGCGCAGCTGCACAACTGGCTGGCCCCGGTGGCGGTGGCCAGCCGGAGCTGGATGCCTGGCTGACCGCATTGGTTGCCCACGGCGTGCTGCTGGCACCGGCGGAGATCCTGCAGGACGTCATCGCGCAGTCGCCACGGGAGTATCCGGGCCTGGCCCTGCAGCAGGCCTGCCAGGAAACCCTGGTCGAACATGAGATCCGCTTTCCCGCCACCATTTCCAGTGACGATGACGAGGCCACGCAGGATGAGGTTGTCGCCGAGGATGCGCGGTCGGTCGAGCACCTTGGCCTGTACACCTCCGAGCAGGCCCGCGTGCTGCGCGCCATCGCCGCCAACCCCGATGAGCTGATCGACCTCGATGGCTATGCCGGCACCGGCAAGGGCCACCTGGTGCTGGCGCTGATGGAGGCGCGGCCGGGCCGCTACACCTACGTGGCACCCTCGCGTGGGCAGGTGGAAGCCTTCCGCGCCCGCGTGCCGACCAGCACTGCGGTGCGCCTGCTGACCCAGATCGAGTTCGCCAACCGCGTGGCCCAGCACGCCGCGCGCAGCGGCCAGACCGGTGGCTTCGTTGCCAGCTACCGGCGCAGCACCCGTACTCCGCGCGAGATTGCCGGCCGCATCGGGCTGCAGGGCATCGGTGGGCGCAGCCCGGAGCAGGTGCTGCTGACCGCGTTCGAGGCCATCAACCGTTGGTGCGCCTCGTCCGCGCCGCGCATGGCCTTCCAGCATTTCGACCGTTCGGTGCCTGCCGCGATGCTCGATGTGTCGCCGTACATGGCGGCCGCCGAGCACGTCTGGCGCTGCATGTTCGACGCCGAACTGCAGCGGGGCACGCTGCTGAGCCTCAGCCCGGCGCACATCGGCAAGTGGTTGGCCCTGCGCGGCGTCACCCCGCCGCTGGACATGGGCATGCTGCTGGTGGACGAGGCGCATGACCTGAGCCCGTCGTGGAAGCAGTTGCTGGCCGGCCATGCGCCTGGCGTGGTCAGCCTGGGTGATCCGCACCAGTGCCTGACCGGTACGGTGCCGCGCTGGGCCGCGTCGAAGGTGCTGGAAATGCACCAGTCGGTGCGCCAGGGCAACCAGGTCGAGGGCCTGGTCAACCAGACCCTGGCACTGGATGGACTGGGCCAGGACAGTGGGCCGTTCGTCGGTGCCACCGACCGCGCCACCGGTGTGCTGCATTACCGCGACTGGGCGCAGGTGCCGAGCGAGGGCCTGCGCATCCATGGCAGCGTCGCCGATCTGGCCCTGGACGCGGCACAGCTGCACGCACTCGGGCTGCGGCCCTACCTGCATCCGGCATCGCTGCGCGCGCTGCGCAGCGTGCTGCAGCGGCCGCTGGATGCGTGGCGCCGGCGCCGCGACAGTGCATCGGACCAGGAATGGGAGCGCTTCCTGGCCACGCAGGCCGACGAAGGGCAGGGCGCGCTGGTCGAACTGTTTGCGTCTGCCGATCGGGTGCAGTCACTGCTGCTGGCGCTTGATGACCAGGACACGCCCGCTGAAGGGCGGGTGGCGCTGTGCCTGGCCGAACACGCGAAGAACCTGCAGTTCGACGTGGTCTCGCTGTCGCCCGGTTGCTTCAGTGCGGGGCAGGGCGGGCGCATCTGGCACAACCCGGTGCGCGCGGTCTATCTGGCGCTGACCCGTGCGCGACGCCAGCTGCACGTACCGGGCGATGGCATGGAACAGCTGCAGCACACGGCGACACTGCAGGAGCAGGCACGCCAGATGCGCAGGCGCGAGCGGCAGCAGGCCAGCGGTTACCGGCCCGCGCGCTAGCACGCGCGTCGCTGTCTGGCAGCGACACGCTGGCTCAGGTCAGCACTTGTCCTTGCGGCCCATCAGCTTGCCCAGGCGCGAGGCTTCCTCGCACTTCGGCGCGGCCACCGGTGCCGGTGCGGCCGCCGCGGCACGTGCGCGCTGCAGCTGCTGGATCTTCGCGCGGATCTGCGGCATGGCTGCCATCGCGGCCTTTTCGCCTTCCAGGATGGCGGTGCCACGCTGGCTGAAATCGGCGGCGCCGATGTCCAGCACCTTCGGGCGGATGACGATGTCGGCGCGCGCCAGTTCCTGCTCGCCCAGGCGCTGGCCCATGATCGAGATGGACTGGTTGACGATGCCCAGCATGTCGGTCGGCGCCTTGCCGCTGGCCTTGCTGGAGATGTCCACGGCGATCACGAAGTCGGCGCCGAGCTGGCGCGCGGCATCCACCGGCACCGGGCTGACCACGCCGCCATCGATGTAGTTGCGGCCGCCGATCTTCACCGGTTCGAACACACCGGGAATGCTGCTGGACGCGCGCACCGCCTGGCCGACGTTGCCGCGCACGAAGATCGCACGCTCGCCGGTTTCGAGCTGGGTGGCGACGGCGGCGAACGGCTTCTTCAGTCGCTCGGCAGGACGGTTGGCGACCTGCTCGTTGACGTAGTCCTGCAGCTTCTGGCCCTGCACCAGGCCGCCGGAGAACAGGCGCACGTCGCGGATGCTGGCTTCGTCCAGCGCGACCGCCTTGCTCTGCATCTGGAACGCGTCCATGCCGCTGGCGTACAGCGCACCGACCACGCTGCCGGCGCTGGTGCCGGACACCACGGCCGGTTCGAAGCCGTTGGCCTCCAGCATCTTGATCACGCCGATGTGCGCGAAGCCCTTGGCTGCGCCACCGCCGAGGGCGATGCCGATCTTCACCGGCTTGGCCTGCGGCACCACGGTCGGCGCCGGCGGCGGTGTGGGGCGGACCGGGTCGCCACCGCAGCCGGCCAGCAGGCCGATCAGGGCGACGGACAGCAGCATGCGGGGGCGGAACAGGCTCATCGGCAGTGCGCTCGCGGCGCCGGATTCAGGAAAGGGCGCCAGCATACCGAAGCCGTGGCGGGGCGGGCAGGGTGGGAAACATCGCCCATTCATAAAGGTAGTACCGCTGGCCGGCAATCATTGGGAACCTGGCAACGGTCCATGAGGCTGCCGGCCAGCGGCCGGCACTACCGGGATGCGCGCCAAGGTCCATGAGGTTGCGGGCCAGCGGCCGGCACGACCGGGGGCGGTCAGAACCGGTTGTCGCCGTCCAGCATCCGGCCCAGGCCGCCCAGCACCGAGCCTTCGCCGCGGTTCTGGCCACCGCCCTGCGGCGCGGCCATCCACATGCGGCCGGCCAGACGCGAGAACGGCAGCGACTGCAGCCAGACCTTGCCCGGACCTGTCAGCGTGGCCAGGAACACGCCTTCGCCGCCGAACAGCATGCTCTTGATGCCGGCCACCCGGCGCACATCCATGTCTACGGTCGGGTGGTAGGCCACCACGCAGCCGGTATCCACGTCCAGGCGCTCGCCCGCGGCCAGCTCGCGCTCCACCACGCAACCGCCGGCATGGATGAACACCCAGCCGTCGCCTTCCAGCTTCTGCATGATGAAACCTTCGCCGCCGAACAGGCCGGTCATGATCTTGCGCTGGAACTGCACGCCGATCTGCACGCCGCGCGCGCCGGCAAGGAAGCTGTCCTTCTGGCAGATCAGGCGGCCGCCATGCTGGTCCAGCTTCATTGCCAGCACGGTGCCGGGGTAGGGCGCGGCGAAGGCGACCTTGCCCTTGCCGTGGCCGCTCTGGGTGTAGACGGTGGCGAACAGGCTCTCGCCGGTCAGCACGCGCTTGCCGGCGGCCATCACCTTGCCCATGAAGCCGCCGCCCTGGTCGCCGTTGGCGGCGCCGAACACCGTGTCCATCTGCACGGTGGCATCCTTGAACATCAATGCGCCGGCCTCGGCAATGGCGCTCTCGCCGGGGTCGAGCTCGATCTCCACGAACTGCATTTCATGGCCGACGATGCGGAACTCGATGTCGTCGGCGCGGCCGCTGGCCGCGGCGGGGACCGGCGGCGGGGTGTTCGGCATGCCCGGGGCCGCGGACTGCAGTTCGGGCACCTCGGCAATCGAGGTCCACCCGCTCATGCCCTGGCACCAGGCCAGGGCGCGCGGGTTGGCCTGCGCATAACGGCGCGCGGCCTCGTCATCAAGCGGGCCGATACGCTCGGCCTGGGCGGAGGCATGGAAGTACCACTGGGTCATCGCGGCGGCTCTGCAGGGCTGGAAAACCTCGAGTCTAGCGAGGGCGCGGGGGCCGGGGCGACGCGGCCATGAACGGCAGGCATTTGCGGGGCAGGTGCTGTATTGCAACAATTATCTGGTAGCGCCGTTTTACCACCCCTCCAAACACAGCCTACCGCCATGTCTCCGACCCGCACTTCCCGTGGCCGCCTTCCGGTCGCGCGCCCCCTCGTTGCCGCTCTTTCCGCCCTGTTGCCGCTGGTAGCAGCCGCCCAGGAAACTCCCGCTGCCAAGGATCCGGTTGCCCTTGATGCCCTGCAGGTGACCGCGCAGCGCCGCGTCGAGAACGCCAAGGACGTGCCGGTCGCGATCAGCGCGATCCAGGGCGAGAAGCTCGATGTGCTGGGTTCGGCGGGCGACGACATCCGCTTCCTGGCCGCGCGCGTGCCCAGCCTCAACATCGAGTCGTCCTACGGCCGTGCCTTCCCGCGCTTCTACATCCGTGGCCTGGGCAACACCGACTTCGACCTCAATGCGTCGCAGCCGGTGTCGCTGGTGTACGACGACGTGGTGCAGGAAAGCCCGCTGCTGAAGGGCTTCCCGCTGTTCGACCTGGCCAATGTGGAAGTGCTGCGCGGCCCGCAGGGCACGCTGTTCGGCCGCAATACCCCGGCCGGCGTGGTCAAGTTCGATTCGGCGCGCCCGTCGCAGGATGCCGACGGCTACGTGCGCGTGGGCTATGGCAGCTACAACAGCTGGAACGTGCAGGGCGCCTATGGCGGCTCGCTGACCGACCGCTGGTCGGCACGCGTCTCGGCCATCTACCAGCGCCGTGACGACTGGGTCGACAACACCCGCGCCGGTGCGCCCAACAGCGGTTTCGAAGGTTATGACGAAGCCGCCGGCCGCGTGCAGTTCCTGTACGAAGGCGACGACTTCGAAGCACTGTTCAACCTGCACAAGCGCAAGCTCAACGGCACCGCCCGCCTGTTCCGTGCCAACATCATCCAGAAGGGTGGCAACGGCCTGGTCGAGAACTTCGATCGCGACAAGGTGGCCAACGATGGCGTCAACTTCTCCGACCTGGAAACCTGGGGCGGCAGCGCGCGCCTGCAGTGGAACCTCGGTTCGGTGACCCTGCACTCGATCACCGGTTATGAAACCGCCGAATCGCTCAATCGTGGTGACATCGACGGTGGCTACGGCGACGCATCGCTGGGCGCTGGCAACTATGGGCCGGGCTTCATCCCGTTCTCGTCGGAGTCGGCCGACGGCCTGCCGCACCATCGCCAGTGGACGCAGGAATTCCGCGTTGAATCCAACGAATGGGGCCGCTTCGACTGGCAGGCTGGCGTCTTCTATTTCGACGAAGACGTGACCATCAACAACTTCAACTACAACTCGTTGAAGCCGGGCAATCCGCAGACCGGCCACGTGGTGCAGAACCAGCGCAACAAGGCCTGGGCGGTGTTCGCCTCGGGTGACTTCGATGTCACCGACCGCTTCAAGCTGCGCGCCGGCGTGCGCTACACCCAGGACAAGAAGGACTTCAACGCCAGCGTGCTGCAGGCCGTCCTTCCGTTCGGCACCCCGGTCAGTGGCCCGTACCTGGCCAACACCGACGTCAACGACGTCAGCTGGGATGTCAGCGGCGTGTACAAGCTGACCGACAACGTGAATGCCTACGCCCGCGTGGCCAAGGGCTTCCGTGCGCCGTCGATCCAGGGCCGCCTGGCCTTCGCGCCGGGCCTGTCGCAGGCCGATTCGGAGAAGGTGATCTCGTACGAAGCCGGCATCAAGGCCGACCTGTTCGAGCGCCGCGCGCGCCTGGGCCTGAGCGTGTTCCGCTACAACGTTGACGGCCAGCAGTTGATCGCGGTGGGCGGCACCAACAACACCGCCACCCTGCTCAACGCTGACAAGACCATTGGCCAGGGCGTGGAGCTGGACCTGGAAGCCTATCTGGCTGACAACGTGCTGCTGACCTTCGGCAGCAGCTACAACGACACCGAGATCAAGGACAAGGATCTGGCGGTAGCGATCTGCGGCGGTGGCTGCACCATCAACGACCCGACCACCGTCATCAACGGTGGCACCTATGCGCTGGTGAACGGCAACCCGCTGCCGCAGGCGCCGAAGTGGATCCACAACGCGACCCTGCGTGTCGGTTTCCCGCTCAGCGATGGCAGCGAGCTGTATGCCTACACCGACTGGGCCTACCGCAGCGCGGTGAACTTCTTCATCTACGAGTCGCCGGAATTCCGCGGCCGTAGTTCGCTGGAAGGCGGCCTGCGCCTGGGCTACAACTGGGATTACGGCCAGTACGACGTGGCCGTGTTCGGCCGCAACCTGACCAACCAGACCCGCGTGGTCGGCGCGATCGACTTCAACAACCTGACCGGCTTCCTCAACGAGCCGCGTACCTGGGGCGTGGAGTTCACCGCGAAGTTCTGATGCGGTTGCTGCGTTGATGCAATGAAGAAGGGCCGGCGCAATGCCGGCCCTTCTGCTTTACACCCATCGGTAGTGCCGGCCGCTGGCCGGCAACAATTGAACCGCCAGGCGCTTACAGCGCGCTCTGCGGGCGCACCTTCAGCACCGCTTCCTCGGCCGCGCAGTCGCGGCTGGAGTGCAGGCCGGCCTTGCGCGCGGCAGCGATCTCCTTGCGTGCGGCCAGCAGGTCCTTGTTGAACGCGGCGTTGTCATGCAGGCGGGCCACGGCGGCGGCGCCCATGAAGCGGCCTTCGAGGATGTCGCTCTGCCAGTGCACGTTGCAGACCAGGCGGCTCTCGCCGTAGTTGCGGCCGCGCGCCTGGATGGCATCGGCGCGATCCGGTGCGATCTCCGACAGGATCAGGGCCCAGGCCCAGCCGATCGAGGTGTGGCCAGACGGGTATGAGCCGTTCTTGCGCAGGCCTTCTTCGTCCTTCGGCGAGCAGGTCGGTTCACCGTTGACCATGAACGGGCGCGGGCGCTGGTAGTGGTTCTTGGCGGCCTTGGTGGCGGCGCTGGCGTCGATCCGGCTGCGCTCCAGCAGGCGGTACAGCGCCGGGGTCTTCACCGCATCGACGTCGATGTCGGCGGCGCAGGAGAAGTGGTTGGCGCCTTCTGGGAAGCCGAGTTCGGCATCGACACCGGCCTGGGCGAAGCGCGGGCTGCCACGCAGCGCGCGGGCTTCACGGCTGACCTGTTCGTCGAGGGCGAGGGCGGCCGAACCGGCCACCGGCGGTGCCGGCACCAGGTCGAGGCTGGCCGGTACCGCGCTCTTGTCCAGATAGCCCACCGCCTTGGTAGTGATGTTGGCTTCGACGGCGGTCGGCTTGGCGGCGGTGGCGGCACAACCGGCCAGGGCCGCGATGACGGCAAGGCCGAGCAGCGGGCGGGCAGGGTGGGAAATCAGCGACATGGACAGGCTCCGGAGGAAAAACATCGCGCCATGATCGCAGCCCGTATACGACACCGCAGTGGCCATCGGTCATACGGCCAGACCCGGCATGGTCATCCCGGTGATATGAAAAGCGTCATCGAGTGACGTCAGTCTCCTGAATCCGGGCGCAGCGCACGGACTTTCACGCGGCCGCGCCGCGAGCATCGGCACAACGGCAAGCACCAGGGGCCGTCCAGTTCCAGCCGGGTCGGGGGGATCCGTTGACAGAGGGAGAGAAGCGATGCGCAGCACCGCAACAGGAAGTACCGTCCTGGCCCTGCTCCTCGGGCTGGCAGCCGCGCCGGCTCAGGCGGCCGACGTGGTCGGCGTGGCCTTCGTGCATGGCACCGGCGCACAGACCAACGCCACCCAGGAGTACTGGCAGCCGGCGATCATCGACACCGTGCGCCAGGGCCTGCCGAACAGCAGCAACTACGTCGTCATCAACTGTGACTTCACCCAGTACATGTGGAAGCCGGAAGCGGCCGGCTGTCTGGCCAATCAGCTGACCGGCTTCATCGACAGCCGTGGCATCACCCAGCTGGTGGTGATCACCCACTCCAACGGCGGCAACGTGATGCGCTGGATCCTGTCCAACCCGACCTATGACAGCCGCTATCCGAAGATCATCCGCACGGTGCGCAAGGTCAACGCGCTGGCACCGTCTTCGGCCGGCACGCCGTTGGCCGATGCGGTGCTCAACGGCAACACCTTTGAAACCTCGCTGGGCTGGTTGCTGGGCTACAAGAACGACGCCGTGCGCCAGCAGCAGGTGGCGAGCATGGCCACCTACAACGCGCAGAACCTCTACGGCACCGCTGGCCGCCCGGCGCTGCCCAAACCGTTCCGCGCGGTGGTGGGCAGCGATGTGGAATCGGCGGTGTGGGACAGCAACAGTTACTGCGGTGGCTATGCCGCCAACGTCGGCCTGGAGTTCACCCAGAACTGGCTGTCGTCCTGCTCCGATGGCTTCCTGGAGTGCAGCAGCCAGAAGGCCGCCGGCACCACCTGGTTCACCGACAAGGCGCGCACCCAAGGCGCGGAACCACTCAGCCACAACCAGAGCCGCCGCGAGTGCTTCGGCCTCGGCACCCTGCTGCGCAACGACCTGACCCAGTGAGGGAGACGACCATGACGATTCAATCCACCCTGCTGGCCGGCGCCACCCTGGCAGTGCTGTCCCTTTCCGTAGCGCAGGCCGCGCAGCCGCTGCAGGCCGCCCGTGCGGGCGATCAGGTGCCTGCCGCCCTGGTAGCCGCGCCGCTTCCCGCCGATGAGAGCGAACACGCGCCACTGGCCTTTGCCTGGGCGCTGGACCCCGCACAACCGCTGCAGGCGGCTACGCCGTATGCATCGGTCAGCCGCAGCTACTGGCAGCAGGTTGATGGCACGCAGCTGCAGCGAGGCCTGGACCTGCCACTGACGGCGCCGGATGCGGTGATCCAGCTGAGCCCGACCGCAGGTGCCCGCGCGCTGCCGGCCAACACGCTACAGGTGCGCGACCCGGCCGGCCGCAGCAGCGTGGCGCGCAGTGTTGATGCGCGCGCGCTGCAGGACGCCGGCATGCCGGTCAGCGATGGCAGCAGTATGCTGCGTACCGGCGCGACCAGTGCCGTCGGTGCCTACACGCTGCAGAGCGCGCAGGCCCAGGGCCGCTACGTGGTACAGGTGCTGGAGCCGAACAGTCCGCTGCGGCTGGAAGTGCAGGCCAACCAGGCGCAGGTGCTGGCCGGTGGCAACGTGCAGCTGCAGGCACGCCTGCTGGAAGACGGCGCCACCACCGCGCAGCTGGCATCGCGCCGTGGCGGCCTCGGCGGAGAAGCCCTGCTGGTCGCGCCGGATGGCCGCAGCTGGCCGCAGCGGTTGCTGCGCACCACCGATGGCAGCCTGCGCGCGCAGGTGCGGATCCCCGCCGATGTCGGCAGCGTGCAGGGTCTATGGGAATTGCAGGTGTTCGCCCAGGCCGACGGTGTGCTGCGCGATGGCAAGGTCGCCTTTGCGGTGGCACGGCCGACTGCCCGCTTCAGTGGACAGGCCGCGCCGGACCCGGCCAGTCGTCAGGTGGCACTGCCGCTGCAGGTGGCCGCGGCCGGCCGCTATGAGGCGCGGGGCACGCTGTATGCCACCGCCCGCGATGGCCAGTTGAAGCCGGTCGCACAGGCACATGCGGCCGCGTGGTTCGATGGCCCGGGCGCAGGCCAGCTGGTGCTGCCGTTCGACCAGGCGGCGTTGCCGGCCGGATTCGGTGCGCCGTATGAGCTGCGCGACCTGCAGCTGCAGGACCAGAGCCGGATGGCACCGATCGAGTCGCGCGCGCTGGCATTGCGGTTCTGAGCGAAGCGGTGGCGGGCCGGAGAATCCGGCCCGCTGCCCCGCCTTCTGTAGAGCCGAGCCATGCTCGGCTGCTTCTGCTCGCGGCGAACGGCAGTCGAACATGGCTCGACTCTACAGACGGTTACGGAGAGCGATGCATCTGTCTATCCCGCGTACGCGGTCAGTCGGCCTTCCTGCTCGACCACCGTGATCGCGCCGCCGAACACCGCCGACAGCGGTTCGTTGCGCAGCAGCTCGGCGCGGGTGCCATCGGCCAGTACGCGGCCGTCGCGCAGCAGCACCACCCGCTCGATCTCGGGAATGATCTCTTCGATGTGATGGGTCACCAGCACCAGGGTGATGCCCTGCTGTGCCAACACCCGCATGGTCGCCACCAGCTGCTCGCGGGCGACCAGGTCCAAGCCGGTGGAGGGCTCATCCAGCAGCAGTGCCTGCGGCCGGTTGACCAGCGCGCGGGCGATCAGCACGCGGCGGGTCTCGCCGGCCGACAGCTCGGCGTAGGCGCGTTCACGCAGCGACAGCGCGCCGGTCATCGCCAGTGTCTCGCCGACGCGTGCACGCATGTCGGCGGTCACCTCGCGGAAGGCCGGTACCACGTAGCTGGCGAAGAAGCCGGACAGCACCGCCTGTTCCACGGTCAGCCCCGGCATGTCGGCCAGGTTGCTGCTGAGGTCGCCGGTGACGATGCCCAGCTGCGAGCGCAGCCGGTCCACCTGCCAGCGGTTCTGGCCCAGCACCTTCACCGCCACCGCGCCGTCGCCCTGGGCCAGCGGGTACAGCTCGCGGGTGATCAGCTTGATGAAGGTGGACTTGCCGCAGCCGTTGGGGCCGAGCAGGGCGGTGTGCTGGCCCTGCGCGATGCGCAGGCTGAGCCCGTGCAGCACCTTCACCTGGCCGCGTACCACGGTGGCGCGGTCCAGTTCGATCAAGGGGGGCTGCTCCGCCAGGGGCGGGGCGGCGGTCATGGCGCTGGCGCGTGGATCAAGGCTCGACAACTCAGGTCCCCAACTGTGAACGGTGCCTCGGATGGCGATGCAGAGCATCGCCGCAGGGATGCAGTTTGCAACGCAAGCGCCCATGATGTCTGCCATCCCCGCGTCGACCCGGAGAGCCGTCATGCCAGATGCCCTGATGTCCCTGTTGACCGGTGGTGTGCTCGGCCTGGGCTGGTGGGCCATGCTGGCGGTGCTGCTGGTCTTTACCCAGATCACCATCTTCTCGGTGACCTTGTACCTGCACCGCAGCCAGGCTCATCGCGGGGTCGATTTCCACCCGGCGCTGGCCCATGTGTTCCGCTTCTGGCTGTGGCTGACCACCTCGATGATTACCCGCGAGTGGGTGGCCATCCACCGCAAGCACCACGCCAAGGTGGAAACCGAGGACGACCCGCACAGCCCGGTCACCCGTGGCATCGGCAAGGTGTTCTGGCACGGCGTGGAGCTGTACCGCGAAGCGCGTGGCATGCGCGCGGACATCGAGCAGTACGGGCGCGGCACCCCGGATGATGCGATCGAGCGCCGCCTGTATACCCCGCATGCCACGTTGGGGCCGGTGCTGCTGTTCGCGATCAATACCGTGTTGTTTGGCCTGCCGGGCGTGGCCCTGTGGGCGATCCAGATGGCATGGATCCCGTTCTGGGCCGCGGGCGTGGTCAATGGCCTGGGGCACTGGTGGGGCTACCGCAACTACGAGTCCGCCGACACCTCCACCAATCTCACGCCGTGGGGGTTCTGGATCGGTGGCGAGGAGCTGCACAACAACCATCATGCCTTCCCCAGTTCGGCGCGCTTCGCGATGCGGCGCTGGGAGTTCGATATCGGCTGGAGTGCGATCCGCCTGCTGCAGGCGCTGCGCCTGGCCAAGGTGCTGCGGGTGGCGCCGGCCATGGACGTGCGCCCGAACATCGCCGTGCCCGATGCCGAAACCCTGAAGGCGCTGCTGTCGCACCGCTTCCAGGCGATGACCGATTACCAGCGCAATGTGTTCATGCCGGCCCTGCGCGAGGAAGCCGTGCAGGCCGGGGCCAAGCTGCGCCGCCTGCTGCCACGCCGGCTGCGCCGTGGCCTGGTCAACGATGGCCGCTGGCTGAAGCCGGACAGTCGTGCCCAGCTCAGCGAATGGGTGGCACAGCGCCCGCGCATCCGCACCCTGGTCGAGTACCGCGCGCGGCTGGCGGCGCTGCTCGAGGCCCGCGGCCACGATGCCGCCGAGCGCCTGCATCAGTTGCAGGCGTGGTGCCGTGAGGCCGAGGAAAGCGGGATCGCCGCGCTGCAGGCCTATGCCGCACGGTTGAAGGGCTACAGCCTGGTGGGCGCGTGAGGGCTGGGTATGGGCTTGCGTTGGCGATGCTGCTGCCGGGCGCGGCGCTGGCCCAGGTCACCGACACCACCAGCTACCTGCAGCGGATGGACAGCGATGGCGACGGCCGGGTGAGTGAATCCGAATACGTGCAGTGGATGCTGTATGCCTTCGACCGCATGGACCGCAATGGCGATGGCGTGCTGAGCGCAGACGAGCTGCCCGGCGGCAAGGGCAGGGCGATCAGCCGCGAGCAGCAGCGGCAGGTGATCGTGCAGCGTTTCCACAAGCAGGATGCCAACGGTGATGGCGTCCTGGATGCCCGTGAACTGGCGGCACCGCCACGCTGAGCGGGCGTAGAATCGGTTCATGCCTGAACTGCCCGAAGTCGAAACCACCCGCCGCGGCCTGGCGCCGCACCTGCAGGGCCGCCGCGTGCATGGCGTGATCCTGCGCCGCGCCGACCTGCGCTGGCCGATTCCGCCGGAAGTGGCCGAGCTGCTGCCGGGGCAGCGCATCGAGGAGATCCGCCGGCGCGCCAAGTACCTGCTGCTGGATACCGCCATCGGCAGCGCGGTGCTGCACCTGGGCATGTCCGGCAGCCTGCGTGTGCTGCCCGGTGATACGCCGGTACGCGCCCACGACCACGTCGACATCAGCCTGGACAACGGCCGCCTGCTGCGCTTCAACGACCCGCGCCGTTTCGGCAGCCTGCTCTGGCAGCCGGCCGGCGACATCCACCCGCTGTTGCAGGGGCTGGGCCCGGAGCCGCTGGACGACGCGTTCGACGGCAACTACCTGTTCGCCCGCAGCCGTGGCCGCAGCGCGCCGGTGAAGACCTTCCTGATGGACCAGGCGGTGGTGGTGGGCGTGGGCAACATCTACGCCGCCGAGAGCCTGTTCAAGGCCGGCATCAGTCCACTGCGCGAGGCCGGCAAGATCTCGCGCGGGCGCTATCAGCGGCTGGCCGACGCGGTGAAGGAAATCCTCGGCTACGCCATCACCCGTGGCGGCACCACGCTGCGCGATTTCATCAGCCCTGACGGCGCACCGGGCTATTTCGAACAGGAACTGCTGGTGTACGGCCGCGACGGGCTGCCCTGCCCGAACTGTGGTCGCGCGCTGAAGCACGCCACCATCGGCCAGCGCGCCAGCGTCTGGTGCAGCCATTGCCAGCGCTGAGCCGGGCGGCCAGCGGCAGCTGAACGGGCAGGGCACGTCTCCGCTGCCCGTTAACGTTTGTCTGCCTATGATGGCCGACCTTCCCTCTGTGCCTGACGCGCCTGCATGCAACGACGCGACTTCATCCGCAATGCCTCCCTCGCCCTGGCTGCATTCGGCCTGCCGTCCCTGCCCGCGTGCGCGGCCAGCAAGAGCGGCCAGATGGGCCTGCGCCGCCTCGGCCAGCCGCAGCCGTTCGACTTCGCCACCCTGAAGGGCCAGGCGCGCGCGCTGGCACAGGCACCCTACAAGAGCCACAAGCGGGTGCTGCCGGGCCGCCTGGAAGGCCTGGACTGGGACCAGTACCAGTCGATCGGCTACCGCCAGGACCATGCGCTGTGGGCTGACCAGCCTGGCAAGTTCCAGGCCAAGTTCTTCCACCTGGGCCTGTACTTCCACTCGCCGGTGCGCATGTTCGACGTGGTCGACGGCAAGGCGCAGGAGCTGGCCTATGACGGCGCGGCGTTCAACTACGGCAAGAGCGGCATCAAGGACGGCGAGCTGCCGGCCGATCTGGGCTTCGCCGGCTTCCGCCTGAACACCCGCAAGGACACCGACCGCGACTTCGCGGCCTTCCTCGGCGCCAGCTACTTCCGCGCGGTCGGCAAGGAAGGCCAGTACGGCCAGTCCGCGCGCGGCCTGGCGATCGACACCGGCATGGGCAAGCCGGAGGAATTCCCGGACTTCATCGCCTACTACCTGGAGCAGCCGTCGGCCGATTCGGAGACGATCGTGGTCTACGGCCTGCTGGATTCGCCCAGCGTGGCCGGTGCGTACCGCTTCGCCATCACCAACGGCGACGTGCTGCTGATGGATATCGACAGCGCGCTGTACCCGCGCAAGGCGATCGAGCGGCTGGGCATCGCCCCGTGCACCAGCATGTACCAGGTGGGCGAGAACGACCGCCGCATGGCATGGGACTGGCGCCCGGAGATCCACGACACCGACGGCCTTTCGCTGTGGACCGGTGCCGGCGAATGGATCTGGCGACCGCTGCTGAATCCGCGCAACCTGCGCTTCAACATGTTCGTCGACCGCAACCCGCGTGGTTTCGGCCTGCTGCAGCGCGACCGCAACTTCGACCACTACCAGGACGACGGCGTGTTCTACGAGAAGCGCCCCTGCCTGTGGGTGGAGCCGAAGGGCGAATGGGGCGAGGGCTCGGTGCAGCTGGTGGAGATTCCCACCGTGGACGAGACCTTCGACAACATCGTGGCGTTCTGGAACCCGAAGGAAAAGCCGCAGCCGGGCCAGGAGCTGCTGGTCGGCTACCGCCTGTACTGGGGCGCCGAGCCGCCGGCACGGCCGCCGCTGGCGCACTGCGTGGCCAGCCGCACCGGCCTGGGCGGCGTGGTCGGCAAGAAGCGCGAGTATTTCAGCTGGCGCTTCGCGGTGGACTTCGAAGGCGGCGAACTGGCCAGGCTGATCGACAAGGGTGAGGTCGAGGCCGTGGTGGAAGCCAGCCGTGGCCGGGTCGAGATCGTGTCGGCGCGCCCGCTGCGCGAGATCAACGGCTACCGCGCGATGTTCGACCTGGTGCCGCCGGAAGGCAGCACCGAGCAGATCGACATCCGCCTGTTCCTGCGCAGTGGCGGCAAGACCCTCACCGAGACCTGGCTGTACCAGTACACCCCGCCGCCGGCAGGTGCGCCGGAGCGCACGCTGTACTGAATGGATGCGGCCCGGTGCCGGCCACACGCCGGCACCGTTGTTTCAAGGCTTGCTGTCGGTGGCGTGCGACTGGGTCGGCACACCCACTTCCACCGTGCCCCGGCGGATCTTCATCCAGGTTTCGTCCTGCCAGCGTTCGTACTGCTTCGGGTCCCAGTACTTCGGGTCGTAGAGGCGATCGGCCTTGATGGTGCGGGAGATTCCGCCGTCCATGTACACGATGTCGACGTTGTTGGACATCGAGCCGACGCGGCTGCCGGTCATCTCGCGGCGCCCCTTTCTGAGCACTTCGGCCATGCGTGGGCGCGCGACTTCGTCACCATACTCGGCGCGCAGCGCGCTTGCCTGCGCACGCGCCGCATCATGCTGCTCCAGCGGCAGCGTGGCCCAGTACTCGTTGCGCAGCTCGACGAACAACGGATAGCCACGCTCGGCCGCCACCTCCATCCAGGCATAGGCCATGACCGGATTGCGCGGCTGCTCTACCCCGTACCAGTACATCTCGCCGAGGTAGCCCTGGGCAGGCTTGTCCGCATACCGCGCGGCCAGCCGGAAGTTGTCCATCGCGCCGTTGACATCGTTGCGACGCAGCGCGTTGACGCCCCATTGCCGGTACATCATGTCCGGGTGGCTGTCCATGAAACCGGCGCCGATTACCGCCGCATCGTCTTCACCTGACGGGCGCTCGGCCGCGGTGGCCAGCAGGGGCAGCAACAGCAGCGGCAGCAGCAGGAGGGCAGAGCGCATGTCGGACGTCCAGTTCGGCAGCAGGGGAGCCGCAGCCTAGGCGCGACAGCGCGTGCTTGTAAACCGCTGGAGGTCATGGCGCACCGGCACGCCTGCTACAGCGGCAGCGGCGCCTGCGCCGGATCGATCCGCCCTTCGCCGCGGGTGATCTTCTTGAACTCGGCGCGGCTGACCGACACGTAGCGGTCGTTGCCGCCGATCTCCACCTGCGGGCCGTCCTGCACCGCGTGGCCATGCTCGTCCACACGCACCGTCATCGTCGCCTTCTTGCCGCTGTGGCAGATGGTCTTGATCTCCTGCATCTCATCGGCCCAGGCCAGCAGGTACTGGCTGCCTTCGAACAGCTCGCCGCGGAAGTCGGTGCGCAGGCCGTAGCACAGCACCGGAATGCGCAGCTGGTCGACCACTTCGCTGAGCTGCCAGACCTGGGCGCGGGTCAGGAACTGCGCCTCGTCCACCAGCACGCAGCCCATCGGGCCGTTGGCTGCCAGATCCTGCTCGACCCAGCGCTGCAGGTCGGTATCGCGGTCGAAGGCCATGCCGTCCGCACGCAGGCCGATCCGCGAGGCGACCACGCCGGCGCCGGCACGATCGTCCAGGCGCGGGGTCAGGATCGCCACCCGCATGCCGCGCTCGCGGTAGTTGTGGGCGCTCTGCAGCAGGGTGGTGGTCTTGCCGGCGTTCATCGCCGAATAGTAGAAGTAGAGCTTGGCCATCGACGGATTGTACGCCGCAGCCCCGCTTCGCCGAAGCCGTTCAGCAACCCCACCGGCGGCCCGCTGTGGTCGTCACCCGGCCCCGCTACAATCCCCATCCCATGCACGGTCTCAATCCCCCCCAAGCCGCCGCCGTCCTGCACATCGAAGGTCCATTGCTGGTGCTCGCCGGCGCGGGCAGCGGCAAGACGCGTGTGATCGTGGAAAAGATCGCCCACCTGATCGGCTGCGGCCGCTATCCGGCGCGCCGCATCGCGGCGATCACCTTCACCAACAAGTCGGCCAAGGAAATGCGCGAGCGCGTGGCCAAGCGCCTGCGCGAGCAGGACGCCGACGAGGTGACCATCTGCACCTTCCATGCGCTGGGCCTGAAGTTCCTGCAGATCGAGCACGCGGCCGTTGGCCTGAAGCGCGGCTTCTCGATCTTCGATGCCGACGATGCCGCTGCGCAGATCAAGGACCTGATGTACGGGGCCAAGCCTGATGACATCGAGGATATGAAGAACCTGGTGTCGCGCGCGAAGAACGCCGGCCTGTCGCCCGAACAGGCGATGGCCGCCGCGCGCAGCAATCGCGAGAAGGAAGCGGCCAGCGTCTACGAGCGCTACCAGCTGCGCCTGACCGCGTTCAATGCGGTCGACTTCGATGACCTGATCCGTCTGCCGGTGCAGATCCTGGAAGAAAATCCGGAGATCGCGCTGGCCTGGCGCGAGCGCATCGGCTACCTGCTGGTGGACGAATGCCAGGACACCAACGACGCGCAGTACCGGCTGCTCAAGCAGCTGGCCGGTGACAAGGGCAACTTCACCTGCGTGGGTGACGATGACCAGTCGATCTATGCCTGGCGCGGCGCCAATCCGGAAAACCTGCAGCAGATGGGGCGCGACTATCCCAAGCTGGAGATCATCAAGCTGGAGCAGAACTACCGCTGCTCCAACCGCGTGCTGCGCGCGGCCAATGCGCTGATCGCCAACAATCCGCACGAGCACCTGAAGAAGCTGTGGAGCGACCAGGCCGACGGCGAACGCATCCGCGTGTGGGAATGCCGCAACAGCGAACATGAGGCGGAAAAGGTTGCCGCCGAGATCGCCTTCGTGGCGCAGTCGCGCAATGTGCCGTGGAGTGATTTCTGCATCCTGTTCCGCGGCAACTTCCAGTCGCGTCCGCTGGAAAAGGCGATGCAGCTGCTGCGCATTCCCTACCACCTGACCGGCGGCACCATGTTCCTGGAACGCCAGGAAGTGAAGGACACGCTGGCCTGGCTGCGCCTGCTGGTGAACCCGGACGACGACACCGCGTTCATGCGTGCGGTGCAGTCACCCAAGCGCGACGTCGGTGCTGGCACGCTGGCCAAGCTGGCCGAGCTGGCGCAGGAGAAGGACATGCCGATGGCGCAGGCTGCCGAGGCGATCGGTGCCCTGCAGCAACTGCCCCCGCGCGCGGCCAACAGCCTGGCGCGCTTCACCGACATCCTGCGTGACCTGCGCGCACAGACCCGGCAGGTCACTTCCGGCGACATGATCCGCAAGGTCGCCAAGGAATCCGGCCTGCTCAGCGAACTGCGCCAGCAGGCCAAGGAAGAGGCGAGTTACCAGCGCCGTGCCAACAACATCGAGGAACTGGCGCAGTGGTTCGAGGGGGGCCCGCGCGGTGCCACTGCCGCCGACCTGGCCGGCCAGCTGGCGCTGCTGTCGCGCAGCGACAAGGACGAGGGCGGCAACCAGGTGCGCATGATGACCATGCATGCTTCCAAGGGCCTGGAATTCCCGTACGTGTTCATCGTCGGCTGCGAGGATGGCGTGCTGCCGCACCAGGTCAGCCTGGACGAGGGCAACCTGCAGGAAGAGCGGCGCCTGCTGTACGTGGGCATCACCCGCGCCAAGATCCAGTTGTGGATGAGTTACAGCAAGCTGACCCGCAAGTTCGGTGAGCACGTGCGGTTGAAGCCGAGCCGGTTCTTCGAGGAGATTCCGGCGGAGGAGATCCAGCGCGATGGTGCTGATCCGGTGGCCGATGCGGTGCGCAAGAAGGAACGGGCGAGTGCGGGGTTGGCGGCGATCGAGGCGCTGTTCGATTGACCGGCGAACGGCGCAGCCCCTCGTGGCTGCCGCCGTTCGCAGCGCATTCGTGGTGGGCCGGGCGGGTGGGCTGGTCGGGACACGCCGTAAACCCGTCCATGGGGGCTCGGCCGCGGCTTGCTCGTGTGCGCTGTCCTGCGCACACGGCAAGACCGGGGTTGGGCGTCCTGCCCAACCCGCCCGAGGCATGCCTCGGGCCCATGCCGCGGACGGTCCCGCCCAGCCCACCCGCCCGGCCTCTGACAGGTTCCGTGCGCGCCAGCCACGGAAAAGAAAAAAGAAAATCAAAAGCAACAGCCGGGGGTTGAGGCAGAATCGGGGTTTCGGCTGGAGGTCTGCGCGTGCATCCAATTGAAAGTGAACGCCTGCGCCTGCGTGCGATTGAACCTGATCGCGATGCGGCGCAGATGCTGGCGCTGTTGAATGATCCGGGCTTCGTGCGCTTCATCGGTGACCGCAACGTGCGCAGTGAAGAACAGGCGCGTGAGTACATCGCGCTGCGGGTGCTGCACAGCTATGCGTTGAATGGGTTCGGCATGTATGCCATCGAGCGGTTGTCCGATGGGGCGTGGCTGGGCAATGCCGGGCTGGTGCGCCGCGATGGCCTGCCGGGGCCGGACATCGGCTACGCGGTGCTGTCTGAATTCGCCGGGCAGGGTTATGCCGGTGAGGCGGCGCGGGCGGTGTTCGCGCATGCGCGCGCTGAGCTGGGCCTGCAGGATCTGTACGGCATCACCGATCTGGACAACGTGGTGTCCGGGAAGATCCTGCTGGGCCTGGGCATGCAGGAGCGCGGGGTGATCCAGTTGCCGGGCATCGAAACGCCCAGCCGGCTGTACGCCACCTTGGGTGCGGCTGACGTCGGGTAGTGCCGGCCGCTGGCCGGCACAGTAGTAGCTGACGGTGGGTGCCGACCGTTGGTCGGCACGATTCAGATGCAGTGCCGACCAACGGTCGGCACCCACCATCAGCCGCGCAGTTCGGCCAGCTGCGCCTGCAGCTCGGCCACGGCCGCTTCCAGCTGGGCCACGCGCTCGGCCAGGCCCGGATCGGCCGCGTCGCTGCCACCGCCGCTGCTGGCGTATTTGGCCGCAAGCGCCGCGCCGTCCACTTCACCGCACAGCAGGTGCATGTAGCGGTCTTCGCGCTGGCCGCTGGCGCGCGGCAGTACTACCAGCAGCGCGCGCTGCTGCAGGCGCTCGATGGCGTGGCGGGCTTCGTCGGCGTCGGCGAAGCGGTGCAGGCGCTCGCTGCGCGTGACCAGTTCGCCCAGGGTCTGCGGCCCACGCAGCAGCAGCATCGCCAGCAGAACGGTCTGCTGCCGGGTCAGGTCCAGCGCGGCCTGCAGGCGGTGCTCGTAACGGTCTGCACGGGAGGAGAAGTGCTGGCGGGCCAGGCCCAGTGTTTCCAGCTGGCGCAGCGCGTGCTGCACGCTGCCGGCATCGACGTTCATCACCGGCTCGCGGGCGGTCTTCTGGTTGGCGGCCGATTGGGCGGCGTTGACCGTCAGCGGATAGGTGTCCGGGGTGGTTGCCTCCTTCTCCACCAGGCAGCCCAGCAGGCGGGCCTGCACGGCGTCGAGCAGGGGGACGTCGGGGGTCTGGGTGGAATCGGTCATGGCGGCCTCCGGAAGGGCAACGGGTCAACCGCCAAGCATAGCCGTCCCGGGACCGCCTTTGCCGGTAAAATGCGCCGGTATATCTGATTGCCGGTGAATCCATGCGTCGTCCCGTTTCCCTGTCCCTGACCCTGCTCGCCACCGCGGCGCTGGGCCTGTCCGCCTGCAAGCGCGTGGATGCGCCTGCCGCCGAAGCCGCTGCACCGGAGGCCCCGGCCGCCGCTGCCAAGGCCGACGGCGCGCTCGATGCCACTGCCAACGACAACCTCAATGCGGTGCTGTGGATGCAGCGTGCGCAGGAATACAAGGCGATCACCGAGCAGACCTACCGTGCCGCCGCCGACCACCTGGATGCCGCGCTGAAGGAAGCCCACTGGGATGCGCTGGTGCCGGAAGAACGCGGCAACGAGGCCAAGGGCCTGAAGCCGGCCGTGGTGCTGGACGTGGATGAGACCGTGCTGGACAACTCGCCCTACCAGGCGCGCCTGGTGCGCGACGGCAAGGAATACGACGAGCTGACCTGGGACCAGTGGGTGGCCGAAAAGAAGGCCAAGGCCATTCCGGGCGTGGTTGATTTCGCCAAGGCCGCCAACGCCAAGGGCGTGACCCTGCTGTACATCTCCAACCGCGCCGTGCACCTGAAGGACGCAACCCTGGCCAACCTGCGCGAGCAGGGCCTGCCGGTGGCCGATGACAGCGTGTTCCTTGGCCTGGGCACCGTGGTCGAAGGCTGCGAGCAGGCCGGCAGCGAGAAGAACTGCCGCCGCCGCCTGGCCGGGCAGAAATACCGCGTGCTGATGCAGTTCGGCGACCAGCTGGGCGATTTCGTCGAAGTGACCGCCAACACCAACGACGGTCGTGACGCGCTGCTGCAGCAGTACCACGACTGGTTCGGCGAGCGCTGGTGGATGCTGCCGAACCCGACCTACGGCGGCTTCGAGCCGGCGCAGTTCAACAACGACTACAGCCAGTCGCGCCAGGCCCGCCACGACGCCAAGCGCGCTGCGCTGGACTACGCACCGTGAGCCGCGCGCCGCTGCCGCTGCGCGATGACGAGCGCCTGATCTTCGCGCTGGACGTGCCGGACCGCGTGCAGGCGCTGGAGTGGGTCGACCGCCTCGGCGACAGCGTGGCGTTCTACAAGATCGGCATGGAACTGCTCGCCTCCGGCGAGTACTTCCAGGTGCTGGACGAGCTGGCCCGCCGCGACAAGCGCGTGTTCGTCGACCTGAAGTTCTTCGACATCCCGGCCACCGCCGCGGCGGTGATCAAGCGCCTGTCGCAGTGGCCGGTCAGCTACGCCACCATCCACGGCTGGCACCCGGCGATGATGGAAGCCTGCGCCGCCGCCAACAGCAGCGACATGCGCCTGCTGGCAGTGACCGTGCTGACCTCGATGGGCCGCCCGGACCTGGCGCAGATGGGCATCGACCGTGAGCCGGTGGACGTGGTGGTCGAGCGCGCGCTGGCCGCGCAGGCGGCCGGCATCGATGGCGTGATCGCCTCGGGCCAGGAAGCCGGCCCGATCCGCGCCGCTACCGGCGCCGGGTTCTCGATCGTCTGCCCGGGCATCCGCCCCGGTGGCCCGGTCGGCGATGACCAGAAGCGTACCGTTGGCGTGGCCCAGGCCTTTGCCGATGGCGCCGATGCCATCGTGGTCGGTCGCCCGATCCGCCTGGCCGCCGATCCGCAGGCCGCGGCCCGGGCCATCCAGCAGGAAATCGCGTCGGCGTTGGCTATGCGCTGAGATTCCGCTGCGCAGTCTGCAGGCCCGAACGCCATCCCGACCCGCCCGGGATGGCGTTTTTGCATCCGCCGAAGGACCGGTTGTGCCCGAATCGCCGCAAAACCTGCCGTAGATTTCATGGCCCCGGCGCTAGGCATCAGTCTAATCAATAAAATCAATGATTTATATGACACTACGTGAAGTGTTGCCTTAACTTGAGCGGCAGCGTAGGATCGCCGCCATCCGGTCCTCGGACCGGACATGTGCCACAACACTGTCCACCGGCCCTGCGCCGGCTTGAAGAGCCTGTGATCCTCGTGATCCCGGCTCTTTTTTTATTCCGATCAGTGACTTGCACAAGCAACCGCGGAAACCGTGACGTCCCGGCTTGCCGCTGTCACCTCGCAGGCCGCAAGATGCGGACCGGTCCGGGGAGTCCGAGTGCATGAGCGTGGCAGTGCGAGGAAGGTCTGCGCGTGGATGGGGGCTGGCAGTCATGCTGCTGGCCGTGGCCGCGTGCCGTGAACCGGCCAACGATCCGGCCAGGCCGGCAGCCGAACCGGTTGCGGCGGTGCAGGCGATGGCCCTGCGCCTGGCCGAGGACGATCTGGTCGGCTATGCAAAGCTGTCGGTTCCGCCCAGCCAGTACCAGCGCCTGCAGCAGGCCTGGGCCGAGGGCCACAGCCAGTGGCCGCTGACCGAGCTGCCGCTGGGCGACCAGCTGCTGCCGATGCTGGCCGCACTGCGCACGCCCAATGCCGGTGCCGAACTGCAACGCAGCTTCGACCGCCAGCTGGCCGGCCAGGCCGGTGCCGTGCGCCAGGCCGCGCAGTCGATGGGCAACTTCGGCGTGCAGTACCTGCGCCACCAGAAGGGCTATACGCCCGGCCAGCAGGCCCATTACATCGCCCTGGTGGAAACCCTTGCCAGCTGGGCGCAGGGCGCGCCGATCAGTGACCGTGCGCGTGCACGCAGCACGATCGCCGCGCTGGTGGGTGCCGCCGGCAAGGTTGGCTTCGACGATGAGGCCGGCCTGCAGGCCGCGGGCATGGAAGGCAGCCTGCAGCAGCTGGCGCCGTTCATCCATACCCTCAAGGCGGTGCTGGGCAGCTACGGGTTGGGCGTGGATGACGCACTGCGCAGCGTGCGCGGTGAACTGCTCTCGGTGGAGGGCGACAATGCGCTGGTACGCCTGCACTACGACCTGGCGGGGCGTGAGATGACCCTGCAGCTGCCGCTGAGCCGCCGCGAGGGCCACTGGTACCTGACCCGCACCCTGGCCGACACCGACGCGCTGCTGCGCAAGGCCGACGCGGCCCGCGCCGCTGCGTCGCCGTCACCGGCTGAAGCCCCCGCCGAGGGTGGGGAAGCGGCAACGCCGCCGCCTAAGCCATAATGGCGCCGATGTCGAAACAGAACCCGCTGCCGTTCCCCGGCGAAGAATCCCAGTCGACGCCCGCCGATACGGTGCCGGCGTCCCCCTCGACCGGTACCGGCCCGAACCCGGTACCGCCGCCCGCGCACGCGCGTCCGGCTGGCCGCCGCCCGCTGTGGGCTCGCCTGCTCGGCCGTCTGGTCGAGCCGTGGCTGTCGCTGAAGATCGAACCGGAAGACCCGGGCCAGTACAACGATGGCCGCCCGGTCATGTACGTGCTGGAAGACTACGGCCTGTCCAATGCGCTGATCCTGGACAAGGCCTGCCGCCAGGCCGGCCTGCCATCGCCGCTGGTGCCGCTGGCCGGTGACCCGACCGGCCGCAAGCGCGCCTACCTGGCGCTGTCGCGGCGCAGCTCCAGCAACTCGCTGATTCCCGAGCAGCGCGGCGCCAAGACCCATTCGGACTCGCTGGCCAAGGTGCTGCAGGCTCATCGCGTGCGCGATGACCTGGACGTGCACCTGGTGCCGGTGTCGATCTTCGTCGGCCGCGCGCCGGACAAGCAGAGCGGCTGGTTCGCCGTGCTGTTCTCGGAAAACTGGGCGCTGGTCGGCCGCTTCCGCCGCCTGCTGGCGGTGCTGCTCAACGGCCGCAGCACCATCGTCCGCTTTGCCCCGCCGATCTCGCTGCGCAGCACCGTGGACGAAGGCCTGGAGCCGGAGCGCACGGTGCGCAAGCTGCAGCGCGTGCTGCGTACGCACTTCCGACGCATCCGTGAATCGGTGATCGGCCCCGACCTGTCGACCCGGCGCCTGCTGGTGGACCAGGTGCTGGCCGCCGAGCCGGTACGCGAAGCGATCGCCGCACAGGCCAAGCGCGACAACTCGAAGCCGGCCGATGCCTGGAAGAAGGCGCACGCCTACGCCTGGGAAATCGCCGCGGACTATTCCAGCCCGGTGGTGCGCTCGGCCAGCTTCATGCTCAGCCACGTGTGGAACCGCATCTATGCGGGCGTGCTGGTGCACCACCTGGACAAGTTCAAGGCCGCCGCGCCGGGCCACGAAGTGGTCTACGTGCCCAGCCACCGCAGCCACATGGACTACCTGCTGCTGTCCTACCTGCTGTACGACCGTGGCATCGTGCCGCCGCACATCGTGGCCGGCATCAACCTGAACCTGCCGGTGGTCGGCACCCTGCTGCGCAAGGGCGGTGCGTTCTTCATCCGCCGCTCGATCCGTGGCAACGCGCTGTACTCGGCGGTGCTCAGCGAATACGTCGCGCAGCTGGTGGCCGGTGGCTACTCGCTGGAGTACTTCGTCGAAGGCGGCCGCTCGCGTACCGGCCGACTGCTGCAGCCCAAGGGCGGCATGATCTCGATGACGCTGCGCGCGTTCCTGCGCCAGCCGCGCAAGCCGGTGCTGTTCCAGCCCATCTACATCGGCTATGAGAAGCTGATGGAGGGCGGCAGCTACCTGGACGAACTGTCCGGCCGGCCGAAGGAAAAGGAATCGATCTGGTCGCTGCTGTGGGGCATCCCCAAGGTGCTCAAGCAGAACTACGGCCAGGTGGTGGTGAACTTCGGCGAACCGATCGCACTGAACGACGTGCTCGCCGAGAAGGCGCCGGAGTGGAAGGGCGAGGCGGTCTCCGAGGACGAGAAGCCGGCGTGGCTGTCGACCACGGTGGATACGCTGGCCGAACGCATCCAGGTGCGCATCAACGGCGCCGCCGACGTCAACCCGATCAACCTGCTGGCGCTGGCCCTGCTGTCCACGCCGAAGCACGCGATGGGCGAGGCCGACCTGATCGCGCAGATCGAGCTGTGCAAGACCCTGCTGGTCGAGATGCCGTACTCGGACCGGGTGACGGTGACCCCGCACTCGCCGGAGCGGATCATCGCCCACGCCGAGGAAATCAACGTCCTCACCCGCATCAAGCACCCGCTGGGCGATGTGCTCAGCGTCAGCGGCGACACCGCGGTGCTGCTCAGCTACTTCCGCAACAACGTGGTGCACCTGTTCACCGCCTCGTCGTGGGTGGCCTGCTGCTTCCAGAACAACCGCCGCATGAGCCGCACCGGCCTGGTCCAGCTGGGCCGTACGGTATACCCGTTCCTGCAGGCCGAGCTGTTCCTGCCGTGGAGCGAGGACGAGTTCGCCCAGCGCATCGACCGGACCATCGATGTGTTCGTGCGTGAGGGCCTGCTGCAGAACGTCAACGATGACGATGGCGGCATCCTGGCGCGCAACACCGGGCAGACCGACGAGGTGTTCCGCCTGCGTGCGATCGGCCATTCGCTGCAGCAGGCGTTCGAGCGCTATTACATCGCCATCTCGGTGCTGGTGAAGAACGGTCCGGGCGTGCTCGGCGCGGCCGAGCTGGAAAGCCTGTGCCAGCAGGCCGCGCAACGGCTGAGCCTGCTGTACGCACCGGCGGCACCGGAGTTCTTCGACAAATCCCTGTTCCGTGGCTTCATCCAGAAGCTGCGCGAGCTGCGCCTGGTGTGGCCGGACGAGAACAGCAAGCTGCTGTTCGACGAACGCCTGGACGCCTGGGCCAAGGATGCCAAGTTCATCCTCGGCCGCGAATTGCGCCACACCATCGAGCGGGTCAGCCCGGAAGCGGCCCGTCCGGACGAGCCTGCGCCGCAGGATTGAAGGCAGCGCCGGGCCGTGCCCGGCGAACGGCATGCCAACCAAGGTTGGCATCTACCGGGGCGAAGCAGTAGATCCACGCCATGCGTGGATGGGCCACCGCTCAGGCCGGTTCGTCGGGAATCTGCAGGCTTTCCAGCCTGGCGATGCAGTCCTTCAGCTGAAGCTTGCGCCGCTTCAGGCGCTTGGCTTCCAGCTCGTCCTCGCCATTGGCGGCCATGCGGGTGATCTGTTCATCCAGCAGGCGGTGCTCGGCGCGCAGGGCGGCGAGGTGCTCGACGATCTCGGCGGGGCTGTAGGTGTCCACAGCCTCCGAGCATACACAGCGATGATGACTGCCGGGAGAGGGGAATCCCGACCCCCGGCCGTGGCCGCTCCGAGCCGTTAGAATGGAACCCATGAGTGCCGTGATTTCCCTTCCCGATCCCCAGCCGCGCGTCGCCCGTGATCCGCGCGTGGCCGAGCGCGAGCAGCACAAGCTGGCCAAGCGCCTGCGCCGCCAGGTCGGCGAGGCGATTGCCGACTTCGGCATGATCGAGGCCGGCGACAAGGTCATGGTCTGCCTGTCCGGCGGCAAGGACAGCTACACCCTGCTGGACGTGCTGCTGCAGCTGCAGAAGAAGGCGCCGGTGCCGTTCGAGCTGGTGGCGGTGAACCTGGACCAGAAGCAGCCGGACTTCCCCGAGCACGTACTGCCGGAATATCTGGCAGGCCTGGGCGTGCCGTATCACATCATCGAGCAGGACACCTATTCGGTGGTCAGCCGGGTCATCCCGGAAGGCAAGACCATGTGTTCGCTGTGCTCGCGGCTGCGTCGTGGCGCGCTGTACAACTACGCCGAACTCCATGGCTTCACCAAGATCGCGCTGGGCCACCACCGCGACGACATGGTGGCCACGTTCTTCATGAACCTGTTCCACCACGCCAAGCTGTCGGGCATGCCGCCGAAGCTGCGCAGCGATGACGGCAAGCACGTGGTGATCCGGCCGCTGGCCTACGTGCGCGAAAGCGACATCGTCGAGTACGCACAGGCCCGCCAGTTCCCGATCATTCCCTGCAACCTGTGCGGCAGCCAGGAGAACCTGCAGCGCCGCCAGGTCGGCCTGATGCTGAAGCAGTGGGAAAAGGACCACCCGGGCCGCATCGAGCAGATCGCGCGTGCCATGGGCGAAGTCCGGCCCTCGCAGCTGGCCGACACCACCCTGTTCGACTTCATGGCGCTGGGCCGTCGCGACGACGCGCCGCTGCCCGACGCCCATGCCTGGCTGGCCGGTTCCCCGGCCGACGCCGACGCAGATCCCGAGACGCCCACCGTTTAAGGTCGGTCGCCCTTCCTCTTTGCCATCCGGAATTCCATGTTCTTTCGCAACCTGACGTTCTTCCGTTTCCCGACCACCACCGATTTTTCCGAAGTCGACACCCTGCTGCCGCACGCGCTGCTGAAGCCGGTCGGCGCACTGGAAATGAATTCGCGCGGCTTCATCTCGCCGTTCGGCCGCGAGGAGAAGGAACTGCTCTCCCACCGCATCGCCGAACATCTGTGGCTGACCGTGGGCGGCGAGGACAAGATCCTGCCGGCGGCGGTGGTCAACGACCTGCTCGAGCGCAAGCTGGAGGAGATCGAGGAGAAGGAAGGCCGCCGCCCGGGTGGCCGCGAGCGCAAGCGCATGAAGGACGACCTGCTGCATGAACTGCTGCCGCGCGCCTTCGTGAAGTCCTCGCGCAACGACGCCTTCATCGACCTGCAGCACGGCTACGTGGCGGTGGATACCTCCAGCCGCAAGACCGGCGAGTACTTCATGTCCGACATCCGCGGCCTGCTCGGCAGCTTCCCGGCGATGCCGCTGAATGCCGAAGTCGCGCCGCGCTCGATCCTGACCGGCTGGATCGCCGGCGAGCCGCTGCCGACCGGGCTGAGCCTGGGCGAAGAGTGCGAGATGAAGGACCCGGTGGAAGGTGGCGCGGTGGTCAAGTGCCAGCACCAGGAACTGCGCTGCGACGAGATCGACAAGCACCTGGACGCGGGCAAGCAGGTGACCAAGCTGGCGCTGATCTTCGAAGACAACCTGTCCTTCGTCATCGGCGACGACCTGATCGTGCGCAAGCTGAAGTTCCTCGACGGCGCCCTGGACCAGCTGGAGCATGCCGACGAAGACGGCCGCCGCGCCGAGTTCGACGCCCGCTTCGCCCTGCAGAGCGCCGAGATCCGCCGCCTGTTCCTGTTGCTGGAAGAAGCCTTCAAGCTCAGCAAGGCTGACTGAACAGGCAGCCCGACGGCCGCCGGTCATCCGGCGGCCCGAAGCGGCGCTATGCTGGGCGCATGAGCCGTCTGCTGCGCCGCCTGATCAGCCCGACCCCGCCCGCCACCGTACAGCGCGACACCGTTCGCCTGCGCCTGGAGGATGCCGAGATCGAGGTGCTGCGCGTGCGCGATCCACGTGCGCGCCGCATCAAGCTGAGCGTGGACGAACGCGGCGCACGTTTGACCCTGCCACCGCGCGCAAGCCTGGTGATGGGCGAACGCTTCCTGGAACAACACCGCGACTGGTTGGCATTGCAGCTGCGCCAGTACCAGGGCCAGGGCCTGCCGGCACCGCTGCAGCCCGGCGAAGACGGTGTGCTGCCACTGCGCGGTGAACTGCTGCCACTGCGCTGGCAGGAAGGCCGCTACGCGCGCCTGGAGATCGACGCGCACGGCGCCTGCGTGCAGTGGCCGACCCGCGGCGGTGATGCCACCCTGCGCCGCCTGCTGCGCGAGTTCTACGAAGCCCAGACCCGCGCCGACGTCGGCCGATGGCTGCCGAAGTACCTGCCCACCCTGCCGCGCGCACCCAGCCGCCTGCGCCTGAAGGTGATGTCCTCGCAGTGGGGCTCACTTGCCCCGGACGGCAGCATGGCACTGGACCTGGCCCTGGTGCTGGGCCGATCCGAGGCGTTCGAGTACGTGCTGGTGCACGAACTCTGCCACCTGATCCAGCCGAATCACTCACCCGCGTTCTGGCACGAAGTGGAACAACGCTTCCCCGCCTGGCGCGAACAGCGCGATTACTTCCAGCTGGAAGGGCGACGCCTGAAGGCCATGCTCCGGCAACTGCTGTAGCGCCCGCGCTACAGCAGTTGCCCACGCATTCTTCCTCTACCCCCGCCTTCGGCGCGCCCCTTCAACAGAAGGGGCTTCACTCAAGACCGCGTGCTGAGCAGTCGAGCAAGCTCGACTCTACAGAAGCGCACACAGCGCGCGACCCGCTTCCGCTCTTGCTCTTCTTTCTCTCTTCCGTGGCTGGACACGCACGGAAACTGTCTGAGGCCGGGCGGGTGAGCCATGCAGGGGCGTTGGCGCCATGGATGGCGCCATCGAGCTTACAAGGGTGAAGGCGCTTTGCTTGCGAAGCACTGCTTCGCAAGCGCCTGAACGCACAGCCGCCAGCGGCTGGGCCGGGCCCCGGAGGGGGACTTGCAGCGACCCCTGCGCAATCCACCCCACCCGGCCAAGCACGGCTTCTGATCTGAACGACCCACCACGAGGGGCTCAGCCGTTGGCCGAAACCCTCACCCCGCCCGCAACGCCGCCGCCGCCGCCCACCGCGCCGCCACCCGCGGCGCCGTAATGCACACCGCCTGATCGGTCACCGTCGTCACCGCGCGCTCCAGCAGCTGGATATCCGCCTCATGCTGGCGCGCCACATGCGGATCCTCGAAGAAGATCGCGCGCTGGCAACGCCCCTCCAGCACCCGGTCGGCAATCTGCGCATCACCGCCCATCGGACCGCTCTGGTAGCGCGTCACCCACGGCGTATCACGCGGCCAGCCCCGGCTCCAGGCCAGCTCGTTCAAACGCTGGCCGGTGGTCCCGGTGGCCACCCGCTCACCGAACCGGGCCAGCACATCGAAGTGCTCATCGGCGAAGGCCAGCATCGCCGGCTTCATCGCATCGTGCGCGATCAGCGCCAGCGTCTGGCCTTCGAACGCATGCAGGTCGTCGGCGCCGGCATCGGCTGCCAGCCCGGCGTGGACGCGCTCCACCTCCACCCAGTCGCGTGCGGTGGCCACGGTCGAAATGAACGGCTTGCCGTGGATCACGCACTGCCGTTTCAGTGCCGTGGCTTCCGGAAACACCGAGGATGGATCGACGGGGTCGATCAGGTAGATCGCGCCATCCAGTGTCCGATCCGGACCCATGCCAACGACTTCGGCGACCAGCTTCATCAGGCCACCCTCGCGTCCGTAGGGATAACGGTGCAGGCCCGCGTACCCGGTCAGGAAGCCCTGCCGTTCGATCGCGTCATGGGTGCGGCCGACCGCATGCAGCGACACGCCCAGCTCGCGCAGGCCGGCCTCGCTGCTGCGCAGCCAACGGAACAGCGCAGCGCGCGCGTCGTGGTGATGAAGACGGTTGGCAGCCAGGCCGATGCGCATCGAACGCTCCGCAGGTACGGGTGAAGGCGGCAGTGTATGTCGGCATTCCCCCATCTGGATGCTTTTACAACTTTCTTCATTGCCGTCGGCCCGGGCGTCGATAGCGTGGCAGGCAGCGGTACCGCAGCGCGGCCGTTCCTTCCGCCCGCGAGATGAGGATGCCTACCGTGAATGTCGCCGGCTTCCCGGCAGCCATTGCTGTCATGTCCAGCCTGCTGCTGCCTGCCGCGGCCTCCGCCACGGGCTGCAGCACACCGCTGCGCATCGCCTGGCCGTCCGACCGTGCTCCTTTGTCGTCCAGCGAACAGGGCGAAGCCCGGGGGCTCGGCGCGGCGTACCTGAAGCTGCTGGGCGGGCAACGGCCACTGCAGCTGTTGCCCGTGCCGGCCACCAGCGTGGACCGGGACGAGCTGCCGGCCGGCACCCAGGCGCTGCTGGGATGGCCACGCTCGCAACTGCCTGCCGGATGGGTGGTCAGCACGCCCTACCTGCAGCTGCCACAGGTGATCGTGCGCCGGGAGGATGCGCCGCCGGTGCTGGGCCTGGAAGATCTACGTGGACGCATTGTGGCCAGCCCCAGCCGGGTGCCGCTGCAGGGGCTGCTGGCCGAGCAGGCAGCGGGTGCACAGCTGCTGCCTCCGGCAGCGCTGGACGATGCACTCCCGCTGCTGGGTACCGGATTGGTCGATGCGGTGGTCGCCAACCTCGGCGACGTCGAGGCGGCGTTGCGCCGCTACCAGGGCGATGCACTGCTGATCGCCGCGCCGGCCGGTTTCGATGATGCCCTGGTGCTGGCGACCACGCCCGCCTGCGCCGATGTCATCGCCGGCTTCGAACAGGCGCTGTCGCAGCTGACCGACACCGAACGCGATCAGATCCGCGCGGCCTGGCTGCCGGACCGGCCGCGCAATGCTCCGTCATCGTCGCCCCTGCGCTGGCTGGTGCCGGCCTCGCTCATCCTGCTCGCCCTGGCGCTGGTCCATGCCTTCGGCTACTGGCGGGTCCATCGCGAGAGCGTGCGCCGCCGAGGGGTGGAGCAGCGCCTGCAGGAGGTGACCGCGAACCTGCCGGCGGTGGTCTACCAGGCGCGTCGTTCGGCGGGCGGCCACTACAGCTTTCCGCAGATCGCCGGGGACGTGCAGGCCCTGTTCGGAATCAGCGTGGAGACCGCGCGGATCGATCACCAGCGGTTGTTGGCCGCGGTCCACCCGGATGACCGCAACCAGGTGATGGCCTGCGTCGAGATGGCCGCATTGGCGCGTGGCCCGATCGACGTCACCTTCCGCACCCGCTCGCCACAGGGCTGGCGATGGGTGCGCTCGCATGGGCGGCCGTTGTCCTGCGACGACAGCGACGTCGAGTGGAGCGGCTACTGGATCGACGTCAGTGAGGTGCAGTCACGTACCCGCGCGCTGGCCGAAGCGCGCCGCGAGGCCGAGCAGGCGGCACAGGCCAAGGCGCACTTCCTGGCAACGATGAGCCACGAGATCCGCACCCCGATGAGCACGCTGCTGGGCATGCTCGAACGGCTGGCGGGCAGCAGGCTGGAGGCGCGCCAGCAGCAGGTGCTGGCCACCGTCGATGATGCCGCGCGGATGCTGCGGCAGATCCTCGACGATGTACTGCACAGCCAACGCCTGGAGGGCGCACCACTGCAGCTGCGGCCCACCGACCTGGCGGCACTGGTGCGCGCGGTGCAGCAGCTGCTGATGCCGGTGGCCGCCAGCCGAGGCCTGCACCTGCAGGTGGTGCTTGATCCGGAGATGCAGCCGGGATCGCTGGCCGATGGCCTGCGCCTGCGCCAGATCCTGTTCAACCTGGCCGGCAACGCGTTGAAGTTCACCCGGCACGGCCACGTGGAACTGCAGGTGCAGGTACTGCAGCAACGCGACTGGGGCCAGCGGCTGCGCCTGCAGGTAAGCGACAGCGGCGTGGGCATCAGCGAGGAGCGCCAGCAGGCGGTGTTCGCTGCCTATACCCAGGCGGAGCGCTCGACCACGCGGCGCTTCGGCGGCAGTGGGCTGGGCCTGGCGATCTGCCGTGAGCTGGCGATCTCGATGGGGGCGGAGCTGCAGCTGCGCAGCTCACCCGGGAAGGGCACCACGGTGTGGCTGGATCTGGACCTGGATGCCTGTGAGGCACCCGTGGCCGCGCCCGCGCCGGCGGTTGCGGACGAGCGTCCATTGCCGGCGGCGCGCGTGCTGATGGCTGAAGACCATCCCACCAACCTGCATCTGCTGGAGCAGCACCTGTGTGCGCTCGGGCTGCAGGTCCACGCCTGTACCGATGGACGGTCGGCGCTTGAAGCATGGCAGGCGCAGCCGTTCGACCTGGTCATCACCGACTGCCACATGCCGGGCATGGATGGCTTCGCGCTGGCACGGGCGATCCGTGCCGATGCCTGCCCGGCGCGTGCGCAGGTGCCGATCATCGCGCTCACCGCCAGCGTGATGGAAAGCACCCGCGAAGCCTGTCGTGCGGCTGGCATCGACCACTTCCTGGCCAAGCCGGTGGAGCCGCACGCACTGCGGGCGCTGCTGGCGGCATTGCTGGTACCGGACTCAGTGGGCCAGTAGCCGCACGATGCTGGCGGCGGCATCGCGGCCTTCGGCCACGGCGGTCACCACCAGGTCAGCACCGCGCACCGCGTCACCACCGGCGAACAGGCGCGGATGCGCGGTCTGGAATGGCAGGCGGTCCTTGCCGCCGGCCACGATGCGTCCGTTGGACTGGCCTTCCACGCCCAGCTCGGCCAGCCACGCCGGCACGCTCGGTGAGAAGCCGAAGGCGATGATCACCACGTCCGCTTCCAGCAGCGATTCACTGCCTTCGATCGGCACGGCGTTCTGGCGGCCGTTGGCATCGGGCTCGCCCAGCCGGGTTTCCACCACGGTCACGCCGATCACTTCATCGTCGGCGCCGGCTTCGATCGACAGCGGCTGCCGGTTGAACAGGAAGCGCACGCCTTCTTCGCGGGCATTGGCCACTTCGCGCGCGCTGCCGGGCATGTTGGCTTCGTCGCGGCGATAGGCACAGGTGACCTTGGCCGCGCCCAGCCGCACCGCGCTGCGCACGCAGTCCATGCCGGTATCGCCGCCACCGAGCACCACCACGCGCTTGCCGTTGAGGTCGGGCAGGGCAATGGTGTCTTCCCAGCCGGCAATCGGCCGACCCTTCGGGTCATCGCCGCCCACAATGCGGCTGTTCTGTACCAGGAACGGCAGGGCCGGCAGCACGCCCTTCAGGTCCTGGCCGTCGAGGCCACCATCGGTGTAGCGGTAGGCGCCGGTGCCGACGAACACCGCGTCGTGGCTGTCCAGCAGCTGCTGCACGCTCAGGTCACGGCCGATCTCCACGCCGAGGCGGAACTGCACGCCCATGCCCTCCAGCACTTCGCGGCGGCGGTGGATCACGTCCTTGTCCAGCTTGAAGCTGGGAATGCCGAACTGCAGCAGGCCGCCGATCTGCTCATAGCGGTCGTAGACCACGGCGGCAATGCCAGCGCGGGCGAGGCGATCGGCGCAGGCCAGGCCGGCTGGACCGGCGCCGATCACCGCCACGCTGTGGCCGCTGGGCTGCACCGCGCCCAGGTCAGGGCGCCAGCCGCTGGCCAGCGCGGTATCGACGATGTACTTCTCCACCGCACCGATGGTGACCGCACCGAACTCCTCCAGCGTGCAGCTGCCCTCGCACAGGCGATCCTGCGGGCAGACCCGGCCGCACACTTCCGGCAGCGGGTTGGTGCTGTGGCACAGCGCGGCGGCTTCATGGATGCGGTTCTCCTGCACCAGCTGCAGCCACTGCGGAATGGCGTTGTGCACCGGGCACTTCCAGCTGCAGTAGGGGTTGCCGCAGTCCAGGCAGCGACCGGCCTGGTACTGGGCGTCCTCCTTGCCGAACTTGCCATACAGCTCGCCCCAGTCGCCGGACGTACGCAGTTCCACCGGAATGCGCTGCGGCATGGTGCGGGGCAGGTCGAGGAACTGGAAGGCGTGCTTGCGGCTCATGGCGGGCTCTGGAATGCGGGGGGGGAACGTTGCCGGCCAGCGGCCGGCACTACGTGATCCTGGGATGCCGGCCAGCGGCCGGCACTACCGTTACGCGGCGCGTCGCAGGGTTTCGGTCAGCGACTCGATGCTGGCGGCCTTCGGTTTGACCAGCCAGAACTTGCCGATGTAGTCGCGGAACTCGTCCAGGATCTGCTGCGCCCAGATGCTGCCGGTCAGCTCGCGGTGGCGGCCGATCAGGCGGTGCAGGTGCTGGCGGTAGTTCTCGAAGCCTTCGGCGGACACGCGATGGATGTCGATCAGCTCGTGGTTGTAGCG
Organism: Stenotrophomonas sp. 63632_Sma; assembly: GCF_056482875.1. Classification (NCBI taxonomy): domain Bacteria; kingdom Pseudomonadati; phylum Pseudomonadota; class Gammaproteobacteria; order Lysobacterales; family Lysobacteraceae; genus Stenotrophomonas; species Stenotrophomonas sp. 63632_Sma. The sequence continues at coordinate 69,671 of NZ_CM151220.1, forward strand.
GTCGACGAAGTCGCGGTCGACGTCCAGCACGTAGGCCAGGCCACCGGTGAAGCCGGCACCGAAGTTCAGGCCGACCTTGCCCAGTACCAGCACCACGCCATCGGTCATGTACTCGCAGCAGTGGTCACCGGCGCCTTCCACCACCGCCAGCGCGCCGGAATTGCGCACGGCGAAGCGTTCGCCGGCACGACCGGCAGCGAACAGTTCACCGCCGGTGGCACCGTACAGGCAGGTGTTGCCGATGATCGCGGTGCTGCGTGCCTCGAAGCGGGCGCCGCGCGGCGGACGCACCACCAGGCGGCCGCCGGCCATGCCCTTGCCGACGTAGTCGTTGGCTTCGCCTTCCACTTCCAGGTGCAGGCCACCGACGTTGAACGCGCCGAAGCTCTGCCCGGCACTGCCGCGGAAACGCAGTTCCAGCGGCGCCTCGGCCATGCCCTGGTTGCCGTGTGCACGTGCCACCGCACCGGCCAGGCGGGTGCCGATGCTGCGGTCGGTGTTGTGGATAAGGAAGCGGTGTTCGCCACCGCGCTTGTGTTCGATGGCCGGGGCCAGCAGGCCGTCCATCTGCGTGGCCAGGCTGTCCGGCGATTCGTACAGGCGCTGCGCGGCACAGTGACTGCCCTCGTAGCGGGCATCGGCCAGCAGGCGTGACAGGTCCACGCGCACGCCGTCGCGCGGCGCCGCCTCGATCTGCCGCAGCAGGTCGGTGCGGCCCACGATTTCTTCCAGCGAACGTGCGCCCAGGTAGGACAGCCAGCCACGCACTTCCTCGGCCAGCAGGCGGAAGAAGTTCTCCACGCGCTCGGGCTGGCCGGTGAAGTGGTTCTCGCGCAGGCGCTCGTCCTGGGTGGCCACGCCGGTGGCGCAGTTGTTGAGGTGGCAGATGCGCAGGTACTTGCAGCCCAGCACGATCATCGGTGCGGTGCCGAAGCCGAAGCTGTCCGCGCCCAGCAGCGCGGCCTTGACCACGTCCAGGCCGGTCTTCAGGCCGCCGTCGGTCTGCAGCAGGGTACGCCCGCGCAGGTCGTTGGCCAGCAGCGCCTGGTGCGCTTCGGCCACGCCCAGTTCCCACGGTACGCCGGCATAGCGGATCGAGCTGACCGGCGAGGCACCGGTGCCGCCGTCATGGCCAGAGATGGTGATCAGGTCCGCTCCGGCCTTGACCACGCCCGCGGCAATCGTGCCGACGCCGGCATGGCTGACCAGCTTCACCGACACCAGCGCGGTCGGGTTGACCTGCTTGAGGTCGTAGATCAGCTGCGCCAGGTCCTCGATCGAATAGATGTCGTGGTGCGGCGGCGGCGAGATCAGGCCGATGCCTGGACGCGCGTAGCGCAGCCGCGCGATCAGCTCGTTGACCTTGTGCCCGGGCAGCTGGCCGCCTTCGCCGGGCTTGGCGCCCTGCGCGACCTTGATCTGCAGCACTTCGGCATTGACCAGGTATTCGGCGGTGACGCCGAAGCGGCCCGAGGCCACCTGCTTGATCTTGCTGCGCTTGGCGGTGCCATAGCGGGCGGGATCCTCACCGCCTTCGCCGGAATTGCTGCGACCACCGAGGCGGTTCATCGCAATCGCCAGCGCCTCGTGTGCCTCAGGTGACAGTGCACCCAGGCTGATCGCCGCGGTATCGAAGCGCGGGAACAGTTCGCTGGCCGGCGCCACGTCATCGAGTGGTGTCGGCGCAGCGGCCGGCACCAGTTCCAGCAGGTCGCGCAGTGCCGACGGCGGACGCGCGTGCACGGCATCGCAGTACTGCTGCCAGGCACGCGGATCGCCGCTGCGCGCCGCGCGCTGCAGGGTGGTCACCACGTCCGGGTTGTACATGTGGTACTCGCCGCCGTGCACGTACTTCAACAGGCCGCCGACATCCACGTCCTGCTGCGCATCCCAGGCCTGCGCACACAGCTCGCGTGCGTCGGCATCCAGGCGCGCGAAACCGGCACCACCGATGCGCGAAGCGGTATCCGGGAAGCACAGGTCCACGACTTCCGGTTCCAGGCCGATGATCTCGAACAGCTGCGCGCCGCGGTAGCTGGCCACGGTACAGATGCCCATCTTCGAGATGATCTTCGACAGGCCCTTGTACACGCCCTTGCGGTAGCGGCGGCCGATCTGCGACTGCTCACCGCCCTTGCTGAGCTTGAGGATGCCGCGTCGGCCCAGATCGAACAGGGTCTGGTAGGCCAGGTACGGATACACCGCCGTGGCGCCGAAGCCGAGCAGGCAGGCCATGTGGTGCGGGTCGCGCGCGGTGCCGGTCTCGACGATGAGATTCACGTCGCAGCGCAGGCCCAGCCGTGAGAGGTGGTGGTGGATGGCGCTGGTAGCGAGCAGGGCATGCACCATCGGCCGCCCGGCCACCGGGTAGCGGTCAGACAGCAGCAGCATCACCATACCCTCGCGCGCGGCCTGTTCGGCCTCGGCACAGATACGCTCGATGCCGGCACGCAGGCCCTCGTCTTCGCTGTAGGACAGGTCCAGCAGGCGGTTGGCCTGCACGTACTGGTCCATCTTCAGCAGCTGGCGCAGCTTGCGCTGGCTCAGTACCGGCGAGTTGAGGATGACGTGGTTCACCGTCTCCGGGCCGGCGTGGAAGATGTTGGTCTCCCTGCCGAGCTGGGTGGACAGCGACATCGCGCAGTCTTCGCGCAGCGGATCGATCGGCGGGTTGGTGACCTGCGCGAAGGCCTGGCGGAAGTAGTCGTACAGCGGGCGGCTGCGCTGGCTCAGCACCGCCATCGGCGTGTCGTCGCCCATCGAGCCAGTGGCTTCCTGCTCGGTCTCGGCCAGCGGTCGCAGCACCTGCTCCACTTCCTCGCTGCTGAGCTGGTAGAGCTTGTGGTAGCTGCGCAGCGTGCCTTCGTCGAAGGGTTCCTCCACCAGCGAGGGATCGATCAGTTCGGTCTGCAGGTAGGTCACGCCCTGCTGCAGCCATTGCTTGTACGGCGCGCGACCGCGGTTGATGCGATCCACCGCATCGGAGTCGAGCAGGTCACCGCGCTTGAGATCGATGGCCACCATTTCGCCGGGGCCGAGCTTGCCCTTGCGCACCACGCGCTCGGTCGGCACTTCCCACACACCCGCTTCGGAGGCGACCAGGAAGTGGCGGTCGGCGGTCAGCATCCAGCGCGCCGGACGCAGGCCGTTGCGGTCCAAGGTGCACACCGCATAGCGGCTGTCGCAGGCGACGATGCCGGCCGGGCCATCCCACGGCTCGCTGTTGAGCCCATGGAACTCGTAGAAGGCCGCCAGGTCCGGATCCTTGAATTCCAGCGACTGGGTGGCCGGCGGCACCAGGATGCGCAGCGCCTGGATCAGCTCCATGCCACCGGCCACCATCAGCTCCAGCATGTTGTCCAGGCTCTGCGAGTCAGAGCCGTGCATGGAGATGACGGGGTCGAATTCACCGATGTCGAAGCGCGGCGTCTTCCACACCTTGCTGCGCGCCTGCGCCCAGCGCCGGTTGCCTTCGATGGTGTTGATCTCGCCATTGTGGGCGAGCATGCGGAACGGATGCGCCAGCGGCCAGCGCGGCAGTGTGTTGGTGGAGAAGCGCTGGTGGAACACGATCGCGCTGGAGGCCAGCTCGCGGCGCTGCAGGTCCGGGAAGAAACGGCTGAGCTTGTCCGGCAGCACCATGCCCTTGTAGCTGATCGCATCCGGGGTGAGGGTGGTGACGTAGAAGTCGGCGTGTTCGCGCAGCTGCTGTTCGCTGCGGCGACGGGCCAGGAACAGCGCCAGCGCGAAGCCGGCATCGTCCTGGCCGATGCCGGCGTCGACGAACACCTGCTCGATGCGCGGCAGCGTGTCGCGCGCCAGCTGGCCGCAGACGCTGTCATCGGTGGGCACCTCGCGCCAGCCGGCGACCTTGCAGCCGACCGCTTCCACCTGCGCCTGCAGCTGCGCGCGGCAGGCCTGCGCCGCGTCGGCGTCGTGCGGCAGGAACACCAGGCCGGCGGCGAAACGCGCAGCGACCGCGATGCCGGCTTCGCTGGCCAGCAGTTTCAGGAACGCATCGGGGCGGCGCAGCAGCAGGCCGCAGCCATCGCCGGTCAGGCCATCGGCGGCGACACCGCCACGATGGGTCATGCGCGAAAGCGCGGCGATGGCGGTATCAACCAACAGGCGCGATGGTTGATCGTCGAGCTGGGCGACCATGCCAAATCCACAGGCATCGCGCTCGGAGCGCGGGTCGTAAAGCCCTTGGCGGTTGCGGGGGGCCATCTCTACCTCGATGCGGAATGAATTGAACGGGGACACTCAAGCCCGCTCAATCCCTGGAGCGCATCGTGAGGCCACCGGATGCCTCGACTAGATCACAGGTTGCTGCAACGCCGCAATACACGGTTGCAGGTGCAACAGAACGCGCCGGCAACCCAGTGCCGGCGCGGGGCCGGACTCAGCCGCAGCGCGCGCCGCTGACGGCGCCCTTGGCGTCCACTTCGATGTTCAGGCGGTCGCCGAGGAACTCCATCGTGGCCACGTCGTTGGGCTTGAGCACGCGCACCTGGTTGGCGCCGGCATCTTCCTGCGCCTGCTTGCCCAGCGCGTCGGTGTAGGTCTGGCCGACCAGGCTCTGCACCTGGCTGGCATCGCAGGTGCCGACCGGCGGAGCCTCGGTGGCCTTGCCGGCTTCGTCGGCCGGCGCCTTGGCGGCTTCGGCGGCCTGCTGGGCGTGGGCCGTGGCCGAATCCTGTTCATCCAGCGCCGGTGCCTGGCAGGCGGTCAGCGCCAGCACGGCCGGCAGCAACAGGGCGGAGAGCGAACGGGCGCGAATCGGGAACGACATCATGACTCCGGAAGGGGTTGTGAAGACCCGAGCATAGCGGCGAACCGGCCCTCACGTGTTTGTCTTGTGTTATCGACAGGATCGCGGCATGGCGACGGCGACACTACCGACATGCCAACCCCCTCTACTCCCGAACGACAGGCCGCACGCGCGGCCGGCCTGCGCTATGTCGACGATACCCAGCCGGGCATCAGCCGGCGCCGCGCCGCGCAAGGGTTTCAGCTACCGCGATGCCGATGGCCACGCGATACGCGACGCCACCACCCTGCAACGCATCCGGGCGCTGGCGATTCCGCCGGCGTATACCGCCGTATGGATCTGCGCCCACGCCAACGGCCACCTGCAGGCCACCGGCCGCGATGCACGCGGACGCAAGCAGTACCGCTACCACGCCGACTGGGCCAAGGAGCGCGACGCCGGCAAGTTCGACCGCATCATCGCCTTTGGCGAGGCCTTGCCCACGCTGCGGCGGCGGTTGTCGCGGGATCTCAAGCGACCTGGGTTTCCGCAGGAAAAGGTGCTGGCCATGGTGGTGGCGCTGTTGGCGGACACCCTGGTGCGGGTCGGCAATGAAACCTATGCACAACAGAACCGTTCGTTCGGACTGACCACGCTGCGCAACCGCCATCTGGAGCTGCTGCGCGGCGGCCGGGTGCGCATGCGCTTCCGCGGCAAGTCCGGGCAGCTGCAGGAGGTGACCGTGGGCGACCGCAGGCTGGGGCTGCTGGTGCGGCGCCTGCAGCAGCTGCCGGGGCAGGCGCTGTTCCAGTACCGCGATGATGACGGTGCGCTGCAGCCGGTGGAATCCGGCGCGGTGAACGACTACCTGCGCGAGGTGATGGGCGAGGACTTCACCGCCAAGGATTTCCGCACCTGGGGCGGCACCGTCGCGGCGGTGCAGGCGTTCGCCGCCACCGAGCTGCCGGAACCGGCCAGCCAGCGCGCGCTGGCCCAGGCGCAGCGCGCGGTGGTGTGTGAAGTGGCATCGCTGCTGGGCAATACCCCGGCGGTGTGCCGCAAGGCCTACATCGACCCGTGCGTGTTCGCCGGCTGGGAGCGCGGCGAACTGGCGAAGCTGGCCGGCCTGCGTGGGCCGCGCCAGTGGGAACAGGCCACCCTGCGCGTGCTGCGCAGGGCGCGCCGGCTCAGCCGCAGTAGATTGCGGTGATGTTGTTGGTGCGGCCCTTTTCGATGGTCAGGCGGTCGCCGCCTTCGCTGGCCGGCGGTACCCGCGGACCGTCATGGCGCAGCACCCGCACATGCAGGCTGTCGCTGTCCACGCGTGCGCGGGCCACGGTGGCATCCGAAGCGGCCAAGCCCAGTGCGCCGCGCACCATGTCGCTGTGGCACTGCCCGGAAATCACACCGTCGATCGGCTGCACCTGGGCCATCGGTGTGCTGCTGCAGGCGGCGAGGGCGAAGCAGACGGCGGTGGTAGCGATGGCATGTTTCATGGTGGCGTTCCTTGTGTGGTTGCGTGCAGCGTGCGACGTCGCACGTGGTGGCGGAATGAATACCGTGCACATCGTGGACACGGTGCGCTCACTGCCGCCAACAGCATAGGTGGAGACACTGCAGGCGCGGCGGATGCCGCCCCGGGTAGTGCCGGCCGCTGGCCGGCAACCCCATTCCCCCCGAGGAGACCTGCATGGCCACCGCCAAGAAGACCCCCGCCCGCCGCAAGGCATCGTCGAAGGTGCGCAAAGGCAGCACCGCAACCAAGACCGTCGCCGACCCCGATCGCCCGCGCGTGGTTAAGACCGCAACCCGCAAGGCGGCTGCCAGCGATCCGCGGGCAGCGCGCGTCGCGGCCCGGCAGCGGCGCCTGCAGGACCAGGAAAAGGCCAAGGATGTGCGCGCGGCGAAGAAGGCAACCAAGAAGGCAACAAAGAAGGCCGCGACCCAGGCCGGAGCACGACGCCAGCCGGAGGCGATGCCGGCGCAGCAGCTGGCCAAGCCCGGGCATGAGCACGAACTGGAGCTGGCGCCGCGTTTCCTTGCACCGGACTACACCGGCAGCGGCAAACTGCAGGGCATGCGTGCGATCGTCACCGGTGGCGATTCCGGCATCGGCCGCGCGGTGGCGGTGCTGTTCGCACGCGAAGGTGCCGACGTGGCCGTGCTGCACCTGGACGAGGCCGAGGACGCGGACATCACCCGCCAGCACGTGGAGCGCGAAGGCGGTCGCTGCGTGGTGATCGCCGGTGACGTGCGCGATCCGCGCTTCTGCAACAATGCGGTGAAGCAGGCGGCCAAGGCGTTCGGCGGCATCGACATCCTGGTCAACAACGCCGCGTTCCAGCTGCACTGCGAGCGGCTGGAAGACCTGGAAGACGCGCACCTGCAGGAGACCCTGCAGACCAACATCGGCGGGTACATCCAGATGGCGCGCGCGGTGCTGCCGCATCTGGGCGAGGGCGCCAGCATCATCAACACAGGATCGGAAACGGGAATCTTCGGCAGCAAGGCGCTGATCGACTACTCGGCCACCAAGGGCGCGATCCATGCGTTCACCAAGGCGCTGGCCAGCCAGCTGCTGCCACGTGGCATCCGGGTCAACTGCGTGGCGCCGGGGCCGGTGTGGACGCCGTTGAACCCCGCCGACAAGCAGGCCGAAGATGTTGCGGAGTTCGGCAAGGACAGTGACATGGGGCGGCCCGCACAACCCGAAGAACTGTCGCCCGCCTATGTGTTCCTGGCTTCGCCGGTCTGTGCCAGTTACATCAGCGGGGTGATCCTGCCGGTGATGGGCGGTCCGCGCGGCTGACGCGGCGGCGGTGCCGGCCGCTGGCCGGCAGCTATCCTCGGCGCATGCGAACAGAGGATGGGGTGGGCATGGACGGCACCGCTGAATACCTGTGGCTGCCGCCGGGCGCCACACCGCCCGAACGGGCCTGCTCCCCTTGCCGGGCCATTGTTGCTGTCGAAGCCGCCGTGGAGGCGGACTGGCAGGCGCCGATGAGCGATTGGCTGGTGCGCAGCGGTTGCCGCTACATGATGGCCTGGGGCATCGAGTGCAGCGGTTGGGATGATGCGGTGGACATGGCATCGCCGGAGGTCGAGTGCGCCGACTTCGTGATGACCACCTGGCATGATCGCGACACCCTGGCGGAGGTGTCGGCGTTCTGCGCCATTGCCCAGCACTCTACGCTGGAGCTGCCGCACACTCGGGTGTTGCATGTTGCTGGGGTGGCCGACCGGGCGCGCGTGCTTGCAGGTGTTCAGGGCGCTGTTGCAGCAGATGCGTAAAGATCGGCGATGCGCGGAATGAACCGCTGCGGTTGGCGCGTGGGAGCTGCATACTCGGCCCACCGGGCAGAAACGCCACATGGAAGATCACAACGGAGTTCGCACTCCCTGCACGATGATCAGCCTCGGCAGACCCTTCAGTCGCTTGGCCAGTGTCCTTGCGCTACTGCTGGCTTTCGCACCCTTCTGCATGGAAGCAAGCACTTTTGACATCGGCCTTGATGGAAAAAGCCCTTACCCGGAGCACTCATGCGACCAGATACTGGAGCTCCAGAGAAACTCTGATGGCCGAATGCTGCTTCGCGATGAACTGGATGCATTCAAGGCGGTGCTGGTCGAGCAGGGCTGGCCCACCTATCGCACCTCGGGGCCAGCCCTGATTGATGCGGCCGGCAAGCTGCTGGAGCGCTCTGGCCTGGATTGCGAGTTCCAGAAGTACATGCTTCGCGTTCTTGATCAGCAAGTCGGCGATGACATCCGTCCTGCAATCTATGCACGGCTTGCGGATCGCATCCATGCTTCCCACAATTCCAGCCAACTGTACGGCACCCTGCAGCAGCAGCTCGATGATGTGGCTACGGTTGATCCGCCAGTAGCCTCGTTGGGCTCCCTGCTGTTCTTCCGTGACTTCTACGGTCTGCCCAGCCTTGAGGAGGACCTGGCCTCGGGCGGCATCGATTACGAAGTGACCTTGTCACAGCCACCGGCGACGTACACCTGGCCCGACATCCGGACGCTGCTCGGTGAGCTGATCCAGCCCGATCAATCCTTGCGGGCAGCGCTGAGCGCTGCCCGCAGCAAGGGCGTTTCAGCAAAGGTCGAGCTGCTCAAGGAGGAGATCGCTGCCTCCGATCGAGAAGGCCTGTGAAGGATCAAGCAGGTATTCGAAGGCGTAGGCTTTCCGACGCGGGACATGGCGGGCATTGATGGTGTCTCTAGGGCCTTCCTCCTGGTCCAGCACGCGGATGAGGATCCAGCGTTCCAGAGGCGTGCGTTGGAGCTGGCCAAACCATTGATGGAGTCACGCGGCATGTCGCGACGCCAGTATGCAATGCTGGCTGACCGGGTTTCCCCTGGCAGAAGGCGAGCCGCAACTGTACGGCACGCAGATGACCCTTCAGAACGGCGTGTACGTGCTGCAGCCTACGTCCGATCTTGACGGTCTGGACAAGCGTCGATCGCAGATGGCGCTTGGCCCTTATCAGGCGATGCTCGATAGTGCCAACGCCAGTCGTCCTTGATTGAAATGTTGCGCCAACATCCTGGGCTTCCAGTGTTGAAGTATCCAGTTGATCTGCAGCATCGAATTGAAGTTTCGAGGGGATTCCTTGGCAGACATGTGGCTGGAGGTGGCGGCCGGGCGCGCCTGCTTGCTTGCAGATGTTCAGGGCGCTGTTGCGAAATACTCGCAGCGCAATGCGCACTTTTGATGTGGAGAACGTGATCGCGCGGACACGCGGAATCCGCAAATTCACACACAGAAGGAGTGAATGCATTGGATCATTTTCATGAACACGCGAAATGTGACGAGGTTATCGATGTCGCAATTGCCTTCACTCAAGTGTTGACGTGATGCGCTCGATGATCGATAAAAAGGCCCAACGCAACGGGAAAGGATGCCCCGATGTCACGACATCTTTTTCGCAGGGAAGTGATGCAGGCGAAGGGAAATCGTTGGCTGGGCCGCATCAACATGGTGCAGCCGATTCCGCTTTGGCTGTTTACCGCCTTCGCTGCCTGCTCAGCTGTTTCCGTCATTCTCTTCATTGCACTTGGCAGTTATACAAAGCGTGCCCGGGCCATGGGACAGCTTGTCCCTGTCGAAGGCATGTCCACTGTCATGGCACCCGCAAGCGGTGTCGTCTCTCTTCTCAAGGTCAGTGAGGGAGAGAATGTGCGTGCAGGTCAGGTGGTTGCCGTGCTCACCGTGCCAAGGGCAACGGTTGGCGAAGGTGATACCTCCGCCGCATTGGAGAAGCGCATCCGCGAGCGGGTCCAGGGATTGAAGGATGTGCAGGCCGCGGATCAATCCCAGCTCGATGCACAAAGTGACGGTCTCATTGCGCAGGTGGCTGCGGCGCAACGCGAGCTGGCGCAGTTCAAGGAGGAAATCCAGACAAGAAGCAGGCAGGTCGTACTGGCCGAAGAGACACTCTCGCGGCTGGAGAGACTGCGCGAAGGCAGTTACGTAAGCGAACTGCAGATCAAGCAGCAGCAGACACTGGCGCTTGAACAGCATGCCAGTGTGCAGGCCCTGCAGCGCCAGGCAATCACAACACAACGACTCATAGCGCAGTTGCAGGAGGCCATGCGCTCGCTGCCGCAAAAGCGTGAAGCCACCAGAGCCGGTCTGCGGGGCGCATTGGCCCAACTTGAACAGGAACACGTCGAGCTGCTCGCACGAGGTGAGCTGGTGCTTACCGCGCCGGTGGATGGAACGGTTGTCACGCAGGTGCTGAAGCCGGGCCAGTCGGTGACCATGGGCCAACCTCTGCTGAGTATCCTGCCGCAAGACGGCCGTCTGGAAGCTGGCCTGCTGGTGCCCAGTCGTGTCATCGGCTTCATTGATCCCGGCGATCGCGTACTGCTGCGTTACCAGGCGTACCCCTATCAGAAATTCGGTCACCATGAGGGAACAGTGCAGCGCGTCAGCCGCAGCGCGCTTACTGGGACAGAGCTGGAAATGCTGATGCCCGGCTCGACGATCCAAGGCGAACCGATGTACAGGGTCACCGTCGCACTCTCCAGTCAGGAGATGGACGCTTACGGTCGCATCGAGCGACTCAAGCCCGGCATGACACTTGAAGCTGACATCCTTGGCGAGCGCAGCAGCTTGGCCGAATGGATCTTTGCGCCACTGGTCGCACGAAGCAAACGGATCTTCTAGAGAAGGTCACCTCCACTCAACCCGTCCTGCCGTTGAAACCGAACGGGCGGACACGCAGAGGAAGCAGCGATGGAACTAGAGCAGCGGGAAAGGCTTGGGAGCGTACCGGATCTGGGCGATGTCGATGTTGTCGATGACCTGGTACCAGACGAACTTCGGCGCGACATCCTGCGACTGGTCCGTAAACCCATCTGGGCGTATGGATGGAAGTCGGTCAAGTCTGAAGACCGCTTCAGCTTCTGGCATGCGCATTTTGCCGGAGGCGACAAGGAAAGCCGTCAGGGGTGCCTGGCCGAACTTGCTGCAAACGAAGCTGCACGACCGATCCACGAGCTGTGGGAGTGCCTGTCGCAGACGGTGCTGGCCGGCCATGAACCCCTTCGTGTGTACGCCAATGCCCATACCTACGGCGTGGAGGGCTATGTTCATACAGACAATGCAGACAAGGAAAATTACTTCACTGTCGTCTACTACGCCCACGGAATCTGGCATCCCAACTGGTCGGGCGAGACAGCTTTCGTGGTGCCGGAGACGGGTGACATCACCCATGCTGTCTACCCGCGACCTGGGCGCCTGGTGGTGTTCCGGGGCGCCACGCCACACGTTGCACGTTCACCCAGCCGGGACTGTCCCGAGCTGCGCATCACCGTCGTGTTCAAGACCCAGCTCGCACAATGACCTTGCCCGTCGCCAACATGCCGGAGCGGCCCTCCCTGCAGATGCTGCAGGAGTACCTGTCACTCCTGCGCGCTGACCAGGTGCCGCACTCGGGGCGAACGCTGAAGGATCATCTGGAAGGAACGGGCCGCATTCTGCGGGAGTGGGGATGCGACGAGGCGGTATGCATCGCTGGCATGTTCCACAGCATCTACGGAACGAACGTGTTCGGATTCAAGCGTCTTGGGTGGAGTGATCGGCCGCTGGTGGGTCGGATGCTGGGCGAACGTGCCGAGCATTTGGTGTATCTGTTCTGCGTCAGTGATCGGCCCGGTGCGTTCCTCGAAGCGCTGGGTACCGGCATCATTCGCCACAGAACAAGCGGCGAAAGCTTCAGTGCGGGCGTGGATGTCTGTGCGGCGTTGCTTGAGATCGAATCCGCCAACCTCATCGAGCAGGGATGCGGCGAGCAGTTCCTGAAGCGACTGTCCGCATGGGTGAGCGCATATCCAGACCTTCCGCTGAGCGTTGGCCTGCGCTCGCTCCTTGCTGGGTACGCGGCGGCTGGAAAGGCGCCCGCCGCCCCTGGCAGGCCGACAGCGGAGGAACTCCATTGAACGCTTCATCCATCCGTCGGAAATTTGCAGTTGACCGTTTTGCGCGGCTTGAGCAGCTGGTGGCGGCAGAAGTGATGGATCTCTACTTCCAGTATGCGAAGAGCTATGCGCGCATGCCGAAGTACTATGAGCTGGAAACAGAAACCGCGTCGCTGGGGCGATATGCCGACGCCATGGGCGAGGTGCTGCTGGCCAAACTGTTGCCTGAGGTGGAAGACTGTGTAGGAAAGCGGCTGCATGCCACTTACTCGTTCCTGCGCTTCTACACGCCTGAATCGAGGCTGCGCAGACACACTGACCGCACATCCTGCGAATACACGCTGACCTTGACCGTTGGCAGCGAAGGTACGCGGGCGCCCTGGCCGATCATGATTGAGACCCAGGAGGGTGTGCAGGCGTTCGACCTGGCTCCAGGTGATGGGCTCCTGTTCTCCGGACGTGAGCTGCCCCACTGGCGCGAATGCCTGCCAGTGGGAACCTGGCTCCAGCTCTTCCTGCATTACGTCGATGCAGACGGGCCGCATGCAGCGAACCGGTTCGATGGACGGAAATTTCTCGGACCGACGAGGCGATCAGTAGCATGACTGTTCTCATCAATGCTGGAGCGCACGATACACACGCCAAGGCCGTCGTTTGGGGCTTGCGGCGCAAAGGAACGACCGTGTTTCATCTGGCGAGCGACAGGTTCTGCCAGACAACGGCCTTCAGCATCCGCGTAGGGGCTGCGCAAAGTGGTGCCACGCTCGCGATCGACGGAGAAACCGTAGCCCTTGATCAGCTGTCGGCAGTGTGGCATCGCCGCCCGTTTGAGGCGCTGCAGAACGCTGGCGTTCAACCAGAGGATGAGGTGTTCGCCCGAGGCGAATCGCAACTGATGCGCGAGGGGTTGTATCGATCCCTGGAGCTTGTCCCGGCAGTGAATCCATTGGATGCCCTTGTCCGGGCCGAAAACAAGATCCATCAGCTGAAGCACGCGGCCGAGCTTGGCTTCCAGCTTCCGGCCACGTTGATAAGCGGCTCACCTGAGGATGTCCGAGGTTTCCTTGCCCAACACGCGGAGTGCATTTACAAGCCGCTACGCGGCCATGTCTGGAAGTCCGATTCTGCTCGACGCGCGACCTACACCGCCAAGGTCAGCGAAGCAGATCTCCCGGCGGATTCACTGCTGCGCGCCGCCCCAGGCATCTATCAGGCCCGCGTGGAATATGCTTTCGAAGTCAGGGCGCAGTTTTTCGGCCGCCAGTGCGCTGCGATCCGTATCGAGCAGCCGACGGATGGCAGTCTCGACTGGCGGCGCAGCCAGGGCACGATTGACACCTGCGAAGTGGTGGATGTCCCGCTCGACCTGCAGCAACGCTGCCATCGTCTGATGGAAGCGCTCGGCCTCGTGGCGGCGGGGTTCGATTTTCTCGTTACGGACGATGGGCGCTGGATCTTCCTTGAGATCAATCAGGCCGGACAGTTCCTTTTCGTCGAACAGTGGTGCCCTGGATTGCCGATGCTGGACATGTTCTGTGAGTTCATCCGTGCACCGTCGCTGCAGTGGCGATACGACATGGGACATGCGCATCGCCGGATCTCCTATTCGGAATTCATCGAGAGCACTTCAGTGATTACGTCCTGACCCCGGCAGGTGGGACGTCAACCCATTGCGTCAGGCGCCTGGCGTGATCCACCGACAACACTCCTGTTGTCGAAAATCGAGGAGAAAATGGCATGAAGAACGAAGATATCAAGAAGGACCTGGAGTCGCGCGTGCTTGGTCACATTCTTTCCCAGGAAGAAATGGAGCAGGTAGGCGGCGGCGATGGCGATGGAATTCCGACGCTCCCGCCGGTGAAGACGACGCCGGCCAGTGACAACGGAACCACGCATCCGGTCCTTGAGTAACTGAATACGGCGAGTGCTGCGATGCCTGGCCGTCAAGGTGGGCGTCGCGGCCTCGCTTTTCCGGAGAACGGAGCTGAAGCGCAATGCAGCTGGAGCATTCCATCCTGAAGGGCCATTGCCCGCACCTGGCAATCATCGACGTTGCCGCTCGGCTCGCGGGGTGCTCAGTGCAGTCTTCTGACGTCGCGCTGCTGGGCGCACCCCGCAGGTACACGGAAACTTTCTCCCTGCAGCGAGCTGCAGGCATCCTTGGTGATCTGGGCATCATCAGTGTCGCGGTTCGCACCGACCTCGGCGGATTGGCACAACTGCGATTTCCCGCCCTGGCCCAAGTGCGGTCCGGTACACGCCAGGAGTTCGTCGTAGTGAGCCGCATCGACGATCATGCGATCGTCTACTACAGCGGCCGCCTGGGATGGCAGTTGGACGGCCTGAGTTCGTTTTCCAAGCGCTGGACAGGCGTAGCTCTCACCCTTGAGGCTGCTGTCCGTGGGCCTTGCCGCGTAGGTAGGGACGCAGCGCTGCTTTCAGATCTTGAGATTCAACTCATCCAGGATTTCATGACGGTGGACGAATGCGAGGAACTCATGGCCAGCGCGTCACCTGCGTTCCGCAAGAGCATGGTCAGTGCGGATGGCAGCTTGCAGAGTGAGGTCATGTCCAGCGGCCGCACAAGTGAATCGGCGGCCTGCTCGGGGGACCTGTGTGCCCGCATCACCGATCGCGCGGCGGAGCTGCTTGGCTGTGCGAGCACGTTGTTCGAGCCGATCCAGTGCGTCAGGTATGAGATGGGACAGAAGTTCGCCCCACACTATGATGTTCCCCTGGATGCAGGACTGCCAGATCAGTCCACGCGCGCATGGACACTTCTTGCGTACCTCAACGATGGGTTCGAAGGCGGGGAAACCCTCTTTCCTGCCTTCGACCTGAGTGTGCGCCCTCTTCGTGGCGCCCTGCTCATGTTCCGTAACCGTGGCCGACAACAGCGAAGCGTCAATCCGGGTGCGCTGCATGCGGGCCAACCGGTAACCCGCGGGAGCAAGTATGCCTGCAATATCTGGTGTTCAGATGCCAATTAGATGCCTGATCGCGGTCTTCTTTCTGTTCCATGCAGCCGTCGCCCCCGCCTTGGCCGATGCTGCTCCAAGCCTGCCTCCGGTTGCGCAACATCCAGTGTCATCGAAGCCAATGGTGCTTCCGAAGGCCACGGAACTGCCTGTCGGCCCCGCGGGCACCTGGCGGTCTCCAGTGTCTAACGGCGTGGATCGGCAGATCGCGGTACTGAGTGCGCCCGCCGGCGGATTCAAAGTGGTGTATGCGCAGTATCTCCGCGGCGACATGGACTCATCACGGCTGATGCAGATCCGGTCCTCTGATGGTCGCCTCATGGACCAGCCTGAGCCGCTGTCGTTTGGTTCAGTGCTGGAGGATGCTCCGGTGCTCGTTCACATCGATAACGATGCGTGGCTCTACTTTGCAGGCAGTGACGCTGATTTCAGCAATATCACGCTTTGGCGCGCGCGGGCCACGCCGCAGGGGTTTGGGGCGCCACAGCGGCTGCCGGATGTCCCGGGACTGACCCAGCTGGTCCAGGCACCTCGATGGGTGCAGGCAGAAGGCGATCTCTATCTGACATTCCGTGGAATGGGAACCGGTCCTCGCTGGATGTCGATGCGCAATGCCCGATCACCATCGGAGTTTCAGGGGGCGGCATCGACACCCGTGGCGTATCCGCGCGTGGTGCCGCTGGGCCAGCATGGCTGCTTCATGAGTTATCAGAAGGCGCCCGAAGGTGGCTACATGACAACGCTGTACAGCGTCAGCCCCGACTGCAGAACCTGGTCCGGCCCTGTGGAGCTTTCGCCAGCAAAGTCTCCGAACAAGCCGGATGTCCACGACGGGTTCGCGCTGCCTCGACAGGACGGCGGCGTGGACATCTACTATGTCTACCCTTCCTACAAGGGCGCCACAGCGCGGTTTCCCGTCAGTTTCGATCTGTACAGGCGCGCAGTGGATGTGCAGGGCAGGGCAGGTCCCGAGCAGCTCCTGACGGAACGGCTTGCCTACAATCCATTCGCTCCTTCCGCGCATCGAATGCCGGATGGGTCTGTCCTGGTCTCGTTCTCGGACATCGAGGCGCGCGGCGATGCTGGTGTGACCAAGGGACGACTGACGCTCTTCCGGATTTCCGGAGATGCGCCGATGGAGCCTGAGCGCCCTGGGCACCGCGACAGTGACAGCTGACGTGATCGTGTCGTCCGTCATGCCCCTTTCCCGGCAATCCAAGCGGCTGCGCACATGAAGGTCATCCTGCAGTCTGAAAGCGCCGAATGCGGGTTGGCCGCATTGGCGATGGTGGCTGACCACCATGGCCAGCACGGTGGGCTGGCCGTGCTGCGCCAGCGGTTTAATCTTTCGCTGAAAGGGCTGCGTCTGGATCGGCTGGTTCAGATCTCCCAGCAGATTGGCTTTTCGGCGCGCGCGATTCGAGTCGAACTCGAAGAACTGGGGAAGCTGACGACTCCGTGCATACTGCACTGGGACATGAACCATTTCGTGGTTCTGAAAACGGTGCGTGCATCAGGGATCGTCATTTGTGATCCCGCCGTCGGTGAGCGGAAACTCAGCTACCGCGAGGCATCGGAGCACTTTACCGGAGTTGTGCTGGAGCTGACACCGACGGCCGAGCTCAAGCCCGTGAAGCGCGCACCGGCGATCAGCCTGCAGCAATTGACTGGCGCGGTGCGCGGCATGTGGCGCTCGTTGGCCCAGGTTCTGATTCTGTCGCTGGCGTTGCAGGTTTTCGTCGTGCTGGCGCCATTCCTGCTGCAATGGGTGGTGGATCAGGCACTTGTCTCGGCGGATCGTGACATGCTCACCGTCCTCGGGATTGGATTTGGCATCGCCCTGCTTCTGCAGGTTGCAATCAACCTGCTGCGTGGCTGGTCTGTGGTCTATCTTTCCACGCATTTCGGATTGCAGTGGACGAACAATATTTTCGCCCACCTGATGCGTCTGCCGTTGGCATTCTTCGAGAAACGTCACCTTGGTGACATCACCTCACGCCTTGGCTCCATCCGAGAGATCAGGACGGTCATCACCACCAGTTTCGTGGAGGGCATCATTGACGGTCTCATGGCGATCATGACCTTCGCGCTGATGCTCATCTACTCATGGGAACTGGCGATGGTGACGCTGTGTGCCGTGGCCGTCTATGCGGGTGCCCGATCTCTGTCCTACCGTGAGTTCCGTAATCGGACCGAGCAGCAGCTGATGGTCGGTGCCCGGCAGCAGACGCATCTGCTCGAGTCACTCCGCGGTATACAGAGCCTGAAGGTAGCGGGTCAGGAGCCGCAGCGGCGTGCTGCCCACGAGAATCTGATGGTTGACACCGTCAACGAAGAGTTGAGGTTGGCCCAGATGGGCCTGGGCTTTACGAGCATCAACCAGCTGGTGTTCGGCATTGAGCGGATCGCCGTGATCTGGATCGGTGCGTTGCTTGCGATGTCAAATGTGTTCACCGTCGGCATGCTGATCGCTTACCTCGCATACCGGGAGCAGTTTTCGCAGCGTGTCGGCAATCTCGTCGACAAGTGGGTTGAGTTCCGGATGCTGCGCCTGCATGGTGAACGTCTGTCGGACATCGTACTGTCCGAGCCCGAGGATTGCGGAGAGGGAATCGCCCCGGCCTTGCCCGGTGAGATGGGCGTGGAGGTTGAGAATCTTTCCTTCCGCTATGGCAACGGTGAGCCCTGGATATTCCGCAACTGCAGTTTTGTTGTGAAGCCAGGGGAATCGTTGGCGCTCATCGGTGGATCAGGATGCGGCAAGACAACGCTCATGAAGCTCATGCTCGGTCTTCTTGAGCCTACGGAGGGAAGTATCCGCATTGGTGGACAGACGCTGCGCGGCGCTGGCGCTCGGCGCCTGCGTGAAGCCATCGGCGCGGTAATGCAGGATGACCAGCTTTTCGCCGGCAGCATTGCAGAGAACATATCCTTCTTTCAGGGAGCTGCCGAACAGGAGCGTGTGGAGCACGCGGCGCGGCTGGCGGCGATCCATGACGATGTAATGGGCATGCCCATGGGCTATCACAGCCTGATAGGCGACATGGGAAGCACATTGTCCGGCGGGCAGAAGCAGCGGCTTATTCTTGCCAGGGCGCTTTACCGTGAGCCCAGCGTTCTGTTTCTGGACGAAGCGACAAGCCATCTTGATGTCGCCAATGAGCGTCTGGTAAATGATGCTGTCGATAGACTTCGTCTGACGCGGATCATTGTCGCCCATCGCCCCGAGACAATAGAGCGGGCAGATCGGGTGATGGTGGTTGAAAACGCCGACGTCGTGCTGGCGACCCGAGTGCGAGCGAGCAATCTCAGGCTGAAGGCTGCGCAATCATCCGGACAGGTACCGGAGAGCCACTGAGCACGTGGCTTTGGATTCCGTTATCCCTTGATGCTGGATTTGGCTTGCATCAGCGTCGCGTCGCTACCGTTCGTCGGCCCATGACTTCCGGGGGGTTGACTACAGTTGTCGTCACGCAGAAAGTGGCGACACGTGTAGTCAAGGGAGTGGTGTCATGCGTGGCAAGACGATCGGGGACCAGGAACTGGCCCTGCTGCAGTACATCGATGAACATGCGCCGGCCAGCGTCGGCGAGGTCGCCAGTGGCTACGGCGAGGCCCGTGGCCTGGCCCGGTCCACCGTGCTGACGATGATGGAGCGGCTGCGGGCGAAGGGGTATCTTCGTCGCCAGCAGCAGGACGGCGTCTACCGCTACCAGGCCACGCGTGGCCCGGAAAGCGTGCTGCAGGGTGCAGTGGCCCAGTTCGTCGACAACACCCTGCAGGGCTCGGTGTCGCCGTTCGTGGCCTACCTGTCGCAGCGCCAGCAGGTCAGCGACAACGAGCTGGCCGAGCTGGAAGCGCTGGTCGCCGAACTCCAATCGCGCCGCCACGAGGGCTGAGCCATGGACACCACGATGCTGATCCCGTTGTTGGAACGGCTGGGCTGGACCAGCCTGCAGACCGTGCTGCTGGTGGCCCTGGTGTACGGCGTGTGCCGCGCGCTGCCGTCGCTGTCGGCGGCCACCCGCTGCCGCCTGTGGTGGCTGGTATCGCTGCAGGCCGTGCTCGGCCTGTTCTGGAGCCAGCCGTTGCAGCTGGCCTGGCTGCCGGCACCGCAGGCGGTGGCGATGACCGCCACTGACGTTGCCGCAGATCTGGTCTACCCGCTGGCGCCGGAAGCCTCGGCGCAGCTGCTGGCGACGATGCCGGTGCCTGCAGCGGACGTGCCGGCAGTGGCGTGGTGGGCCGTTGCACTGGCCGCGCTGTGGGCATCCGGTGTGCTGCTGATGGCCCTGCGCACCTTCGGTGAGTGGCGCCGCTGCCGCGCGCTGCTGGCCGCCGCCTATCCCTGCGAGGACGAGGCGCTGGTGCAGGCGCTGCAGCTGGCCTCCGATGCCCACGGCGTACGCCCTGCGCCGCGGCTGTGGATGAGCGCGCAGGTGGACGTACCGCAGCTGGTCGGGCCGTTCCGCCCGGTGCTGCTGCTGCCGGCCGGCGACAACGCCCTGCAGGGTGATGCGCTGGACCTGGCATTGACTCACGAACTGCAACACCTGCAGCGGCGTGACCTGCAGTGGGGTCTGCTGCCCGCACTGGCCCAGCATCTGTTCTTCTTCCATCCGCTGCTGCGCCTGGCCGTGCGCGAATACGCCCAGACCCGCGAGGAAGCGGTGGATGCGGCGGTGGTGGGCCAGCACGGTGCCAGCCGCCACGCCTACGGCCGCCTGCTGCTGCAGCTGGGTGTGGCGCCGCAGCCGCACCTGGGCGTGGCCAGTGCCGCGCCGAGCACCACCAGCCTGAAGCGCCGCCTGATGAGCCTGCAGCCGCGTCGCGCCTGCCCGCGTATCCTCGCCATCGGCCTGACCGCCCTGGTGGTTGCAGTGGGCGTGGCGCCGATGCGCCTGGTGGCCGCGCCGGCACCGCCAGCGCCGCCCGCACCGCCGAAGGCGGTACCCGCACCGCCGGCCGCGCCTGCAGTGCCGGCCAATGCCACCCACGTGGTGATGCCGACCCCGCCGACGCCGCCAACCCCGCCGGCCGCCGCCGATGCACCGCCTGCGCCGCCCGCCCCTCCGTCACCGCCGGCAGAGGATGACGACAGCTACACCACGGTGGGCGAGCTGCACCTGGGCAACGACCTGGAACGTGGCCACGTGCTGATCGACCATGGCCGCAGCTATGCCAGCGCGACGATCGAGGACATCAAGCAGGCCCGCCACGATGTCGGCCGCGATGGCCCGGTGCTGTGGTTCCGCGAAGGCAGCAAGCGTTATGCCGTGCGTGATCCGGCCCTGATCCAGCCGCTGCAGCGCGTCTATGCGCAATCGGCCGAACTGGGCCGCCAGCAGGGCCAGCTCGGTCGCGAGCAGGGCGTACTGGGGCGCCAGCAGGGTGAACTGGGTCGCAAGCAGGCCGTGCACGCCCGCGAAATCAGCCGCGTGGCGACGCAGGCCGCCAGCAGGGCGGTGCGCGAGAGCGACATCAACCGCCAGGCCGCAGCGGAGGCCGCGAGGGCCGCGAGCGGTGCGATGGATGATGCCGCGATTGCCCGCCAGGCCGCAGCCGAGGCCCGTCTTGCGATGCGTGAAGTGCAGGCGGTGCAGGACGCACACAGCCACGACATCAGCGAACTGGCCAACCAGCAGGCGAAGCTGGGCCTGCGCCAGGCCGCGCTGGGCAGCCAGCAGGCGGAACTGGGTGAACGCCAGGCGCAACTGCAGGCGCAGGCCTCGGCACAGGCGAAGCAGGTGATCGCGCGCGCACTGGCCAGCGGCAAGGCCGAGCGCCTCTGAGCGGTAGTGCCGGCCGCTGGCCGGCAATGTGGGGCGCCGGCCAGCGGTCGGCACTTCCTTGGGAACATCAACCGCAGCTGGCGCGCTCGATGCGGTTCTGCGCATCCACCTGCACGGTCACGCGGTCCTGGCGGAAGTCCATGGTCACCGCCATGCCCGGCTTGACCACCCGTGCACCGCGCGCGCCGCTGTCAGCCACCAGTTTCTTGATCGTGGCTTCGTCGGCGGTCTTGCCGGTGAAGGCCTCCAGCGCCTCCGGCCTGCATTCGTGTGCGGTATCGGCCACGGGCGCCGGCGCGGGATCATGGGTGGTGCTGCTGCCGGCGTGACTGCAGGCGGCCAAGGGCAGGATGGCGAGCAGGACCAGGGGGTTGAGGCGCATCGTCGGGCTCCAGGCGTGGATGGTGGCGGCAGTGTCACCGCTGCCACCGTCAGGCCGCGTCAACGCCTACTGCCCGACCAGCGCCAGGGTTTCGCGTTCACGTTGTTCTTCCCGTACCAGCCGCTGCAGCAGCAGGGCCAGGGTCACCACGTCCTGGTGGTTGTGGTCGGCCACCCGGCGCAGGTTCACCGCGTCGCCGCCGCGCAGGAAGCGCAGCCATGCGCCCGGCGCTTCAGAACCGGGCAGGTCGTCCTCGCGCACTACGCGCAGCAGCTGGCGTTCGATGGTGGACAGCTTGCAGTTCTCCCACGTGCCGCGATAGCGGCGGCGGGTGGGATAGAGCAGGTCGACGTGATCCAGCGCGCTGATCGGGCAGCGCTGGCGGGCCAGCCGGTAGCGCGCCTTCAGCAGCGGCGCATCGTAGCTGCGGCCGTTGTAGCTGCAGAACACGGTGGACGGCTGCAGCCAGCGGGCGAAGGTGGCCAGCATCGCATCCTCGGCGGCCATCGTCGCCAGCAGCAGCTGGCGGATGCGCAGGCCTTCGCCGCGTTGCGGGCACACATGCCAGTCGGCGGCACCGATCATGAAGGCACGGGTGCCGGTGCCGCCGGCCAGGCCGGTGGTCTCGGTATCGAAGAACAGCAGATCGCGTGGGGCCACGTGTTCGCCTTCGCGGCGGGCGAAATCCAGTGACAGCGGCTGCGACGGAATGGGCTGCGGCTGCAGCGATTCGATCAGGAACAGGCCCGGTGCGATCTCCTCGCCGGGCAGCTGGCGATCCTGCGCGCTGGCGCGTGCCGGCGCGGCTCCACCCCGCGAACGCAGGCCGAGCAGGCGATGCAGGCTGCCCACTTCCGGCCGACGCAGCGGTGCGGGTGCCGGTGTGGAGGCCGCTGCACCGGTCGGCTTGTGGCGGATTTCCTGTTCGACCCAGGCGAACACCGAACGCTCGGCCGGTGGTTGCCGCGCATCGTTGGCGGCAACCGGTGCCGCAGGTGATGCGGGCGGCGGCTCGGGCGCAGCCGGCGTGACTGCCTTCGGGTCACCGGCCTGCTTCCGCAGCAGGCGCAGCTTGTCCAGGCTCAGGCTCACGGGGCCAGCAGCTCCATCGGATCGCGCGTGGTCATCACCACGTCGGGCACGTGCTGGCAGGCCTCGCCATCGAACAGGTCCAGCACACGCAGCGCCAGCGCGCGCGGCGAGGTTTCATCCTCTTCCTGAGCGGCCAGCACCGGGCCGACACAGGCCGGGCAGCCGGCCTTGCAGTCGCAGCGCTGCACCAGTTCGCGCGCGCGCTGCACCAGCTCGGCCTGGCGCTGCCACAGCGGTTCGCTCAGGCCGACGCCGCCGGGGAAGTTGTCGTACAGATACACGGTGGGCACGAACTCCTGCAGCAGCTCCACCACACCGGGATCACCTTCGCTGCCACGCAGTTGACCACGGCCGCTCTGGTCGGCGATCGCGAACCAGGAACCATCGCCGTTGCCGACCGACTTCTGCAGGTCGCGCGCATCGGCCATCACCGCCACGGTGGCGACGATGTGCAGCGCATACGCCGCGCCGAGGAAACCATCGAGCGCATCCTGCTTGCTGGCGAACGCGCGCAGCAACAGCGCCTGCGGCAGCTGCCACCACACCGCGGTGGTATGCAGTTCCTGGTCGGGCAGGTTCACCGGGCCGTAGCCGATGTTCTCGTGGGTGTAGTAACGGATTTTCTTGTAGCCGGCCACGCGACGCACCACGTGCACTTCGCCATGGTGCGAATCGGCACGCCCGGCCACGCCACCATCGAAGCGGTCCAGCACCTTGAGCTTGGTGAAGTCGATGCTGTCGGTGTAGTAATCCACATGCGTGCGGGTGACATAGGCCTTGCGGCCTTCCCAGTCCAGCGTCTCCACCTGGTAGGGCGTGGACTGCACCATGTGGATGGCGCCTTCATACAGGGTGAGTGCAGCAGCGGAATAGTCGACCTCGGCGATGATCTGCTGGCGGCCATCGCTGCGATCGACCACCACGAAGTTGCCATCGGCCACTGCGCGCAGGCTGACTGCGTTCGCCGGATAGCTGTCGGCGATCCATTCCCAGCGTTCGCCTTCGCGGTGGATCACCTCGGTTTCAGCCAGCGCTTCCAGGAACACTTCCGGGTCGATCGGGCCGAAGCCATCGCCAACCCGGAACGGCAGCTCGAACGCCGCGCAGCGGATGTGGTCGAACAGGATCAGCGGCTGGTCCGGCGCGATGCGCGCGTGCTCGGGCGAGGCCTCGGCGAAGAAGTCCGGATGCCGCACCACGTACTGGTCCAGCGGCTGCGAACTGGCCACCATCACCCCAAGCGCCGGCTGCTGACGGCGGCCGGCACGGCCGAAGCGCTGCCAGGTGGCGGCCACGCTGCCGGGGTAGCCGTTGAGGATGACCACGTCCAGGCTGCCGATATCCACGCCCAGCTCCAGCGCCGAGGTGCTGACGATGCCGTCGATGTTGCCCGCGCGCATCGCACGCTCGGTCTCGCGGCGTTCGGTGGGCAGGTAGCCGCCACGGTAGGCGCGGATGCGCGGCGGCTTGCGCGGGTCGTGGTCGAAGATGTCCTTCAGGTACTTGGTCAGCACCTCGACCATCAAGCGGGTCTGCGCGAACACCAGGGTCTTCAGCCCGGACTTGATCGCAATGCGTGCGATGCGGTTGCTCTGCGAGCGTGCCGAGGCGCGCAGGCCCAGGTCCGGATTGATCACCGGCGGGTTCCACAGCAGCACCTGCTTGGGCCCGCTGGGCGCGCCGGATTCGGTGATGGCGGTGACCGGTGCCTCGATCAGCGCCTCGGCATGCGCCTGCGGGTTGCCGATGGTGGCCGAGCACAGGATGAACTGCGGTTGCACGCCGTAGAACGCGCAGATGCGCTTGAGCCGGCGCAGCACGTTGGTGACGTGACTGCCGAATACGCCGCGATAGGTGTGCACCTCGTCGATGACGATGTAGCGCAGGTTCTCGAAGAACTGCGCCCACTTGGTGTGATGCGGCAGGATCGCCTGGTGCAGCATGTCCGGGTTGGACACCACGATGTCCCCGTGCAGGCGGATGGCCTGGCGCGCATCGCCGGGAGTGTCGCCATCGAAGGTGAAGGCCTTCACCCCGAGGTCGCCAGCGCGGTTGAGTTCCAGCAGCTCGGCCACCTGGTCCTGGGCCAGTGCCTTGGTCGGGAACAGGTACAGCGCCTTGGCCTTGTCCTGCATCGCCGCGCTGACCACCGGCAGGGTGTAGCACAGCGACTTGCCGCTGGCGGTGGGGGTGACGATGGCCACGTGCTCGCCGCGCTGGCTGGCGTTCCAGGCCTCGGCCTGGTGGCTGTAGAGCTGTTCGATGCCACGCGCCTTCAGGGCGGCAGCCAGGGCCGGCGGCACCGAATCGGGAATGGGCGCATAGCGGCCTTCGCGGCCGGGAATGGCAAAGCTGCCGGTGATGCGGTCCTGGTAGCGGCGCTGCAGGCGCGCGCTGAGCAGTGCGCCGTCGCGGGCGGGCAGGCCATCGCGGGTGGCGAGCTTCTGCTCGGCATCGGCGGTGCGCTTGGCGAGTTCGTAAGCCATGGAAAGTGGAGCCGGGACGGATTGCGAGGGGTCACATGGCACCACACTCACGTCTCAGGATGTGAGACACCGCACACCAAGGGCATGAACCGTTCAGTGCTCGCGTCCCGTGGCGTCGCCGCATCTCCCCTGGCTGAACAGCTGCCAGTGCAGCAACGAAATCTGAAGCCGGCATCCGTATCCTTGGGTGCTGGACGCAACCAACAGGGTGGATGGCTGTGGCACGACGTGGAACGCAGGGAGCCGTCCTGGCCAGCATGCTGCTGGCCGGTATCGCGCAGGCGCAGCAGGCCACGCCGGTAGCGGTGCCCGACCCAGCGCCCGAACCTCCTGCAGATGCGCCGGCGGCAACCACCGCGCCGATCTCCACCACCCTGCCGCAGGACAACGTCACCACCCTTGGCGAAGTGCGTGCGCTCAAGCCCGAAGACGAGCCGCTGGATCTGTACCGTTTCAAGAACCCGGTGAAGTTCGGCGACAACCGCTTCAGTCGCGACTGGAGCGAACCGCCGTCGCCGGAGCAGGTCAGCATGGGCGGTGGCTACATCATGATGGGCGTGGTCAAGGGTGTGATGGCGGCGGCCAAGGGGATCAACAAACTCACCGGCGGACCGGCGCAGATCCAGGCCGCCGTGGCGCGGCCACCGCCGGAGCTCAGTGCCGAACAGCAGCAGCGTGCGCTGCGGTTCTCCCAGGAGCAGGATGCCGGCGATGCACCGCCGGTGAAGTAGGCCGGTATATCCTGCCGGCTCCCCACCGCTAGTGCTGCCATGTTCCTGCGTTCGATCTGCCTGCTGGCCGCATTGCTGCCGGCGTCCGCCTTCGCCGATGGCATCGCCGATGATGGCGCCTGCCGCAATGGCGCGTTTCCCTCTGAACAGAGCCGGTTCGCTCTGGCGCGGGTGGTCGATGCGCCCCGTCTGTACCTGCTTGGCGACATGGACGGCTGCCCGGCGAAGGGCGAACCGGCCTGCCGACAGCGCAGCTATGTGGTCAATGGCGATACCGTGGTGACCGGGCGTGATCTTGGCCGCTACCGCTGCGCGTTCTTCCCGAACAAGGTGGGTGGCAGTGCTGGCTGGGTGGACCGCAGCAAGCTGCAGGCGTTGCCGGTGGTCGTGCCGTCGCTGCAGGATTGGGCGGGCCACTGGAAGGACGGCGACAACGGCCTGCGCATCACCGTGGAGGGCGGGCAGCTGCATGTGGAGGGTGACGCCTACTGGCCCTCCGCCAACCCCACGCCGGAGCAGCGTCCCTACGGGCCGAACATGGGCCAGGTGGAAGCGCGCGCGGCGCCGCGTGGTGCCGATGTCGAGTTTGTAGAGGACACCTGCAAGGTGCGCGTGCATTCGCTGGGGGAGGTGCTGATCGTGGCCGACAACAGCGAATGCGGTGGCATGAACGTGCGCTTCAATGGCGTGTACCGGCGTGCGGGCACGCGTTGACCTCGCGGAAAGGCGCCAACCAAGGTTGGCATCTACCAGGGCAACCGGCCAGTAGATCCACGCCATGCGTGGATGCTGTCCGCGATCCAATCGATGGGCTCAGCGTCGCCGTTCCAGCCACCACAGCAGCGATGCGCACAACACGAACGCCAGCCACCACGGCCAGCGTAGGCCTGACACGGGTTGCATCACTGACGCGTCTGCCGGCGTGCTGGCAGCCAGTGCACGTGTGGTCGCATCGATCATCGCCTGCCGATGCAGCGTCGGTGCATCCTTCGGGTCGAACACATAGCGCCAGACAACGCTGCCGCCATGCTGCAGGCGCTGCCAGCCCGGTTCGCGGGGCCACCAGCCAGCGCAGCGCAGCGCCGACGTCGCGCCATCGACGATCAGGGGTACATCGTCGCCACGCTTGTTGAAGACATGCAGCGGCGCCTGCACACCGCACAGCGCCTGCCGTTCGCCTGCCCAGCTGATCGGTTGCGGTGACCACAGCGCATCAGCGCTGCCCTGTGCACGTGCCAGCGTGGCCACCACGCCGCTCCACAGTTCGCCGTGGCGGTCGTCGCGCCCGGCCAGTACCCAGCGCCAGCTGTCGGTCAGCGGCAGCAGGCCGATGCGGCCCTTGCCGGCAGCGCGCCAGCCACCGACAGCCTTGCCCGTGCCATCCTGCAGCAGGGCGGTGCTGCCCGGTGCCTGCAGCGCGAGTGCTTCCAGCGCAGGCAGGGGAGCATTGTGCGAGCTGCGGTCAGCCTCTTCGCCGTAGCCGGTCGGCAGCGTACCCGCGGCGAGCGGGCCACGCCGTGCGGCGAGGACCGCGCTGTCGCCGTCGCCGGGAAGTTCGAGGGCGTGGCTGCTGCCATCGCCTTGCACCGGCAGGCCCAGATCGCGGAGGCGCTGGCGCGCGCTGGCCGAAGGTGCGCCCGCACTGCGTACCAGCACGCCCAGTCCCTCGCGCAACGCCTGCCGCACGGCAGCCAGCTGGCCGGCACTCAATGCGGCCAGGCTGCGCTCGTCCAGCAACAGCAGATCGCTGCGCGCGAGTGACGCCGCATCCAGCGCGACCGCGCCATCTCCCACGCTGACACCCGCCCCGGTATCGGCCTGCACCTGCACGCGGATGCCGGCATCGGCCGCCCAACGCCGCAGGTACTTCAGCTCTGGGCCCGGCGCGCTGGCGCGCACCAGCAGGCGCAGCGGTGCGGCCGGCAGGGTCTGCTGCGGCACCGGTACGCTGTCCACCACATGGCCGTCGGCATCGAGCAGGCGCAGCTGGAACACGCTGCGGCCTTCGGCGCGGGCGATGCCGCTGAGCTTCACGCGCCCGTCCTCGGCAACGTCCGTGCGATCAACCACGCTGTCGGCGGGGTCAAGCAGCTCTGCTTTCGCCTTGGCCGCGCCACGCGCCTGTGCCTGGACGTCAAAACGAGCACCGGGAGCGACATCGGCCGGTGGTTGCAGCGCGATCCAGCCGCGCGGCTCCGGTGCGGCCTGCCAACGTACATCCGGCGGCAACACCGCGTCGCGATCACGTGCGGCGAGGCCCGCACCGACCAGTGTCAGTGTGGACGCCGGATGCTGGCGCAGCGCGGTGGCCAGGTCGGGAACGCGCTGTGCGCCGGGAATATCGGCAGCTTCGGGCAAAAGCAACAGCGGGCCTTCGCTGGCCGGGAGCGCACCGGCCTTGCCGGCATCGGTTCCGAGGACCACCAGCCCGCCTGCGGGTTGCTGGCGGGTGGGCGGCACCAGGCAGAAATACAGCAGCGCGGCGACGATGATCTGCAGTGCGATCACGATCCACCGGCGGCCAGGGTGGGCGGTGTTTCCACGCAGCTGGCGCACGCTGGCGATGACCACGATCAGGGCAAGTGCCAGTGCAATCCACAGGTTCACAGCGGAGGCGTTCATGGCTGCGCCTCCAGCGCATCAAGGTACCGCTGCCCCATCGCATCGGCGGCACTGCGCCGCATCGCCTGCGGCAGCGGACGCTGCAGCGCCCGCCACAGCTGCGCGCGCAGGCGCTGGCGACAGTCGCTGCAGTCGGGCTCGATGCGCAGCTGCTCGATGGCCGCAGCCAGATCCAATGCATCAGGCAGGTAGGCTGCATTGCGCTGCTGCCAGGCCGCAAGCGCATCGAGATCCGGTGCGCCGTTGTCATCACCCAGGCGCTGCCAGGATTCAACGATGGCCGGATCGGGCGGGGTGCGGGCGGCCAGCGGCAGTTCGCGACTGGCCAGTCCAGCGCGATCACCGCCGAGGCGACGGCCTTCATCGATCGGT
This sequence comes from Stenotrophomonas sp. 63632_Sma, assembly GCF_056482875.1. Classification (NCBI taxonomy): domain Bacteria; kingdom Pseudomonadati; phylum Pseudomonadota; class Gammaproteobacteria; order Lysobacterales; family Lysobacteraceae; genus Stenotrophomonas; species Stenotrophomonas sp. 63632_Sma. The sequence goes on from NZ_CM151220.1 coordinate 98,307, forward strand.
GGCAGCTCCGGCCCGACCCGGGCCAGGTAGATGCGCTCGGCCTGCTGCACCTGCTTGATCAAGCCCAGCGCCTTGTAGGCAAAAGGCAATGCCTGCTCCGGACGGCCCTGGCGCAGCTCGCCTTCGGCCGACCACATCTGGTCCAGCGCGGCCTTCAGCGTGGCACGGGTCTGCGGATCGAGCAGGGTGGCCGCCTCGGCGTGGTCATGGGTGTGGCCGTACTCCGATAGCACATCGGTGGCGCTGCCGAACACCGGTGGCGTATCGGCATTGGCCGGCTTGCCGCCGTGGTCGTGGCCATGCGCGTCGTGCGCGCCTGCATCGGCGCCATGGTCGTGATCGTGCTCGTCGTCATGGTCGTGGTCGTCTGCGGCGGGCGTATCGCTGGTGGGCAGGTCGCTGGTCGGCGGTGGCTTCGGCGCACCTTCGCTTTCCTCACCCAGGAACTGGCCGTAGCGCAGGCGCAGGATGCGCTGGTCGACGCCGATCGCATCGCTGCGCTTCACGAAGTCCTCGGCGGCCAGGCTGCGTCGTTGCCGGATCAGCGCTTCGGCATCGATGATGATCTGCCGCTGGCTGCGGAAGTAGGCAGGCAGGGTCTTCTTGATGCGGCCTTCCAGCTCTGCACCGAGTGCGACTTCGGCGCTGGGCAGGCGCAGGATCACGCTGCTGCTGCGTCCGGTCTGCGGCGTGGGCGCATGGTTGTCGCGCACTTCCAGCTGGGCGATGACATCGTTGCCGGGCTGTGCGCCCAGCGCAGCCAGATCAAGGGTATGGGCGAAACGCCGCGCGGTGGCTTCGCCGCTGCCGGCAAGCGTGACGCTGCGCTTCACGAAGGTGATGTTCTCACCGCTGCCCTGGGTGGTGGTGATCGACAGCGTTGCCTGCGCCGCGACACCGTAATCGTCGCTGGCCTCGAAGCGCAGCGCCCATTGCCGTTGCCCGGGCGTGCCCAGCACCAGGCTGGCGGCCGGCTCCAGCACGCGCACGCTGGGCGCGCGGTCGGCCACAACATCCAGCCGGTACAGGCGGGTTTCGGCCAGCGCCGGTTCGCTCACCACGCGGTACAGCACCGGCGTGCGCGCCACATCCTGTGCCTGCCACTGCCCATCGCGCTCGCTCAGCGGCAGCCGTCGACCATCGTGGAACTGCAGCCATGCCTTGGCCGGTGCGTGGTCGAAGCGCAACGACCACGACAGCTGGCTGTCGGCGGCGACCTTTGCATCCAGCGTGCTCTGCGTCAGCGTGGCTTGCCCGGTGTAAGCCGGTGCGTCGATGCGCAGGCGACTGGACTGCAGTTGCAGCGGGCCTGCGGACGCCGTGCTGCCTGGCGCCGACGTGCGAGCAGGCGCGGAACCGGGATTCGAACGCGGCCAGCCGAGTGCCAGCGCAACAATGGCCAGGCCTGCGATCCAGCACAGCGCCAGTGCCCCACGCGGCCAGCGCGGACGCAGCTCCGGCATCGCGCATTCCAGCATGGCCAGCACATGCGTGCGCTGGCGCTGCTGCAGCGGATTGAGCGTGGCGGCATCGGCGAACAGCAGATCGGCACTGTCCTCGCTGGCACCGCTGCCATCGAGCTGGCGCTGCAGCCACTGCCGGTCCAGCTGGCGGGCACGCGCAGTGGCGAAGGCCGCACACGCGAGCAGACTGACCGTGCCGACGACGCAGGCGATATCGAAGCCTGCAAGACGCAGGGCCAGCACCGTGGCGGCCAGCGCCCATGGCAGGCACAACAGCAGGGTGATGAGCGCACGGCGACGGCGTGCGCGTTGCCAGGCGTGCTGCAGAGTGTTCATGTGGCCACCCTGCGCCGGCGACTGCTGGCCATCCAGCGCTCCAGCGCGAACAGCAGCACGATGGTCAGCAGCAACCAGGCGGTTGGCTCCCGCACCGGCGGTGTTGCCGCAGGCAACGCAGACCGATAGGGCGCCTGGTCCCTTGCATCGCCGAGGCGCGGCGAAGGGGGCGCTTGCAGCGCCAGCAGCAGGGCACGCGGCAACTGCGGATCGCGCAGCGCAGCGTTGCCTGAGGCGTCCCAGTCACCGGGCAGAGACAGCAGGACACCGTGGCCGATGCGTTGCTGCCACAGCAGCGGGGTGCCCTCGGTGTTGCGCAGCAGGATGCTGGCGCTGGCAGCAGGCTTGCCGGCAGTCATAGTCATGACACGACCGCCGTCGCGCAGCCACGCCTGCCAGTTCGCCGGCAGTGCATCGTTGCGGCTCCATACGCCGATCTCGCCGCGTTCGGGCAGGGTATCCGCCACCAGAGGAGCGAGCGGCGCCTGCACGCCCCACGCGCGCTGCAGTGCATTCAACCAGTGCTGGGCAGCGGCCGAAGCATCGCTGTGCACGCGCAGGCGCGGCGACGTTGCGGCACGCGGTTGCGCAGTGACCGGCATCGGCTGCGTGTGCCATTGCACCTCACGCGACAGCTGCAGGCGGGCGCCATCCAGGCCGGGCAGGGGATCGGGAACGTGCACGGTCAATGCGGTGCCAACGGGCAGCTGCGCGTCCAGTTCGCGCAGCAGGCTGGGCAGGGAGTCCGTGGACGCAGGTGGCACTTGATCAATGGCCGGGAAGCCCGGCGCCAGCCAATGCCAGTTGCCCGCTTCGGCGGTGCCGCGCAGAGCGGTCGCGTCCAGCCCTGGAGCAACGACCGTCCACGCAGTGGGGGCTGGTGCAGGCCCGGTCAACGCAGGCCGTGCCAGCAGCAAAGCCAGCGCGGCAAGCAACAGCAGGCGCACCAGCAGCAATGGCCAGTCATCGAAGCGGATGCGCTGGCGTGGCCGGATCTGTGCGCGCAGCCAGCGCAGCGCGGCGAAATCCAGCGGTGTGTACGGATGGCGGCGGGCGAGGTGGATCAACAACGGCAACAGCCCTGCGGCGAGCGCGGCCAGGCCCAACGGGAACAGCAGGATCATGCACCGCCCCCACGCCCGAACAGCGCCTGCAGTGGTTGATCCAGCGGCTGGTCGAGCCAGCCGGTGGCACTGGCGATGCCACTGGCCTGCAGGCGCGACTGCAGCGCACTGCGTGCGTCGGCGAAGCGCTGCAGGTAGTCGGCGCGGATCGCCGCACCATCGCCCAGCAGTTCCTCGCCGGTTTCCGGATCGCGGAAGCGGTGGCCGGCATCGAACGGGAAGTCGCGTTCGTCGGCAGTCAGGATCTGCAGCAGGGCCACTTCACGGCGCGCGCTGGCCAGTTGTTCCAGCAGCACGATGCCGGCTTCATCAAAGCCATCGCCAATGGCCAGCAGCATGTCGCCGGGGCGTACGCGTTCCCACAGCGGGCGTAGTCGATCCGCCGATGGCCAGCCGCCGCGCGCCTGCAGCGCATGAAGTTGAAGGTGCACGCGGTCACGTTGGCGTGCGCCGCTCGCTGCGGGTACCAGCTGCAGGCCATCGCCATTGATCGCCAGCAGGCCGAAACGGTCGCCCTGCTGCAGGGCGAGCTCCACCACGCACGCGGCCACGCCGCGCATGTGGTCCAGGCGCGTGCGCTGCGGTGCCGCGCGATCGGCCTGGCCGGCCGAGGCGGTGGCATCGAGCAGCAGCCAGACCGTGATCGGGCTTTCGCGTTCGGATTCGCGCACGAAGAAGCGGTCCGAGCGTGCATACAGCTTCCAGTCGATCTGGCGCAGTTCGTCACCCGGCTCGTAGGCCCGGTACTGGGCGAACTCCAGGCCGGCACCACGGCTGCGGCTGGCGTGCTGGCCAATGCCGCTCGCACCGCTGGCCAGGCGCGGCCGCAACCGCAGCAGGCGCAGGCGCGCGCGCAGTTCGGGTGGCAGGGTCAACGACGTACCAGCGTTCACGCGTGGATCAACCCGGGAACGGCACGGCCTGCAGCAGGGCGGCGACCACGTCGTCGGCACGCTTCTGCTCAGCCTCGGCGGCGAACGACAACAGCAGGCGATGACGCATCACCGGCGCGGCCAGGGCCTGCACATCCTCACGGGTGGCAGCGAAGCGGCCCTGCAGCAATGCGCGTGCTTTCGCCGCCAGCACCAGCGATTGCCCGGCGCGTGGGCCAGCGCCCCATTTCACCCATTGGTTGATTGCTGCCGGTGCGCCTTCGCCGGGACGGCTGGCGCGCACCAGGCGGGTGATCCAGGCCAGCACATCGGGGCTGACATGCACCTGGCGCACCGCGGCCTGCAGGGCAATCACCGCTTCGGCATCCATCACCTTCGGCACCGCGTCGGTGGCACCGCCGGTGGTCTGTTCCAGGATCTGCCGCTCTTCGTCCTCGCTCGGGTAATCCACCAGCACGTGCAGCAGGAAGCGGTCGAGCTGTGCCTCCGGCAGCGGGTAGGTACCGGCCTGCTCGATCGGGTTCTGCGTAGCCAGCACGAAGAATGGCGCGGGCAATGCGTAGGTGGTGCCGGCGTAGCTGACCGTGCGTTCCTGCATCGCTTCCAGCAGCGCGGCCTGGGTCTTGGGCGGGGTGCGGTTGAGTTCGTCGGCCAGCAGCAGGTGGGTGAAGATCGGGCCCTGCTGGAAACGGAAGTGGCGATGGCCGGTGCCGTGGTCTTCCTCCAGCAGCTCGGTGCCGAGGATGTCGCTGGGCATCAGGTCCGGGGTGAACTGCACGCGCCGGAACTGCAGTTCCAGCGCCTGCCCGAGCGAGCGCACCAGCAGGGTCTTGCCGAGCCCGGGCGCACCTTCCAGCAGGCAGTGTCCGCCGGCCAGCAGGCCGATCAACAGCTGCTCGACCACGGTGTTCTGGCCCACCACGGCGCGTGCAAGCGCGGCGCGCAGCGCATCCAGACGCGGCAACAGGGAATCGAGGTCGGGGGAAGTCATGGTCGTGCAGGTCCTATCAATTGTTCAACGCGTACATCACGATGTTGACGCCGAAGCGGGTGTTGTCTTCGGCCAGGAAGCGCTTGTTGCGCCAGTCGTAGTCCCACTCGCAGCCGTAGTCCTTGTTGCTGTAGAGCAGGCCCAGGCGGCCGTCGACCTCGATGCCTTTCAGGTAGTCGTGCACCAGGTCATCGCCCCAGCCGTTGAGTTCGAAGCTGGTGGCGGGCGGGCCATCAGGGAAGCGGAAGAAGCTGCGGTACAGCGGGTGGCTGTTGGGCAGCTTCTGCAGTGCCTTGGGACCAAACAGGCGACCCATCTGCGCCTCGAACGAGGTGGCGAACAGGCCGTCGATATCGTGGTTGCAGTCGTCGACGAAGACGAAGCCGCCATTGCGCACATAGCGCACGAAGTTCTGCCGCTCGGCGGCGTTGAACTCCACCAGCGTGTGCCCGGCCAGGTAGCAGAACGGCGCTTCCAGCATGCGTGGGTCGGCCAGCGCCACCACGTGCTCCTGCGGATCCACGCGCAGCGAGGTGTAGTCAATCAGCGAGGTGATCAGGTTGGACGGCATGCGCGCGTCCACATCCCAATCGCCGGAGTCGTACTGCAGGCGGGTGAACCAGAAGTCGTAGCGCGAACTGCGCGGGCCTGACTGCGCCAAGGCCGGCAGCGCCGCCGCCGAAGCGGCAGCGGCCAACCAGCGCAGGCAGGCCCGGCGATCCATCAGACCGCGTCGGACAGCGAGGTGAAGGTGAAATCGCGCAGCTTCATCGGCGGGATCATCATCACGTAGCTGGATTCATCACCGGCCACGCGCACCGGCTTGCCCAGCTCTTCGATGTTGTTGAGCATGATCACCGGCGATTCGTTGAAGCGGAAGTTCTTCACCGGGTGCTTGATCTGGCCGTTCTCGATGTAGAAGGTGCCGTCGCGGGTGAGGCCGGTCAGCAGCACGGTCTGCGGATCGACCATGCGGATGTACCAGGTACGGGTGACCAGGATGCCCTTCTGGGTGCCGCGCACCAGCTCGGCGGTGCTCTTGTCGCCACCGCTCATCAGCAGGTTGCCCGGCGTTGCCTTGGCGGTCTTGCCCTGCTTCTGCGCCCAGAAGCGCGAGTAGTCCAGGTTGGCGATCCTGCCGTTCTCGATGATGGCCATGCGCTCGCGTGGCATGCCTTCGCCGTCCCACGGCAGCACCGGTGCGTCCGGATGCCACGGATCGGCAATCATGGTCACGCGCGGGTCGTAGACCTGCTCGCCCAGTTTGTTGCCACCGCCTTTCTTCGACAGGAAGCTGCGGCCTTCATCGGCCGAGCGTGCGCTGAAGAAGTTCATCATGAAGCTGATCAGGCCCGCGGCCGCGGCCGGTTCCAGGATCACCGTGTACTTGCCCGGCTCCAGCGCCTTGGCTTCGGCCGATTCGGTGGCCTTGCGCATGGCGATGCGGATGTCCTGGTCGGCCTTGAAGTCGGCGGCATCCTTCAGGTTGCGGCCGACCCAGCCCGAACCGCGGCCATCTTCGGTACGCACGGTGCAGGTGTAATCGAAGTTGGTGGTGCGCTGGTAGGCGAAGTTGCCGTTGCTGTTGGCGGTGGCCTGGAAGCCCTGGCCGTCCTCGAGGAAGCCGGCGGCGATCAGGCCGTGGCCACGGCACGGGGCGATTGAATCGGCGGCGACCTTGGCTCGGAAGGCCGGATCGATCGCGGCGGTGGATTCGCTGAAGGTCGGGCTGGCGCGGTAGCTCTGCTTGCCGATGGCCGGCATGAACTCCGGGTTCTCCGGCGCCAGGCGCGCCAGGTCTTCGGCGCGGCGTACCACGCGTTCCAGCGCGGCATCGTCGAACTCGTTGATCGAGGCAGTGCCGACGCGCTTGCCGAAGGCGACGGTGACCGCCAGTTCGGTGTTGTCGACGATGCCACTGGTGGAGACATTGTTCAGCGCGAAACGGATGTTGCCGCTGATCGCGCCGGCCAGCACGGCGGTGCATTCGTCGGCCTTGGACAGGGCGATGACCTTGTCGAGGATGGCCTTGGCCTGGGCTTCGGTGAAGATACTCATGGTGTAAGGGCTCCTGACCGATCAGCCGAGGCTGCGTGCGGTGTTGATGACGTTGATGCCGTTGAAGCGCGCGGTCGACGAACCGTGCGAGACCGCCGAGACCTGGCCCGGCTGGCCCTTGCCGTCGAAGAACGAACCGCCCAGGCGGTAGTCGCGCTCGTCGGCCACGGCGGTGCAGGCGTTCCAGAACTCCGGTGTGCGGATCTGGTAGGCCACGTCTTCCAGCATGCGGGTGATCTGGCCGTTCTTGATCTCGTAGAACAGCTGGCCGCCGAACTGCGCGTTGTAGCGCTGCTGGTCGATCGAGAACGAACCATCACCGATGATGTAGATGCCGTTCTCCACGTCCTTGATCAGGTCCGGCACGCTCAGCGGCTTCTTGCCCGGTGCCATCGACACGTTGGCCATGCGCTGGAACTGCACGCTGGACCACGAGTCGGCGTAGCAGCAGCCGTCGGACTCGGTCTTGCCGAGGATGTGGGCCTGGTCGCGGATGGTCTGGTAATCCACCAGTTTGCCGTTGCTGATCAGGTCCCAGCGCTTGCACTTCACGCCTTCATCGTCGTACGCCACCGCACCGAGGCTGCCCGGCTGGGTCTTGTCGGCGAAGATGTTGACCAGTTCGCTGCCGTACTGGAAATGCTGTTCGCGCTTGTCCAGGGTGGCGAAGCTGGTGCCGGCGTAGTTGGCTTCGTAGCCGAGCACGCGGTCCAGCTCCAGCGGGTGGCCGATCGACTCATGGATGGTCAGCCAGGTGTGCGACGGGTCGAGCACCAGATCGTACTTGCCCGGCTTAACGGACGGGGCCTTCAGCTTCTCCTGCGCCTGCTTGGCGGCGGCGATGGCATCTTCCTTCATGTTGTAGGAAGAGCTGTAGTTGACCACGCCATTCGGGCTGACCACCTTGCCGGCAGCCGCGCCGTCCAGATACTCGTAGCCCAGGCCCATCGGCGAGGACAGGCCTTCGCGGGTACGGAACTTGCCGCTGGACTTGTCGATGGCGGTGATCGTCATCGGTGCCCAGATGCGGTGCACGTCCTGGTCGATATAGGAACCATCGGTGGAGGCGAAGTACTTCTGCTCGTTGACCAGGAACAGCATCGAGTTGACGAAGCTGGCACCGGCGCCCATCGCCGCAGCGTTGACGTCCAGCAGCAGGCCGACCTTGTCCTTGATCGGCACTTCCATCGCATTCTTGCGGATAGGCGTGCGCCAGCTCACCTCACCCACGCCCGGCGCCTTGGCCAGCTGTACCGGTGCGGTCTGCACGCCGGCATTGGCCTTGGCGATTGCTGCGGCCTGCTGCGCGGCCTTGGCTACATCGGCCGTACCCAGCGCATTGGTGGCGGCGAAGCCCCACGCACCGTTGACGATCACGCGGATGCCAACACCGGTGGACTCGGTGTTCACCACGTTCTGCACCTTGTCCTCGCGGGTGATCACGAACTGCCGCAGGTAGCGGCCGATGCGCACGTCGCAGTAGGTGGCACCGGCCTGGCGGGCAGCGGCCAGTGCTGCATCGGCCAGGCGCTTCTTCAGCCCCAGGTCCAGCGTGCTCTGCAGTTGCTCGGCGGCAATCGCCTTGCCGAAGAAGGAGGGCACGATCAGCCCGCCCGCGGTAAGCCCGGTCAGGGCCAGGAAGTCACGTCTTTGCAAGGCTGCTCTCCATGTCGAAGGATGGGTGGCTCAAGCGCCGAGACTGCGCGCGGTGTTGATGATGTTGATGCCGTTGAAGCGGGTGGTGGACGAACCGTGCGAGACCGCCGAGACCTGGCCGGGCTGGCCCTTGCCGTCGAAGAACGAACCACCCAGGCGGAAGTCACGCTCGTCGCAGATCGCAGTGCACGCGTTCCAGAACTCCGGCGTGCGGATCTGGTAGGCCGCATCCTCGACCATGCCGGCGATCTTTCCGTCCTTGATCTGGTAGTACAGTTGGCCGCCGAACTGCGCGTTGTAGCGCTGCTGGTCGATCGAGTACGACCCGCGGCCGTGGATGTAGATGCCGTTCTCCACGTCCTTGATCATGTCCTCGACGCTGAGTGGCTTTTTGCCAGGTGCCAGTGAAACGTTGGCCATGCGCTGGAACTGCACGCTGGACCAGGAATCGGCGTAACTGCAGCCATGCGAGGCATCGCGGCCGAGGATGTGGGCCTCATCGCGGGTGGCCTGGTAATCGACCAGGATGCCGTCGCGCACCAGATCCCAGCGCTGGGTCTTCACGCCTTCGTCGTCGTAGCCGACCGCACCGAGGCTGCCCGGTTGGGTCTTGTCGGCGAAGAAGGTGACGATGTCGCTGCCCCAGCGGAAACCGGCATCGCGCTTGTCCAGCGTGGCGAAGCTGGTGCCGGCGTAGTTGGCTTCGTAGCCGAGCACGCGGTCCAGCTCCAGCGGGTGGCCAACGTTCTCGTGGATGGTCAGGAACAGGTTGGACGGGTCCAGCACCAGGTCGTACTTGCCCGGCTTCACCGACGGCGCCTTCAGCTTCTCGCGCGCGTGGCGGGCGGCGGCGATGGCGTCCTCGACCGGGTCGTAGGAATCGCGGTAGGCGGTGATGCCACCGGGCAGCTGCACCTTGCCGCGCGCATCGCCATCAAGGAACTCGTAGCCCATGCCCATCGGCGAGGACAGGCCGGCACGAGTGCGGAACCTGCCGCTGGCCTTGTCGATGGCGGTGGCAGTGAACGGCAGCCAGATGCGATGGATGTCCTGGTCGATGAACGAGCCGTCGCTGGAGGCGAAGTACTTCTGTTCATTGACCAGGAACAGGGTGGAATTGATGTAGTCGGCGCCCGCATTCAGCGCGGCGGCGTTGAGTGCCAGCAACAGCTCGACCTTGTCCTGGATCGGCACCGTCATCGCGTTCCTGCGCACTGGGGTCTGCCAGCGCACCTCGCCCACCGACGGCGTCGGTGCCAGCTGCACCGGCCGGGTCTGGATGCCGGCGTTGGCGCGGGCGATCGCTGCGGCCTGCTCGACCGCCGCGCGCACGGCAGCCTCGGTCTGCTGGTGGGTAGCGGCAAAGCCCCAGGCGCCGTTGACGATCACCCGCACGCCGACACCGGACGATTCGCGGTTGGTCACATTGCCGACCTGGTGCTCGCGGGTGATGACCGACTGGTTGAGATAGCGGCCGATGCGCACGTCGCAGTAGCTGGCCTTGGCGGTGCGTGCGGCGGCGAGCGCAACGTCCGCCAGGCGTCTGCGCTGGGCGGTATCGACCGGGGCGAGCAGCTGCTCGGCGGCGATGGCACGGGAATGCGGCAGCAGCAGGCCCGCCAGGCCCAGACCGGAAAAAGCCAGGAACTCACGTCGTTGCACAGCGTTTCTCTCTCTCGCTTGCGTGCGGTTGGCAACGGGCCGGACCGATCACGTCAACTCCTCGACTTTCGCCAGCGCGGCGCGTCCGGGCAAGTGACTGCAGTCATGGTTGGGTGGGTTTCGGCAGGGCTTGCAGCCCTGCACCTGCTCAATGCAACGGCAACGGCAACGGCCAAAGCCAGAGCGGCATTCCGTGGGTTGGTGGGGCGGTGTCGGACTGCGGGGACGCCGCAAGTACGTCCCTGTAGGCTTGGCAGCCGCATCCATGCGGCTGACACCCCGCAATCCGACACCGCCCCACCTTCGACAGGTTCACTCGGCTGTTGGTAGGTGTCGACCTTGGTCGACACGTCTGTCAGATATCGAAATGTATCCGGGGTCAGAGCCGTTCCGACAGACCGCAGAAAACTGTCGAAGGCGGGGTGGGTCCGGTTGCGGGGGCGTGAGCGCCATGGATGGCGCGACCGAGCCTCCATGGGTGAGGGCGCTTTGCTTGCGAAGCACCGCTTCGCAAGCGCCCGAACGCACAGCCGCCAGCGGCTGGGCCGGACCCCGGAGGGGGATTCACGGCGTCCCCCGCAACCGGACCCACCCCGCCATCCCCCAGGAAGCCCGCGCTGTTGCAGTTGCTTTGGCAGTTGCTTTGGCTGTTGCTGTTGCTCCGGCTCCTGCGGGTGCAGGGCTGCAAGCCCTGCAGACACCCCCTCGTGCACAATGGGGCCGACCCCGCCTGGACACCGTCCCTGATGTCGAGCAAGCCGTATTCAGAAGCCTGCGAGCGCAACCGCGAACCCATCGCCACCGCACTCGACCCGTGGATGGGCGACCGCCATCGGCTGCTGGAGATCGGCAGTGGCACCGGCCAGCACGCGGCGTTCTTCGCCGAGCGCTGGCCGTGGCTGCGCTGGCAGCCTAGCGATCATCCGGACCATCTGCCGGGCATCGAGGCCTGGCGTGCGGAGGCCGCGCTGCTCAATCTGCTGCCGCCGGTGGCACTGCAGGTGGAACTACCTCCGGCGTCGGGCCTGTCGTTGCCCGAGGGCAGCACGTTCGATGCCGCATTCAGCGCCAACACGTTGCACATCATGAGCTGGGAGCATGTGCAGGCGCTGTTCGCCGCGCTGCCATCGGTGCTGCGGCATGGTGCGCTGCTGGCGGTATACGGCCCGTTCAACTACGGCGGCCGCTACACCAGCGACAGCAACGCGCAGTTCGATGCCTGGCTTAAGGCGCGTGATCCACGCAGCGGCATCCGCGATGTGGAAGCGGTGCAGGCGCTGGCGGCGGACAACGGCTTCACTCGCCTGGGTGATGTGGCGATGCCGGCCAACAACCGGTTGCTGCTGTGGCGGCTGGGGTGATCAGGCGTCCGGCGACATGCTGGAAAGGCGTGCCGCCGCAGCGCGCAGCCCGTTGAAAATGGGTTCGGACACGTTTACGGGGAAATCACTTGGGAGCTGACGCGTGACCTGCTCGATGGCGGGTTCGACGGCTGCGATCAGCGCTTCGATCCACGGCTCCGCACCATCAGCGATACCACAGGCGCGTGCGGTTTCGTTCCAATGGCGTCGTCGCACAAGGTGCAGCTTCCGGTGGCGATTCTTGCCCTCGACGGACATGGCGAGCTGTGCATTCCGCGGGTCGAGCTGGTTTGGCCCCCTACCCAGGATGGGATGCACCGACAATACGTCGTAGACGGGTGTCAGGTGGAAGCGTCCACCGGCTTCGAGGTAAACACTGAAGTTCTTGGCATGTCCATCGGTTGCAGCCAACATCCAGAAAAGAATCTGCGTCTTGAAGAAGGTCGCCCGATCCTCGAAATGCTCGGATTGTCGAAGCAGATCCATGATGGTCACGATGCCTGGGCCGCCATCGGATTCATACTTCCTGGCAGCGGGCAGACCGAAGACCTGGCACATGTCTTCCTGCGGCAGCCGCAGCCACCACCGGCGATCCGCAGAAAGGCGGCGGTCGAATCGCTCCACAATAAGCGCGCGTTCGTCCTTGAAGCGTCCCATCTGCGTATTCGCAACGGGGATTCCAAAGGCGGAAAGCAGTTGCATGCACAGCCATTCGTTCTCGACGGATTGGTGCATGTCCGCCCGCATGTTGCCCACAATGCCAAGCGGCAGCTTGAAGATATGGGTGGATGGGGTACTGCCGGTAGGAATGCACCACTGGCCAGCATGCAGCAGAAGTCCCGTCTTCTCCTGCGCACCGGCGATGGATATGCGGAACGCATCATCACTGGTGGGTGCGCCAGGTAGATTCCCTGCCGTCACCTGACGCAGGATCGCAGCGACGCCTGATTCGTCCAACGCTTCGCACGTAATCTGCTGGATGTCCCCCGGTGTATGCGAAAGCGGCAGCAGTTGCACTGCGCCGACGCAATCCCGGCCAATGGCTTCGAGAAGATCGAATGTGTCGCTGCTGCGCGTGGAGAACCTGTCGCGGATCCGGTTGCGGATGACGGCGTTGTCGGGAAGAAGGTTGTCGAAGTAGTTGTTGACGACATTGCCCCGATGGCTCTCACCCTCCGGGAGCAGGGGCAGTGAGAGTGACAACGGCCGGGACTGGGCGGAGCTGATCCACGAGTCGACGTACGAAAGCCGGGAAGAGCCGCTCCGGGCATCATCCCAGAGCGCGACCTCGACACCATTCATCCAGACCCGCAGCGTACCCATGGCTCACCACTCCAACGTTGACGTTGTCTCCGGGGGACTTCGCTGCTGCAATCTGACTTCCAGACCCAGCACTGCCCAGACCCGCATCAGCCGTTCGAAGCTTGCCGATGCCGGGTCGCGCTCCAATGCGCCTACTGCCTGGCGGCTTATGCCGAGCTGTGCCGCCAACTGCGCCTGGCTCAGGCCCGCCTGGCGCCTGAACGCACGCATCAGCGGTGCCAGTTGTTGAGGTGTCCTCACCGTGTGCAGCGGCCTGTCCATATCGGCAGTCCCCTAGAAAGTGGCCGTACGCGAACGTGTACGCAAAGGATAGGTTGCATTACGACAAGCAACCTATCTCTTTCCTTCGCTGGAGGCAACCTATCGATTGCTATCTCAATATGCAATCAATAGGTTGCTTTCGCGCCGCCAGCGGTGCTCAAGCCACCTGCACGATGTGCAGCGCCTTTGGGTTCCGCCACTGCGCCAGCAGGGCGGCTTCGCGCGCCTTGGCCTGCTCGAAATGCGCTTCCTTGACGTGGCCGAAGCCGCGGATGTGCTCGGGCACGCTGGCGATCTCCACCGCCAGCGCCAGACGGTCGTCATCCAGGCCGTCCAGCAGCAGCTGCACGGTGGCCTCGTAATCGCCGATCAGCTTGCGCTCCATGCGGCGTTCCTCGGTGCGTCCGAACACGTCGAAGCGGCCACCACGCAGGAACTTCAGCTTGGCCAGCAGGCCGAAGGCCTTGAACATCCACGGGCCGTATTCCTTCTTCAGCAACCGGCCCTGCTCGTCCTTCTTGGCGAACAGCGGCGGTGCCAGGTGGAAGCGCAGCTGGTAATCGCCCTCGAACTGCTGCTGCAGGCGGCGCTGGAAGTCGCCACTGGTATACAGGCGGGCCACTTCGTACTCGTCCTTGTAGGCCATCAGCTTGAACAGGTAACGGGCTACGGTCTCGGTCAGCGCGGTGGAACCGCCGATGCGGTCGGCTTCGGCGGCGCGCACGCGCTCGACCAGGCTGCGGTAGCGGTTGGCGTAGGCAGCGTCCTGGTACTCGACCAGGAACGCGGCGCGGCGCTCGATCATTTCATCCAGCGAGCGCGACAGGCGGGCGTCGTCCAGCGGCAGGAACGCAACATCGCCACCGTGCGAGGGCAGGCCACGCAGTTCGCGTTCGTCGCCGGTGTTGCGCGGTGCGGCGGTGGCACCCCATTCGTTGCCCTCCCACTCGCCCGGCGGCAGCGGGTGCAGCGGGCCCGGAGTGGATTCGGTATCGGTGTGGCGGTTGCGCACCAGGCCGGCGGCCTGCTGCACGGCCTGCGGGTCGACCACGGCCAGGCGGCCCCAGGCGAAGGCCTGCTGGTTCATCGCCACGGCGGCGCCGTTGAGCTCGATGGCGCGCATCAGTGAATCGAACGACAGCGGCACCAGGCCCTGCTGCCACGCATAGCCGAGAATGAACAGGTTGGCGGCGATCGCATCGCCCAGCAGCGCGGTGGCCAGCTGGGTGGCATCCAGCAGCAACGGCTCCTGGCCGCCCAGCGCCACGCGCACACCGGCCACGATGTCGGCGGCGGGGAACTGCATGTCCGGGCGGGTGGTGAAGGTACCGGGCATCGCTTCGTAGGTGTTCAGCACCACCTGCGAACGGCCGGCACGCACCTTCGACAGGGCCCAGTAGTCGTTGACCACCACCATGTCGCAGCCCACCACCAGGTCAGCCTCACCGGCGGCGATGCGCACGGCGTGGATGTCTTCGGGACGACGGGCGATGCGGATGTGCGTGGTCACCGCGCCGCCCTTCTGTGCCAGGCCGGTCTGGTCGAGCACGGTCGCACCCTTGCCTTCCAGGTGGCCGGCCATGCCCAGCAGCGCGCCGATGGTCACCACGCCGGTACCGCCGACGCCGGTGATCAGGATGTTCCAGGGCTGTTCGAGGGTGCCGCGGATGGCCGGTGCCGGCAGGTTGTCCAGCAGGGTGGAAGCATCGCGCTTGCTGCCCTTGCGCGGCTGGCCACCGTGCACGGTGACGAAGCTCGGGCAGAAACCGTTCACGCAGGAATAGTCCTTGTTGCAGTTGGACTGATCGATCTCGCGCTTGCGCCCGAACTCGGTTTCCTTCGGCAGCACCGACACGCAGAAGCTCTTCTTGCCGCAGTCGCCACAGCCTTCGCAGACCAGCGAATTGATCAGCACGCGCTTCTGCGGATCTTCCAGCTTGCCGCGCTTGCGGCGGCGGCGCTTCTCGGTGGCGCAGGTCTGTTCGTAGATCAGGATCGAAACACCCTTCACCTCGCGCAGGCGCTTCTGCACCTCATCCAGCTCGCTGCGGTCGTGGAACTCGACGTCGCTGGGGAAGTGCTCGCGCTGGCCGGTCCACTTGCCGATGTTGTCCGACAGCACCACGATGGTGTGGATGCCTTCGGCGCGCATCTGCTTTGCGATGTCGGGCACGCTCAGCGGGCCGTCCACCGGCTGGCCGCCGGTCATCGCCACCGCGTCGTTGTAGAGGATTTTGTAGGTGATGTTGACGCCGGCGGCGACCGCCTGGCGGATCGCCAGCGAGCCACTGTGGAAATAGGTGCCGTCGCCCAGATTCTGGAATACGTGCGGGGTGTCGGTGAACGGCGCCTGCCCGGCCCAGGTCACGCCTTCGCCGCCCATGTGAGTGAAGGTGTCGGTGCTGCGGTCCATCCAGGTCACCATGTAGTGGCAACCGATGCCGGCCAGCGCCCGCGAGCCTTCCGGCACCTGTGTGGAGGTGTTGTGTGGGCAGCCCGAGCAGTAGTGCGGTACGCGCGGGAAGCTGGCGCGCGGCAACGCAAGCTCGGCTTCCTTCTCCTGCATCCACTGCAGGCGCTGCTCGATCGATTCGTTGTTGAAGAACTTCTGGATGCGGCGGCCGATCACGCCGGCGATGGTGGCCGGCGTCAGCTCACCGGTGGACGGCAGGATCCATTCGCCGCTCTCGTCGTACTTGCCGACGATGGACGGGCGCTGGCCCCAGCTGGCCGGCCAGTTGAAGAACTGTTCCTTCATCTGGCGCTCGATGAAGGCACGCTTCTCCTCCACCACGATGATGTCTTCCAGGCCCTGCGCGAAGCGCGCGATGCCCTGCGGTTCCAGCGGCCAGGTCATGCCGACCTTGTACACGCGGATGCCGATGTCGGCGCACGCGACTTCATCCAGGCCCAGGTATTCCAGCGCCTGCAGCACGTCCAGATAGCTCTTGCCGGTGGTGACGATGCCCAGCCGCGCGCGCGGCGCATCCATCACCACCTTGTCGATGCCGTTGGCGCGGGCAAACGCCTGCGCCGCCTTCACCGCATAGCGGTGCAGGCGCATTTCCTGGTCCAGCGGCGGGTCCGGCCAGCGGATGTTGAGACCACCCGACGGCATCTCGAAGTCTTCCGGCAGCACGATGCGGCGCGCCATCGGGTCGACCTCGACCGAGGCCGACGATTCCACCGTCTCGGCGATCGTCTTGAAGCCGACCCAGCGGCCGGTATAGCGGCTCATCGCCCAGCCCAGCAGGCCCATGTCGAGGATGTCCTGCACGCCGGCCGGGTTCAGCACCGGCATCATCGCGCTGACGAATTCGTCCTCGCTGCCGTGCGGCAGCGTCGAGCTGCGGCAGGCATGGTCGTCGGCAGCCAGCGCCAGCACGCCGCCGTAGCGCGAGGTGCCGGCGGCATTGGCGTGCTTGAACACGTCGCCGCAGCGGTCCACGCCCGGGCCCTTGCCGTACCACATGCCGAACACGCCCTGCACGTTGGCGCCGGGGAACAGGTTGGTCTGCTGCGTGCCCCACACCATGGTGGCGCCCAGGTCCTCGTTCAGGCCCGGGGTGAACTTCACCTTGGCTGCTTCAAGGTGCTTGCGCGCGCGCCACAGCTCCAGGTCGAAGCCACCCAGCGGGCTGCCACGGTAGCCGCTGACAAAGCCGGCGCTGTCGATGCCTTCGGCGGCGTCGCGCAGCCGCTGCATCAGCGGCAGCCGCACCAGCGCCTGCACGCCACTCAGATAGATCCGCCCCTCGCTGCGGGTGTACTTGTGGTCGAGCGTGTAATCACGGTCGAGCAGGTCGGCGGACGAGGGCGAAGTGAGTTGCGCGGTACTGGTCATGGCTGGCCCGGTAGGATCGGCTGGCACCGGCCGCGTGCAGGCACGCGGCGGGAAAGGCGCGAATTGTAGCAGCGGGGCCGCGAGGCCCCGGCACTCGCGCCCGCGGCGGTGCTGGGGTTAGGATCGGTGAGAGAGAGGGAGGCTGCAGTTGCGGCCTGGGGAGAAGGGATGTCAGTTCCAGGAAAGATCCTGGCCAGCGTGCTGCTGGCCTCGGGAGTGGCCACTGCGTGGGCCGCGCCGGCCGTGCCGGCACCACAGGAGTTCTACTTCGACAACGACCTGGCGGCAACGCCGATGGTGGCGGTGCAGGGCGAGGGCGATGAGCTGGTGGCCCAGCTGGTCAAGCTGCGTGAGCGCGGCCGCCGCGCGGTGGAAGCGACGGTGCAGCTGGCATCGGTGGCCGGCGCGCAGGGCCGTGGCGAGCTGGCCGAGCAGCTGTATGGCGAGGCGATGAAAGAGGCGCCGGCACAGAGCAGCAGCGGCCGCAGCGTGCGCTGGAACTACGGTTGGGACCTGCTGCGCCAGGGCAAGCCGGAGGCGGCGCTGGAACAGTGGCTGGTATCGGCCAGCAACGCCCGTACGAAGCCCACCTGGGTGCCACCGACCTATGCGTTGGCATTGTGGCGGATGGGGCAGAAGCAGGAGGCGGTGCAGTGGTATGCGGCTGCGGTACGCACCGAGCCGACGCAGTGGAGTACCACGGCCAACTATGGGCAGCTGCTGCCGCAGTGGCGTGAGGATGAGCGCGCGTCGCTGGCCGAGGTGCAGCAGGCCTGGGCGGCCGCACCACCTGCCTGGCCCTGAGGGAAGGGGTTCGGCCGGGTTGCACCCGGCACCCGCAGAGGCAACAGCTGAAGCAACAGCAACAGCCGAAGCAACAGCGGGCTTCCTGCGGGATGGCGGGGCACTGTGGGTTTGCGGGGCCGCCGTAAACCCGTCCTGGGGGCTTGGTCGCCGCATCCATGCGGCTCACACCCCGCAAACCCACAGTGCCCCGCCTTCGACAGATTCCGGCAGCTGTTGGTAGGTGTCGACCTTGGTCGACACGGTAGGTCCACGCCATGCGTGGATGAATCTGTAACGGAATCGACTATTCGATATCTGATCGAAGAGCAGCCGAGTGTGGGCTCGGCTCTACAGGAAGCGGCCAGCCAACCGGCTTTTGCTTTTGATCTTCTTTTTTCTTTTCCGTGGCGGACGCCCCCGGAAATTGCCAGAGGACGGGCGGGGTGGGTTCGCGGGGGTGTCCGCGGCATGGATGCCGCGGCCAAGCCCCCATGGACGGGTTGACGGCGTCCCCCGCGAATCCATCCCGCCCGACCAAGCGCGGCTTTTGATGTTCACGGCCAACTCGCCGCCACGAGGGGCTGCGCCGTTCGCTGGAAACCCCTCAGTCGTCCGCGGAAACCGTCCGCCCCGACGCCCACGCACGCAGTGCTTCTACCTGCTCTGCCATCAGCACCGACAGCGGTCGGGTGGCGCGGATCTCGGTCATCAGCAGCTCGGTGTCCAGCGGCCGGCCCTCGGCATGCGCCGCATACAGGCCAGCCACGATCGCCTGCTCGATCTCGGCGCCGGAAAAACCATTGGCGGCCGCCGCCAGCGCGGGCAGCGCGAAGTCGTCGGCGTTGAGCTGGCGCCGGCCCAAGTGCAGCCGCAGCAGTTCCACGCGCACGTCGGGCGAGGGCAGATCGACGAAGAAGATCTCGTCGAAGCGGCCCTTGCGCAGCAGCTCGGCGGGCAGCTCGTGCACCTGGTTGGCGGTGGCGACGATGAACACCGGCGCTTTGCGTTCGGCCATCCAGGTCAGCAGGTAACCGAGCACGCGGCGTGACACGCCGCCGTCCTCGCCTCCGCTGGCCAGGCCCTTCTCGATCTCGTCCATCCACAGCACGCAGGGCGCGAGTTGTTCGGCCGAGGCCAGTGCCTGGCGCAGGTTGGCTTCGGTCTCGCCGTGGTACTTGTTGTACAGCGCGCCCACGTCCAGGCGCAGCAGGGGCACGCCGAAGCCGGCGGCGGTGGCCTTGGCCAGCATCGACTTGCCACAGCCCTGTACGCCCAGCAGCAGCATGCCGCGCGGCGGGTCCAGCCCGGCCGGGGCGGAGCCGGCAATGAACGCCACCCGGCGTTGGTTGATCCAGCGCTTGAGCCGGTTGGCACCGGCCACATCGCCGAAGCGCGCGCTGTCATGTTCGAAGAACAGGTGGCCGCTGCGGTTGAGCAGCTCGAACTTCAGCCGCGCCAGCTGTGGCAGGTCGTCGTCGCGCAGTGCGCCATCGGCGTAGATCAGCTGGCGCGCGATGCGCCGGGCATCGACCAGGCTCAGGCCCTGCAGGTTCTTCAGGATTTTCTTCACCGCCTCGCTGTCGACTTCAACCCGGCGGCCGCCATGCTCGCGCGCATAGGCGTCGGCCTCCTCGCGCAGCATCTTCAGCAGGGCATTGGCATCGGGCAGGCGCGGGTTGAAGCGCACCGCCAGCGCTTCCAGCTCGGCCGGCAGCTCCACTTTGGCACCGATCAGCACCAGCACATGCGGCTCGCTGTGGCGGCGCTGGATCAGGTCGCGAAGGGCGCGCTGGTGGCTGGCATAGCCCAGGTAGGGGTGGAAATCGAGCAGCAGGTAGACCCCGCGCTGCCCGGCCTGGCGGATCATCTGCAGGGCCGCGCTGGCGTCGGGTGGCCCGGCCGGCGGATCTTCGCTGTCCAGGTCGATGCGGCGCAGGCCCTCGGTGATCGACCACCGGTGCAGCGCCCGCCAGACGTGCATCAGTGTCTGCCGGAACAGGTCGACGATGCGACCCTCGTCCTGGGTCTCGATCACGATCAGGGGGGTATTGGCGCGGATCAACGCGCTCAGATCCTGCAGTTCGCTCATGCCGGTTCGATCCTTCGGGGGCGCCACGATAGCAAAGGCGATGGCCGCTGGTTCAGCACGACGCTACCTCCCGTCACCATCACCGGTGTACGCTCGGGGCACGTACCCGGAAGCGAGGCTGGCATGAAGACGATCCTGGTGGCCGGTTCCAAGGGCGGGGTGGGCAAGACCACCGTCGCCACCCACCTGGCCGCGTACGCGGCATTGCAGGGCAAGGCCACGGTGATTGCCGATGCCGACCCGCAGGGTTCCAGCACCCGCTGGGCACAACGCCGTGCCGGGCTGGAAAGCGCGGTGCTCCCCATCGACGTGTATCGGAAGAAGCAGTGGGCGCAGAAGCTGCCCGACGGCACCGACACCGTCATCATCGATGCGCCGGCCGGTGCCCTGGCTGACGATATTCCCCATTTCCTCGACGCTGCCGACGCGGTGGTGGTACCGGTGCTGCCCTCGGCGCTGGACATCGAAGCGATCGTCGGCTTCCTCAACAGCCTGGCCCAGAACCCGCGCGTGCACAGCCGCAAGCTGCCGGTGGGGCTGGTGCTCAACCGTACCAAACCATGGACCCAGACCTCGCAGCAGGCGCTGCAGATGCTGGGTGAATGGCCGTACCCGGTGGTCGCGCAGCTGCGCGACAGCCAGAGCTATGTGGTCATGACCGGCCTGGGCCGCAGCCTGTTCGACTACCGCTCGGCCCAGGTGCGCGAGCACCAGGCCGACTGGGAGCCGCTGCTGTCCTGGCTGAAGCTTTGATGCCTGCGTCACTCTTTCTGCTGCATCCTCTTCTTCATGGAAACCCGCGATGCGTGAACTGATCCTGCTGCGCCATGCCCATGCCGAACCGGCTACCCCCGGCCAGGCCGACCTCGACCGGCCGTTGTCGCCGGTGGGGCTCGCCGAAGCCGAAGCCGCCGGCAAGTGGCTGAAGGAGAACAACCTGCTGCCGGACTGTGTGCTGTGCTCACCGGCGCGGCGCACCCGGGAGACCCTGGAAGCCGTGCTCGGCACCATCGGCTATGTCGAGAAGCGCCTGGAAGACCGCATCTACGAGGCTACCCCCGGCACCCTGGCGGCGCTGGTGGACGACCGCCGTGACCTCGACCGGGTGCTGATCGTCGGCCACAACCCCGGCCTGGAGCGCCTGGTGGCGTTGATGACGGAAGGCACCAGCAGCGACTATCGCGGCATGCCGCCGGCCGGCATTGCCGTGCTCGGCTTCCCGCGCGAGGCCTCGATCGAGCCGGGCGTGGCCAGCCTGAACGCGTTCTGGTGGCCGTGATCCAATGAGCCTGGCGCGGCGCAGCCGCTTTCTGCTGCCCGTGCTGCTGGCTTCCGGCGCGGCCTGGGCTGCCGCGCCACCGCCAACGCCCTTGCCGCCGGTGGTCGCTGAAGCGCACCGGGTCCTGCACCTGGATACCCAGCGCTCGCAGATCGGTTTCGAGGTGCGGACCCGCTTCGGGCAACGCATCGAAGGCCTGTTCCCGCACTTCGAGGGTCGCATCGAGATCCTCTCCGACGGCCGCCACCAGGTGCACCTGAAGATGTTCACGCGCTCGGTCGAGATCCCCGGCAAGGCGCGCTACACCGGCTGGATGCGCGGCGAGGAGTTCTTCGACGCAGGCCGCCACCCGGTGGTCGAGTTCGACTCGCTGCCGTACTGGCCGGAGACCGTGGAAGACGGGGGCGACATCAACGGGCGGCTGACCCTGCGCGGGATCAGCCACCCCGAGACACTGAAGGTCGAGAAGGCGGATTGCGCCCGACCCGGCTATGATTGCGACGTCGTCAGCCGCGGTACCGTGCAGCGAGGCCGGTATGGAATGGACAGCTGGCAGCTTGCCTTGAGTGACCGAGTGACCTTCGTATTGCGAGCGCGCCTGAGCGAGGCGCCGAAACCGTGAACCTCCTGCTGCGTGTACTGGCGCTGGCAACCGTGTTGCTGGGCAGCGGTTGTGCATCGCTGTCCAATGCCGAGCGCGACCGCGCCGAAGCGATCGCCGTGCAGGCGCGCTCGATCCAGGTCGACTGTCAGCGCGCCGACCGCTGCGCACAGGATTCGCCGCTGCGGGCGCTGGCCGGCCGGGCGTTCACCGAATCCACCCCGGAGCAGCCGCGCCACTACGCCACCCTGCTGGACGAGGGCGAGGGCGCCCTGGTGGCGCGCCTGAACCTGCTGCGCAGTGCCACCCGCAGCATCGACCTGCAGACCTACATCTTCGACAAGGACGACAGCGCGCGGCTGGTTATCGACGAACTGCTGGCCGCGTCGCGGCGCGGGGTGAAGGTGCGGGTGCTGATCGACCAGCTCTCGGCGATCTCCGACCTGCAGATCCTCGGCGCATTGTCCGGCGCCCACCAGAACTTCCAGCTGCGGGTCTACAACCCGACCTTCGGCAAGGCCCGGCTGAACTACTTCGATTACGCCGGCAGCGTGCTGTGCTGCTTCCGTCGCTTCAACCAGCGCATGCACAACAAGCTGCTGGTGATCGACGATGCGATCGGCGTGGTCGGCGGCCGCAACTACCAGGACGACTATTACGACTGGGATCGCGAGTACAACTTCCGCGATCGCGACGTCATGATCGCCGGCCCGGAAGCGCGGGCGATGGCGGCCAACTTCGATGCGTTCTGGCGCGCCAAGCGCAGCGTGCCGGCCGAGCGCCTGAATGACGTGGGCCGCACCCTGCTGCGCGAAGGCGTGCCGGTGCTGCCGCCCGCCACGTTCCGCCGCCCGGAGCGGGTGCAGCGGGTCAGCGCTGAAGCCAATGACATGGAGTTCGTCACCCGTTCCTTCGTGGATACCGCGCTGCCGGTGGCCTCGGTGCGCTACGTCGCCGACCTGCCGCGCAAGCACCGCCGCGAGAAGGCCGATGCCCCGCTGGCCGGCCAGCATGTGACCGAGCCGCAGCTGGACGCACTCATTGCCGGTGCGCAGAAGGAAGTGATCCTGCAGACGCCGTACCTGGTGCTGTCCAAGCCGGCGCAGAAGCTGTTCCGCGAGCTGCGCAAGCGCCCGCAGCCGCCGCGCGTGGTGGTGTCCAGCAACAGCCTGGCGGCCACCGACAACCCGATCGTGTATGCGCTGTCGTACAAGTACAAGCGACGCAACATGCGCGAACTGGGCTTCAACATCTTCGAGTACAAGCCGTTCCCGCTGGATGCACCGGTCGACTACCGCAATCTGCTGCCCGACCCGATCGCCGCGCCCGGAGGCGACGACGACGGCGGGCGCAATCCGCTGATCGGCGGCAGCGCCGCTGGCAGCAATGCCGGTGGTGGCAGCGAAGGGGATCTGGCCGCGCCCCGCAAGCAGGTGGCGGTGCATCATCCGCGTACCGGCAGTGCCTACCAGAACGCGCGCGAACGTCGCCGCGCCGCCGGCAGCGAGGTGGAAACGCGCCTGCTGCGCACCGAAACGCGTCCGTCGTTCCTGGGCAGCAAGGCGGTCAACAAGCCGTTGCCGGTCACCCGCAAGGGCGCCCGCATGGGCCTGCACGCCAAGTCGCTGGTGGTCGATCGCCGCATCGGCGTGGTCGGCACCCACAACTTCGATCCGCGCAGCGAGAACTACAACACCGAAGGCGCGGTGATCATCGACGATCCGGTGTTTGCCGAGCAGCTGGCCGAGAGCATCCTGCGCGATACCCATCCGCAGAACTCGTGGACAGTGGCGCCGCGGGCCAAGCCGCCAGTGCTGTCGGGCCTGAACTACAGCGTCGGCAAAGCCTCCGAAGCGCTGCCGATCCTCGACTTCTGGCCGTGGCGCTACGCCACCGACTACGAGTTCAAGCCCGGTCCGGACTGCCCGCAGCCGCTGCCACGGCAGGACCCGGCGTTCCACAACTGCTACGTCGCCGTCGGCGACTTCCCCGAAGTCAACGTCGGCCCGAAGTGGCTGCTGGTGCGCATGCTGACTGCATTCGGCGCCGGCCTCGTTCCCATCCTCTGAAGGTGCCCGCATGACCCAGGTATTCCGCGAAGCCGTTTCCATCGAGCAGCTCAACGCGCTCAGCCGCAACACGGCGATCGAATCCCTCGGCATCGTCTTCAGCGCTGCGGGCGAAGACTGGCTGCAGGCCACCATGCCGGTGGACGAGCGCACCCGGCAGCCGTACGGCATCCTGCACGGCGGTGCCTCGGTGGTGCTGGCCGAGACCCTGGGCAGCAGCGCCGGCAACCTGTGCGTGGATACCGGCAAGCAGATCTGCGTGGGCCTGGAAATCAACGCCAACCACGTTCGCGCCGTGCGCTCGGGCACGGTCACCGGCACCGCCCGCGCGCTGCACGTCGGCCGCAGCACCCAGCTGTGGGAGATCCGCATCGAAGACGAGCAGGGCCGGCTGGTGTGCATCTCTCGGCTGACCCTGGCGGTGGTGGCCGCCGGCCACGGTTGAGCCCCCGGCGGGCGTGTTGACGGCGGCAGAACCCAGCGTTCCCCGCCGATTGCCCCGGTCAATGGCGGTTATGGCCTAAATCGGCTGGCAGCTGCTGCGGCGCTCCGGTATCGTGCGCGGATGACTTCCCCCACTCCGGCCCCCCGTGGCGGCGTGGCGCGTGTGTGCCGTTACCTGTACCGCGTACCGCTGCTGTTGGTCCACATCATCGTGTTCCTGCCGCTGATCCTGATCGGCATGCTTCCGCCGTGGGGCGAGCTGCGCGTGGGCGAGGATACCTTCGGGGCGAAGGTGGTGAACTGGTGGCAGGGGGGCCTGATGTGGATCTTCGGCTTCCGCCTGTCACGGGTGGGCCAGCCCTTGCCCGGTGCCGTGCTGTTCGTCGCCAACCACGTCAGCTGGGTGGACATCAGCATCCTGCACAGCCAGCGCATGATGGGCTTCGTCGCCAAGCGCGAAATCGCCAGCTGGCCGCTGGTCGGTTGGCTCGCCGCGCGCGGGCAGACCATCTTCCACCAGCGCGGCAATACCGAATCGCTCGGTGGCGTGATGCAGGTGATGGCCGATCGCCTGCGTGCCGGCAAGGCAGTAGGCGTGTTCCCGGAAGGGCGCACCCGCGGTGGCCATGAAGTGGGGCCGTTCCATGCCCGCATCTTCCAGGCCGCGGTCGAAACCGGTGTTCCGGTGCAGCCTGTGGCGCTGGTCTATGGGTTCAAGGGTGACGCACAGACCATCGTGGCATTCGGCCCGGGCGAGAGTTTCGCCGCCAATTTCCTGCGCCTGCTGGGTGAGCCGGCGCGGCATACCGAAGTGCATTTCCTGGAGCCGATCGGTACCCAGGACCTGGAAGGCCGTCGACGCATCGCGGAAACCTCGCGCGCGCGCATCGTGGCGGCCATGAGCACCGGCTGAGGGCACGGTGGCCCTGGTCCCGCCACCCGTCCTGGACGCCGGTACACCGACGTTGCATGCGACTGACTACCAGCCGCCGCGCTGGCTGCGCAATCCGCACCTGCAGTCGATGCTCAGCTCCAGCCGCATGCGCCTGCAGCGCGGCCTGCTGCTGCTGGCCGCCACCGGTGCGGTCAGCGAAGAGCTGATCCTCGACGGCGGTGATGGCGTGCGCCTGCAGGGCTGGCACAGCCATGTCGAAGGCCGCGAACCGAAGGGCATGGCCCTGCTGCTGCATGGCTGGGAGGGCAGTGCCGAATCCAGTTACATGCGCATGGCTGCCGCGCGCATGATCGAACAGGGTTTCGATGTTGTGCGGCTGAACTTCCGCGACCATGGCAACACCCACCATCTGAACCCCGGCATCTTCCACTCCAACCTGATCGATGAAGTGGTGCATGCCGCGGGTGACATCGCCCAGCGCTGGCCGCAGCTGCCGCTGGTGGCCGCCGGCTATTCGCTGGGTGGCAACTTCGTGCTGCGCCTGGCCCTGCGCGCGCCGGCTGCCGGCGTGCCGCTGCTGCGGGTGGCCTCGGTGTGCCCGGTGCTGGACCCGGGGCTGACGATGGAGAGCATCGAAAACGGCCCGGCGATGTACGACTGGTACTTCCGCCGCAAATGGGCCGGCTCGCTGCGCCGCAAGCGCGATCTGTTTCCCGAGCTGAGCGACTGCGACGATCGCGTGCTGAAGCTGGACATCCGTGCACTGACTGCCTGGCTGGTCGAACGGCACACCACCTTCGGCTCGCTGCAGGCCTATTTCGATGGCTATTCGATTGCCGGTGACCGCCTGTCCACCCTGCAGGTGCCGGCCGACATCCTGATGGCGCAGGACGACCCGGTGATCCCGTACGCGACCTTCAGCGATTGGCAGCTGCCGCGCCAGGCGCACCTGGAAACCGCCTGCTGGGGAGGCCACTGCGGCTTCCTGGAAAACTGGCGGGGTGACGGCTTCTCCGAGCGCTGGGTGGCGCAGCGCCTGCAGCGGGTGCTGGCGGGCTGAACCGGCACCGGTGCGTGGACCGCTACAATGCGGGTTTGCACTTGAACCGGACCGCCATGCAAGACCAGATCATCCAAGCGTTGCGCCAGAACCAGGCCGACCAGGCCGTGCAGCTGGCCCAGGCGTGGACCCGTGATGAACCCGGCCAGGCCGAAGCCCACCGCTGGCTGGCGCTTGCGCTGCAGCAGCAGGGCAAGGCCGAGGATGCGATGGAGGCGCTGCAGCAGGCGTTGCAGCTGGCCCCCGATGATGCCCAGCTGCACCTGCAGCACGCTGGCCTGCTGCTCGCCCTGCGCCAGTACCAGGGCGCTGACGAAGCGCTGGCACGTACCACCGGGCTTGACCCGAACTCATTCGCCGCCTATCTGATGCAGGCGCACCTGGCGATCGGCCGCAACGACTTCGATGAAGCCCAGCGCCTGTCCACGCTGGCCTCGCGCGTTGAGCCGGACCACCCGGAACTGCTGACCATCGACGGCATGATCGCGCTGCGCCGCGACGACCCGGATCGTGCGCTGACGCTGCTGTCGGCGGCCAACCAGGCGCAGCCCAACGACACCCGCGTGCTGTACGCACTGGGCTTCGCCTACCTGGGCAAGGACATGCTGGCCTTCGCCGAGCAGGCGTTCCGCCGCGTGCTGGAGCTGAACCCGGCCATCAGCTCGCTGCATGGCCTGGTAGTGCAGTTGGCGCTGCGCCAGGGCAACCTGGAGGCGGCTGCCGAAGCGATGCAGATCGCGCTTCAGCAGGAAGGCATGGATACGCCGTCGATGCGTCGCCTGGCCGGTGAACTGTCGCTGCGCGGCGGCCAGCCGCTGCAGGCGCTGGACCATCTGCTGCCGTTGCTGGAATCGATCCCCGACGACCGCCAGGTGCTGCAGCTGCTGCTGATGTCCTGGCAGCGCCTGGGCCGCGAAGACGAGGCGCGCGCGCGCCTGGACGCGGCCCTGGAACAGCATCCGCAGCTGCACGACCTGTGGCTGGCACGCCTGGCCGTGGAAGAAGTCGGCAGCCCGACCGCCGCGGCGACCGTGGAGCGCTGGATGGACGCGATGCCGGGTCATCTGCCGGCACTGGAAGCACGCCTGCGCCTGCATGACATGGTGGGCGAACACGAACAGGCCGAAGCCATCGCCGAACGTATCGTCAGCCTCGAACCGGGCCGCGTCAGTGGCGAAACACGCCTGGTCGAAGGCCTGCTGCAGCGTGATCCGGTTGCCGCGATCGCGCGCGTGCAGGCGCTGATCGACAGGGCGCCGGACGGCCATCGCGCCGACCTGCGTACCTGGCTGGGTGAAATCCAGGACCGCGCTGGCCAGCCGGAACAGGCGCTGCAGACGTGGATGGCGCTGCAGGCCGACCAGGCACCGCAGCGCCTGCCGCTTCCACCGCAGGCCAAGGCGCCGCCGAGCTGGCCGGAGAAGGGCGAGATCGACAGTGATGCCAGCTCCGCGCCGATCTTCCTGTGGGGTGCGCCGGGTTCGGGTGTGGAGCGGGTTGCGACCGGCCTGGCGGCCGCCAGCCCGGTGCTGCGCAGCGACCGCTACACCAGCAATCCGCCGGATGATGCATTCCAGAACTACCACACGCTGCAGGACCTCGCCTCCGGCGTGCTGACCCCGGAGCGGCTGGTGCAGCGCTGGCGCGAGCAGCTGCCGGCGCGTGGCCTGCAGGGCGATGCCGTCATCGACTGGCTGCTGTGGTGGGACAACGCCCTGCTGTGGGCGCTGCGCCCGCAGCTGCCGCAGGGACGACTGGTGCTCGTGCTGCGTGACCCGCGCGACATGCTGCTGGACTGGGTGGCCTACGGCGCTGCCGCTCCGCTGGCGATGACCTCGCTGGCTGAAGCCAGCGAATGGCTGGCGCGCGGGCTGGCGCAGGTTGCCACCCTGCATGAGGAAGAACTGTATCCGCACGTGCTGCTGCGCATCGACCAGATCGGCAATGATCCGCACGCGATGGCCGAGCTGCTGGGACGCCTGTTCGAGCGGCAGATGCCGCCGGCCGCACAGCTGGGCGCAC
Organism: Stenotrophomonas sp. 63632_Sma; assembly: GCF_056482875.1. NCBI lineage: Bacteria > Pseudomonadati > Pseudomonadota > Gammaproteobacteria > Lysobacterales > Lysobacteraceae > Stenotrophomonas > Stenotrophomonas sp. 63632_Sma. The sequence continues at coordinate 126,524 of NZ_CM151220.1, forward strand.
CGCGCTTCCCGCCGGGCCACTGGCGCAACTACCGCGACGTGATGAGCGCCGCCTTTGCCAAGCTCACCCCGATTGCGGTGCGCCTGGGTTACCCGGAAGAGTAAGGAGAAGCCGATGCAACTGAGCAGCCACAGCCTGACCAACGGCGCGCCGATCGACCGCGCGTTCGCCGCCGGCGATGCCACCGGCTTCGCGCCGGACCGCAATCCGCACCTGGCCTGGAACGGCGCACCGGAAGGCACGCGTTCGTTCCTGCTGGTGTGCGTGGACCCGGATGTGCCGACCGTTGCGGAAACGGTCGGCCGCAGCGACATGACCGTGCCGCGCGACCAGCCGCGCTGCGACTTCGTGCACTGGGTGATGGCCGATATTCCGGCCTCGGTGCAGGAGATCGCCGCCGGCAGCTGCAGCGATGGCTTCGTGGCGAAGGGCAAGACCGCACCGGCTGGCCCGGCGGGCAGCCGCCAGGGCCTGAACGACTTCACCGGCTGGTTTGCGGGCAACCCGGACATGGCCGGCGATTACCTGGGCTATGACGGCCCCTATCCGCCGTTCAACGACGAGCGCATGCACCGCTATTTCTTCCGCGTGTTCGCGCTGGATGTGGCCTCGCTGGAGCTTCCGGCGCGCTTCACCGCCGCCGACGCATATCGCGCCATGCACGGCCACGTGCTGGCCGAAGCCGCACTGCATGGCACCTACACGTTGAACCCGGCGCTGGGCTGAGCGGCACGATGGGTAGAGCCGGCCGCTGGCCGGCTTTGCTTCTGTAGTGTCGAGCCATGCTCGACTCACCGTAGAAGCAGTCGAGCATGGCTCGACTCTACACAACGAAGAAGGGCGACCTCGCGGCCGCCCTTCTGTCGTCTTACTTCTTCTCGATGGCCGACTCGACCACCATGTCCAGCACGTACGCCTGCGACGGCGCATCGGCCGGCGGGTTCTTCACTTCGTAGCGCTTCACGCGCACCACGTTGCGCACGCCGTCCTCGTGGGTGTAACCCTCGATGTTGCCGTAGAAGTTCTCGAACTTGCCCGGCTCACCCTGCTTCAGGCCCTTGTCGTCGAACTTCACTTCACGCACCTGCAGGCACTGGTAGTCCGGGATCAGCGGGTGCGAGCACTTCTCGGTCTTGGCGGCCACTTCCAGGAATACGGTTTCGCCGGCGCCGCCGTAGCGGGTTTCAGCGGTCGGTTCCGGGTTGAACACCAGCACATCGCCCTTCGCGTTGGTCAGGGTCAGCTTGCCATCGGCATCCTGCTCGGCCTTCAGCTCGCCCTGCAGGCGGCTCGACACGGCCTCGTCCAGCGCCATCAGCGCCTTGTCGGTGCAGGCCATCATGGTCGAGGCCATCGCACTGACCGTCAGCTTGCCGTCGGCCAGGGTGTAGCCGCCACCCATGTGGTTGCAGGCGTTGCTGACCGACAGGCGGCCATCAGCGAAGTCCAGGGTGACCGGCTTGTCTTCGCGGGCGAACAGCGCGTCGATGCGCTTGCCGTCGGCACCGGTGGCCTGCTGCAGCAGCCAGTGCTGGCTCTGCAGGCGCTGCGCGTCCAGGTGCGCCAGCGTCTGCTGGTCTGCTGCCTTGGCCGCGGCCGGGGCCACGTCGTCGCCGCCGTTGCCGGCCGGGGCCGGGGTCTGGCTGCAGGCGGCCATCAGGGCCAGCGGGAGGAGCAGGGTGAGCTTGCGGTTCATGGTGATTCTCCTTGGGGAACCGTGGGGGAAACGGGGTGGGGCCGGCAACGGGGTTACCGTGCCCCGGCGCTGTTCAGCTGCCGGACGGCAACCACAGCAGCAGCGCGGCGCCCAGCGCGATGCGGTAAAGCGCGAACGCGGTGAATTTGTGCGATTTGATGTAGCCCATCAGCCACTTCACTACGACGAAGCCGGTGACGGCCGCGGAAAGGAAGGCCACGCCCACCTCGGTCCAGTTCTCGTTGCCCAGCTGTCCGGCCTTGGCCATTTCCAGGAAGGTGTAGGCGCTGGCGGCGAACATGGTGGGAATGCCGACCAGGAACACGAACTCGGCAGCCGCCGCGCGGCGGCTCAGGCCCAGCAGCATGGCCAGGAAGATCGCCGAGGCCGAACGCGAGGTGCCGGGGAACACGCCGGCCACCACCTGCGCCAGGCCGACGCCGATCGCCACGGTCCAGGTCACCTGGTCGCGGTCGGGCAGGCGCGCGGTGTAGGCCTCCACCAGCAGCATCCAGATGCCACCGATGATCAGTGCCCAGGCCACCGGGCTGACCGTCTCGGGCAGCGACCAGCCGGCTTTGCGCACCACCAGGCCGACCACGGCGGTGACCAGGAAGGCCGCGCCCAGCTTGAATACGTACTCGCGGTTCTCGCGCTGCCCGAAGCCGGTGGCCAGCTGCAGCAGGCGCTGGCGGAACACCAGTACCACCGCCACGATCGCGCCGGCCTGGATGACGATGTTGAAGAAGTCCGAACGGGCACCCAGCCAGTGCTGGGCGATGAGCAGGTGGCCGGTGCTGGAGATCGGCAGGAACTCGGTCAAGCCTTCGAGGATGCCCAGCAACAGGGCGGAGAGCAGGTCGGACATGGACGGTGCGGGCACGCGCGGCAGGAAGGAAGAAGGTCGAGAGGATAGACGATCACTGCCGCACCAAACGGGTGCGTCCGCTGTCGGCTGCACCCATTTGGTGCGCACGGTTCTGCACCGCTGCGGGGCGGCCTTTTTGAAATCAATGACTTGCAGCCTGCGAAAAGTTGGCACGGTCGTTGCTGTACCTCAGCAGGCATTCATCCCCATCCGAGGTCGTACCGATGTCCGTGGAAAACGTTGAGAAGCTGATCAAGGACAACCAGATCGAGTTCGTCGACCTGCGCTTTGTCGACATGCGTGGTGTCGAGCAGCACGTGACCTTCCCGGTCAGCATCGTCGAGCCGTCGCTGTTCGAAGAAGGCAAGATGTTCGATGGCAGCTCGATCGCCGGCTGGAAGGGCATCGCCGAATCGGACATGGTGCTGCTGCCGGATACCGCCAGCGCCTACGTCGACCCGTTCTACGCCGATCCGACCATCGTGATCAGCTGCGACATCCTCGATCCGGCCACCATGCAGCCGTATGGCCGTTGCCCGCGCGGCATCGCCAAGCGCGCCGAGGCCTACCTGAAGTCCTCCGGCATCGCCGAAACCGCGTTCTTCGGCCCGGAGCCGGAATTCTTCATCTTCGATTCGGTCCGCTTCGCCAATGAAATGGGCCACACCTTCTTCCAGGTCGACTCGGAAGAAGCGGCGTGGAACAGCGGCGCCAAGTACGACGGCGCCAACAGCGGCTACCGTCCGGGCGTGAAGGGCGGTTACTTCCCGGTGCCGCCGACCGACACCCTGCACGACCTGCGCGCCGAGATGTGCAAGACCCTGGAACAGGTCGGCATCGAAGTTGAAGTGCAGCACCACGAAGTGGCCACCGCCGGCCAGTGCGAGATCGGCACCAAGTTCAGCACCCTGGTGCAGAAGGCCGACGAACTGCTGCGCATGAAGTACGTGATCAAGAACGTCGCGCACCGCAACGGCAAGACCGTCACCTTCATGCCCAAGCCGATCGTCGGCGACAACGGCAGCGGCATGCACGTGCACCAGTCGCTGTCCAAGGGCGGCACCAACCTGTTCTCCGGTGACGGCTACGGCGGCCTGAGCCAGCTGGCGCTGTGGTACATCGGCGGCATCTTCAAGCACGCCAAGGCCATCAACGCCTTCGCCAACTCGGGCACCAACAGCTACAAGCGCCTGGTGCCGGGCTACGAAGCACCGGTGATGCTGGCCTACTCGGCCCGCAACCGTTCGGCTTCGTGCCGCATTCCGTGGGTGTCCAACCCGAAGGCACGCCGCATCGAAATGCGCTTCCCGGATCCGATCCAGTCCGGCTACCTCACCTTCACCGCGCTGATGATGGCCGGCCTGGACGGCATCAAGAACCAGATCGACCCGGGCGCACCGAGCGACAAGGACCTGTACGACCTGCCGCCGGAAGAAGAGAAGCTGATCCCGCAGGTCTGCTCCTCGCTGGACCAGGCGCTGGAAGCGCTGGACAAGGACCGCGAGTTCCTGAAGGCCGGCGGCGTGATGAGCGATGACTTCATCGACGGCTACATCGCGCTGAAGATGCAGGAAGTGACCAAGTTCCGCGCGGCCACCCACCCGCTGGAATACCAGCTGTACTACGCCAGCTGACCGGTGGCGATGGCGGTGGGCTTCCCCTCCCACCCGCCGCCATCGCTTCCGTCTTCGCGGCTGGGGAGCCGCAGGGCGGGCCCCGGTCCGCCGTGGTAGAGCGGACCCCGACCCGCCGTGGCAGAGCGGGCCGCTGGCCCGCCGTGGCAGAGCGGGCCGCTGGCCCGCTGCAGTAGAGCGGACTGTTGGTCCGCTGAAACAGGGGCAAGAGAGACCGGATACGCGACCAGGGCCGCCCTCCCTCCCGCGTCGGTCGTGCAAGGAGAGAGGCACGGCCGTCCCGGCCCTGTACGTGTCCGGTGCAACAGCCACGGCCATCATCCTGATGGCCGCTGGTTGCCTGATGCCAACGCGCGCTGGCGCGCTGGCCCCATCCACCCTCGGGACATGCGCATGAAACTGATCTCCGCCATCATCCGGCCGTTCAAGCTCGACGAGGTCCGCGAGGCCCTCTCCGACGCAGGCGTGTCGGGCATCACCGTGACCGAAGTGAAAGGCTTCGGCCGCCAGAAGGGCCACACCGAGCTGTATCGCGGCGCCGAGTACGTCGTCGACTTCCTGCCCAAGATCAAGATCGAAACCGTGGTCACCGATGAGCGTGCCGACGCGGTGATCGAAGCGATCCAGTCGTCGGCAGGCACCGGCAAGATCGGTGACGGCAAGATCTTCGTCACCGCCGTCGAACAGGTCATCCGCATCCGCACCGGCGAAATCGGTGCCGACGCTCTGTAACCCCTTTCCGGAGACTCCCCCATGAAGATGCGCCTTCTCACCGGGTGGCAAGCCCGGTTCCACTTCGTGTGCCTGTTGATGCTGCTCAGCGCGCTGGCCGCCGGTGCGTGGCCGGGCAGTGCCCACGCTCAGGCCCAGATCTCGCCGCTGCCGAGCGAAAGCGTGGCGGTCGAACCGCTGCAGGATCCGGTCGCTGCGGTCGCCGCACCGGCCGCGGCTGAAGCCGCCGCGACCTACGACCATGGCGACGTGGCCTGGATGCTGACGTCCACCCTCCTGGTGTTGCTGATGGTGGTGCCGGGCCTGGCGTTGTTCTATGGCGGCCTGGTGCGTTCGAAGAACGTGCTGTCGGTGCTCAGCCAGATCCTGGTGGTGTTCTCGCTGGTGCTGCTGCTGTGGGTGGCCTATGGCTACAGCGCGGTGTTCAGCGCCGGCAACCCGTTCTTCGGCTCGTTCACCGAATTCGCCTTCCTCAAGGGCTTCACTCCGGAGTCGGTCGGCAACACCCCGATCAAGGGCCTGCCGGATTACCTGTTCGTCGCCTTCCAGTCGACGTTTGCTGGCATCACCACCGCGCTGATCGTCGGCGCGTTCGCCGAGCGCATCAAGTTCCGTGCGGTGCTGCTGTTCTCGGCGCTGTGGTTCACCCTCAGCTACATCCCGATGGCGCACATCGTCTGGGGTGGCGGCTACCTGGGTGAGATGGGCGCGATCGATTTCGCCGGTGGCACCGTGGTCCACATCAACGCAGGTGTGGCCGGTCTGGTCGCCGCGTGGTTCGTCGGCAAGCGCCTGGGCTATGGCCAGACCGCGCTGAAGCCGCACAACGTGCCGTTTACCTATATCGGCGCGATGCTGCTGTGGGTCGGCTGGTTCGGCTTCAACGCGGGTTCCGCCGCTGCCGCCGATACCGTCGCCTCGCTGGCCTTCCTCAATACCGTGCTGGCCACGGCCGCTGCCGTACTCGGTTGGACGCTGGTGGAAGCGATCAGCAAGGGCAAGCCGTCGGCACTGGGCGCGGCCTCGGGCGCAGTCGCCGGCCTGGTCGGCATCACGCCGGCCTGCGGCACCGTCGGCCCGCTCGGCGCGATCATCATCGGCTTCGTCGCCGGCGTGGTCTGCGTGTGGGGTGTGACCGGTTTGAAGCGCCTGCTGAAGGTGGACGACACCGCCGACGTGTTCGGTGTGCATGGTGTCGGCGGCATCGTCGGCGCGATTCTCACCGGTGTGTTCAGTGCGCAGTCGCTGGGCGGCACCAAGGCCGATCTGGATATCGCCCATCAGGTCTGGGTGCAGGTGGTCAGCGTCGGCCTGACCGTGGTCTGGTCGGCGGTAGTGACCACGCTGATCCTGCTGGTGGTGCGCAGCGTGGTCGGCCTGCGCGTGACCGAGGAAGCCGAGCGCACCGGCCTGGATGTGACCTCGCACGGCGAGTCCGCGTACGAGGCCTGAAGTAGCGGCCGAGCTGCTGCATTGATGTTGTGGGTGCCGACCGTTGGTCGGCACTTCTACTGTTCTGGTGGGTGCCAAGCTTGCTTGGCACTGGGTCTGGTCTGCTCTGGTGGGTGCCGACCGTTGGTCGGCACAGCGGCTAGCCCATCCACGCATGGCGTGGATCTACTGCATCCTCTCTGGTGGGTGCCAAGCTTGCTCGGCACGGCGGCATGCATCATCGCGCCTGATCGCGCACAATCGGGCCATGCACCCGATCCGCACCGCCCTGATGCTCTCGGCCTGCCTGCTGCTGGCCGCCTGTGCCTCCGCGCCGCAGGAAACCCGCAACCCGCTCGCCACCTGGGTGTCGTCACCCAACCAGAATGCGCGCACGCCGGTCATCATCGTCATCCACCACACCGAACAGAAATCGGTGCAGCAGAGCCTGCGCACGCTGCGCACCGCCAACAGCGGTGGACCAGTCAGCGCGCACTACCTGATCGGTGCCGATGGCCATCGCTATCAGCTGGTTGCCGATGAGCGCCGTGCTTGGCACGCCGGCGCCGGGCGTTGGGGCACCATCACCGACCTCAACTCGGCATCGATCGGCATCGAGCTCGACAACGATGGCCGCAGCCCGTTCAGTGCGGCGCAGATCGAATCGCTGATCGTGCTGCTGCGCGATCTCACCACCCGCCTGAACATTCCGCCGCGGCAGGTGATCGGCCATGCCGACCTGGCGCCGACACGCAAGCAGGACCCGAGCCGCTTCTTCCCGTGGCAGCAGCTGGCCGAGGCTGGATTCGGCGTATGGCCACGCGCCGCCGACGGGGCTGCGCCGGAAGGCTTCGACGCGTGGAATGCGCTGGCCCGCTTCGGCTATCCGCTCGACAACCGGGACGCCGCCGTCGCTGCCTTCCACCGCCGTTTCCGTGGCCGCGACGACCTGCCGAAGACACTGGATGCTGAAGACGCCCGCATTCTGCATTCCCTGCTGCTGCAGACGCCGTGAGCCGGCGCATGAACGCTTGGCCCAGCGCTGGGTTGCCGCCCAGCGGCCGGCACTCCACCATGGCGGCATGATCGATTCCGCCATCTTCTTCAAGCGCAAGCACTGCATCCTGCTGGCAGCGGCTGTGCTCGCCGGCTGCTCCACCACCGCTCCCCGCACCGGAACCGAAGTGCCGACGCCGGTCACGCCGCCCGCTGCCACCTATGCCAAGGCCGCATGGAGTGCACTGCCACCGGTCTCCGACAGCGACCTGCAGGCCGGTTTCGTCGCCTGGCGCAGCAGCTGCACCCGCCTGAAGAACGATGCGGTCTGGGCCAAACCCTGCGCCACCGCCGCGACGGTTTCGGACAAGGACCCGGCGGCGATCCGCCAGTTCCTGCAGCGCGATTTGGATGTCTATGCATTGCGTGCCGGCGGCCACCAGGCCCACGGGCTGATTACCGGCTACTACGAGCCGATCTACCCCGGCAGCCTCACCCGCACGGCTGCTGCCACCGTACCGGTTTACGGCACGCCGAATGATCTGATCGTGGTGCAGCTGGACAGCGTCTACCCGGAATTGAAGGGCAAGCGCCTGCGCGGGCGCGTCGAGGGCAAGGTGCTCAAGCCCTATGACGACGCCGGCACCATCGCGGCCAAGGGCGCCAAGGCCCCGGTACTGGCCTGGCTGACCGACCCGATGGACCTGCAGCTGCTGCAGATCCAGGGGTCGGGCCGGGTGCGCCTGGCCGATGGCACGCAGGTGCGGCTGGCCTATGCGGAACAGAACGGCCACCCGTACCGTGCCATCGGCCGCTGGCTGGTGGACCAGGGCCAGCTGAAGAAGGAAGACGTCACCATGGATGCGATCCGCGCCTGGGCCCGGGCCAATCCCGCGCGCGTGCCGGAACTGCTGCGCAGCAACCCCAGCTACGTGTTCTTCGTGCGCAACCCGGACAGCCCGGAAGGCCCGCGTGGTTCACTGAACGTGCCGCTCACCGCCGGCTACAGCGTCGCAGTGGATCGCACCGTGGTGCCGCTGGGTAGCCTGCTGTGGCTGTCCACCACGCGCCCGGACGGCACCCCGGTGGTGCGCCCGGTGGCCGCGCAGGACACCGGCGGCGCCATTGCCGGCGAAGTGCGCGCGGACCTGTACTGGGGCAGTGGCGATGCCGCCGGCAAGCTGGCCGGCGACATGAAGCAGAAGGGCAACATCTGGATGCTGTGGCCGAAGGGCGTGGCGCTGCCGAACTGAACCGGCAGGGGTCGGATCCCTTTCCGCAGGAAAGGGTTCTGACCCCGGATGCCTGATAATGGCGCCATTCCGAACTCTCCGGCCGCGCCTGCGGCCAGGACCCCTGCAATGAAGAACATCAAGAACAACAACGCAAAGAAGTACTACAAGCACTGGGCCGAATCGGGCCTGGGCAAGGGCAACGTGCTGATGGAAGCCCGTGGCGAGAAGATCGTGCGCCAGGTGGAGATCTACGGCACCAAGATGGTCTGGGCCGACGAGCACGCCCACAGCGATGACCGCTTCCTGCTGGCCGACCAGCCGGTGTCGTTCCTGGATTTCGACGAAGACGACGAAATCTCCGCGCGCGAATTCGAAAGTGCCTGGAAGAAGGCCCGGGAAGCCACCGGCTACCCGGTGTAACGCTGCCCGCCCGGGCTCGGGTCCCTTTCCGCAGGGAAAGGGCTCTGACCCCGGGCCAAGGCTCAGGCAGCCGCGTTGTAGGGTTCGATCCGGGCAAGCACGTCGGCCAGCTTTTCCTTGGTCATCGCGGCATCGAAGTCGGCCTGCAGGCCGATCCAGAACTTGTCGGAAACGCCGAAGTAGCGGGACAGGCGCAGCCCGGTGTCCGCAGTGACTGCGCGATCACCGGAGACAATCTCGCCGATACGGCGTTGTGAGACGCCAATTGCCTTGGCCAGCCGGTATTGGGTGATGCCCAGAGGCTCCAGGAATTCATGCAACAGGATCTCGCCGGGAGCGGGGTAGGGGGCGGTTCGCACTCGCACGACTCCTTCAGTGGTAATCGACAATTTCGACCTTGGCAGGACCTTCCCGAGACCAGACAAAGCACAGCCGGAACCGGTCATTGATGCGGATGCTGTACTGGCCGCGCCGGTCCCCATGCAGCGATTCCAGTCTGTTCGCTGGCGGCAGACGCAGATCCCGCAGATCAGCTGCCACATTGAGCATGGCCAGCTTTCGCAGCGCGGCAGCTTCAATGTGGCGCCATCTCTGCACGCGATGACCATCAAACAGTGCCTGCGTACGTTTGCAGGCAAATGATTGGATCGGCATATTGATAACGTGTGACGATAGTATCGTAAGGCGTTATTATTCCTTCGGCAAGCATGGCGCGTAATTCCCGGGCGCGACGACTGGCGACGCATTCGATGCGATCTGATGCTGGACCCGCGTTTTGCACTACATTGGTGCAATGTCCGACCCCGCACCCCCGCCGTCCCTCGATGCCCTTGGCACGCCGTTGGCCTGGGCCGGGGCCGATGGCTGCATTGCCGGCTGCAACCCGGCCTTCGCCCGCTGGCTGGGCGTCAGCGTCCGGCGCCTGCTGGGGCGGCCGCTGGCCGCACTGGAAGTGCAGGGCGAGGCACTGGCCCATTTCCTGGCCCGCGATGAGCGCGACAGCCTGCGCCTGAACCGGTTGGCGCTGGCGGTGCCCGGCGAGGCGCCGCGCTTCGCCGAGGGCTGGATGAGCCGCCGCGACGATGGCGGCTGGCTGCTGGAGGCGCATCCGGTCGATGAGTTCCCAGGACTCGATCCCACCCAGGCGCTGCCCAGCGCGCTCAGTGCGGCGCTGAAGGGCCTGGCCCACGAGCTGCGCAACCCGCTGGCCGGACTGAAGGGCGCGGCCCAGCTGCTTGCCCGGCGTGCGGCGCAGCGCGACGCCAGCGAACGTGAGCTGATCGAACTGATCGGCTCGGAGATCGAGCGCCTCAACGGCCTGCTCGACCAGCTGCTGTCGCCGGCCCCGGCCGCGCCGCATGCCGAACTGAACATCCATGCCGCGCTGGAACGCGTGCTGCGCCTGGCCGAGAGCGAAGCCGGCTGGGCGGTGCGCCTGCAGCGTGACTACGACCCCAGCATCCCCGAATTCCATGGTGACGCCGACCGCCTCACCCAGGCGGTCTGGAACCTGGTGCGCAACGCGATCCAGGCCGGCGCCGGCAACATCACCCTGCGTACCCGCGTGGAGCATGGCGTGCGCATCGCCGAGCAGCTGCACACGCTGGCGTTGCGCCTGGAAATCGCCGACGACGGCCGTGGCGTGCCGGAGGAACTGGCTGAACACCTGTTCCTGCCCTTGGTCAGTGGCCGTGCCGAAGGCACTGGCCTGGGCCTGGCGCTGGCGCAGCAGGTCGCGCGCGAACACCGCGGTACGCTGACCTACCGCTCGCGCCCGGGCCATACCGTGTTCACCCTGCTGCTGCCGATCATCAGCGGCGCCGCCCCGGCCGAGGAGGCCCCGCGCGATGTCTGAGTCTTTTTCGTCCCCGCAGCGCATCTGGGTGGTCGATGACGATCGGGCCGTGCGTTTCGTGCTGTGCACCGCGCTGCGCGAGGCGGGCTACCAGGTCGTCGATTTCGACAGCGCCGCCCCCGCCCTGCAGGCCCTGAGCGAGGGCCCGCCGCCGGCGCTGCTGTTCACCGATGTGCGCATGCCCGGCGACGATGGCCTGGTGCTGCTGGACAAGCTCAAGGCCGCGCTGCCGCAGCTGCCGGTGGTGGTGATGTCGGCCTACACCGACGTGGCCAGCACGGCCGGTGCGTTCCGCGGTGGCGCGCATGAATTCCTGTCCAAGCCGTTCGATCTGGACGACGCCGTGGCGCTGGCGCAGCGTGTGCTGCCGGCCGTTGCACCGGCACTGGCGGCGCCCACACCTGCGGCGGAAGCGCATGGCGACCAGCCACCGCAACTGGTGGGCGATACCCCGCCGATGCGCGCGCTGTTCCGTGCCATCGGCCGCCTGGCGCAGGCGCCGCTGGCGGTGCTGATCACCGGCGAAACCGGCACCGGCAAGGAGCTGGTGGCCAATGCGCTGCATCGCGAATCGCCGCGCGCGCAGGGGCCGTTCGTCGCGCTCAATACTGCTGCAATCCCGTCCGAGCTGCTGGAAAGCGAGTTGTTCGGCCACGAAGCCGGCGCCTTCACCGGTGCCCAGCGCCGCCATATCGGCCGTTTCGAGCAGGCCAACGGCGGCACGCTGTTCCTCGATGAAATAGGCGATATGCCGTTGCCGCTGCAGACCCGCCTGCTGCGCGTGCTGGCACAGGGCGAGTTCTTCCGCGTCGGTGGTCGCGAGTTGATCCGCGTCGACGTGCGGGTGATTGCCGCCACCCACCAGGATCTGGAAGGCCTGGTCGCGCAGGGGAAGTTCCGTGCCGATCTGCTGCATCGCCTGGACGTGGTGCGCCTGCAGCTGCCACCGCTGCGCGAGCGTCGCGAGGACATCGCACAACTGGCAAGTACGTTCCTGGGCGCCGCCGCACGCAAGCTGGATACGCCGCCGAAGCGCCTGACCGCTGCCGCACTGCAGGCGCTGCGCGAACACGATTGGCCGGGCAACGTGCGCGAGCTGGAAAACGTGTGCTGGCGGATGGCGGCGCTGGCCGCCGCTGACACCATTGGCGTGGCCGACGTCGATACCGCGCTCAACCGTACGCGCGGTCGTCGCAGCAGCACCACCAGCGCCGATCCGGGGCAGTGGGAGGCGCTGCTGGCCGAATGGGCACGCCGGCAGCTGGCCGAAGGCACCGAAGGCCTGCACGCGCAGGTGCGTGAGCGGGTCGACCATGCCCTGCTGGAGGCCGCGCTGCAGATCACCCATGGCCGCCGTGCTGAAGCCGCGGCCCGCCTGGGCCTTGGCCGCAATACCCTTACCCGCAAGCTGGGCGCTGGCCGCCGTCGCGGGGGCCATTGAACGGTCCCTGCACGCGATCCTCGCGCCCGCTTGCCGAACCGTTGATCGTTCATGGACGATGCCGTCCGTAGTGTCACCTGCAAGGAGTCTTCGATGCGTCTGTCCTTTGCCATCCTGCCGTTGTCCGCCGCCGCGCTGCTGTCTGCCTGTGGCAGTGCGCCGAAGAAGGCCGAGCCCACCCCGCCACCGCCGACCGTGGTCAGCGCCGCCAAGCAGGCCGAGGCCAATCTGTCGCCGGCCTCGGCCAGCATCGTCAGTGGCCGCATCGCGCTGATGGTGGAGCCCGGTGGCATCCACATCACCGGGCTGATCGGTGGCCTGCAGCCGATGCAGCAGGCCGGTTTCCACATCCACGAGCGCGGTGACTGCAGCGCGGTGGATGCCAGCAGTGCCGGCAATCACTTCAATCCCGGTGGCGCTGCGCATGGCCGCGCCGGCACCGGCAAGCACCACCTGGGCGACATGGACAATCTGCGTGCCGACGCCCAGGGCCGCGCCAACGTCGATATCCACCTCAAGGGCGTTACCCTTGGCGGAGGCGCCGCCACCGATATCGCCGGACGTGCACTGGTCGTGCATGCCAACGCCGACGACTATCGCAGCCAGCCCGCCGGCAATGCCGGCGTCCGCATCGCCTGTGGCGTGATCCGGGTTGTCCGCTGATCACTGCAGGCATCATCCAGGGAGAGATTCCATGCGTTTGATCCACACTTCGCTGTTCGCAGCCATTGCTGCACTGGGCCTGGCGGCCTGCAATCAGCAGCCGGCCGCGCCGCAGGCTGAAACCGCGCCGGCCGCTCCGGCCGAGGGCGCAACCACTGAACCGGCCGCAGCACCGGCACCCGCTGCCGCCCCGGCGGCCGACGCCTCGGCCACCGCCGAGCTGGCACCGACCCAGGGCAACGAGGCCAAGGGCAGCGTCACCTTCAAGGTGGTTGACGGCAAGGTCCACGTGACCGGCCAGATCAGCGGCCTGAAGCCGGGCAGCGAGCACGGCTTCCACATCCACGAGAAGGGCGACTGCAGCGCGCCGGACGGCATGAGCGCCGGTGGCCACTTCAACCCGGGCAAGCAGGATCACGGCAGCGTGTCCGCCGATCCGCACCACGGTGGCGACATGCCCAACATCAAGGCCGACGACAAGGGCGTGGCCACCATCGACGGCCCGGTGTCGAGCAACGTCAACATCGGCAAGGGCGATGACTTCGACATCATCGGCCGCGGCCTGATCGTCCACGCCGATGCGGATGACTACAAGACCCAGCCGACCGGCAACGCCGGTGCGCGCTTGGCGTGTGCGGTGATCCAGAAGGCGCAGTAAGTCATCAGAAAACGCCGGCGCAAGCCGGCGTTTTTCTTTATCGGTAGTGCCGGCCGCTGGCCGGCAATCGCAGATCCGGAGGTTGCCGGCCAGCGGCCGGCACTACCAACAGGCCACCCGGGTCAGCGCGCCAGCAGTTCGCGCGCGTCCTGACCGGCCTCGCAGTGCACGAACAGCACCGGCACGCCGTGCGCTTCCAGCACCGCGGCCATCTGCCGCTGGCGCATCAGGAACTGCTCGTAGATGCCCTTCAGGCGGTCGCAGTCGTTCTTGCCGTGGTTGTAGTGCGCGCACCAGCCGGCCGGATCGAACAGCGCCATGCGTGCCTCGCCGTGCGTGTAGCGCAGCAGCGGCTCGGGCGCGGCGTTGAGCCATTCGTCCTCGCCCGGGGCCATGATCGCGGTCTCGATCAGCGGCCACAGCGCGGCCAGGCCCTGATTGTCGTACTGCATCGACATCATCGCGGCCAGATCATTCACGGTGAAATAGCGCGCATGCTCGATGCGGGCACCGAAGGTGTTCTGCGCCATCAACGCGGTATCGGCATGCGCCATGCCGTTGGCCAGCAGCGTGTCTTCCAGCGCCTCGGCCACTGCATTGGTCGTCGCCACGTCGCTGCCGGTCAGCAGGAACGGCACCACGCGCAGGCCACCGCCCACCAGGCTGGCATCGGCCTGGAACGGCAGCGGCACATCACCGTTGGCATCGGTACCGAAGGCCAGCAGGCGCGGGCCCTGGTTGCGGCCCGGCGCACGCATCTGCAGTTCTTCCAGGCGGCGATGGATCGGCCAGCCCGGGCGCAGTACTTCGGCCGGGTCGAAATGGGCGGCGGCGAACACCAGGTCCAGCTCGGCCACCTGCGGCACCAGCTTGGACAGGTCGCGGCCGACGCGATCGGCCAGTTCACCGGCCTGTTCGGCGCTGAGCACCGCCTGGCGGGGGATTTCGCCGCCGGCCAGTTCCAGGGCCAGCACGCCAAGGGCATTCATCGCGGGGTCGGGTTTGCTCATGGTTCCACGGTTGGCCCATCACAGGGCGGCAGCTACACTTGGCTCCATTATGCCTGCTCCGTCGTGCAGGCCATGTTGCAGACACCCTCATCCATGCCAGGTATCTCCATGCCCAACGCTCGTCCCGTCGCCATCCTCGGTGGCGTCCGCATTCCGTTCTGCCGCCAGAACACCGCGTATTCGGATGTCGGCAACCTCGGCATGTCGGTCCGCACGCTGGGCGCGCTGGTTGAACGTTTCGGCCTGCATGGCCAGCAGCTGGGTGAAGTGGCGATGGGTGCGGTGATCAAGCACTCCAGCGACTGGAACCTGGGCCGCGAAGCCACGCTGTCCTCCGGCCTGTCGCCGTTGACCCCGGGCATCACCCTGCAGCGCGCCTGCGGCACTTCGCTGGACAGCATCATCACGGTTGCCAACAAGATCGCGCTGGGCCAGATCGAATCGGGTATCGGTGGCGGTTCGGATACCACCTCCGACGTGCCGATCGTCTACGGCAAGAAGCTGCGCGCGCGCCTGCTGGCCGCCAACCGTGCCAAGAGCACCGGCGACAAGATCCGCGCGCTGACCGCTGGCTTCAAGTTCTCCGAGCTCAAGCCCGAGTTCCCGGGCGTGGCCGAGCCGCGCACCGGCAAGAGCATGGGCGACCACTGCGAGGACATGGCCAAGGAATGGAACATCTCGCGTGACTCGCAGGACGAGTGGGCGGTGTCGTCGCACAAGAAGCTGGCTGCTGCCTATGAGCGCGGTTTCTTCAACGACCTGATCGCACCGTTCCGTGGTGTCGAGCGTGACAACATCCTGCGCCCGGATACTTCGCTGGAGAAGCTGGCCACGCTGAAGCCGGCGTTCGACAAGGTTTCCGGCCGCGGCACGCTCACCGCCGCCAACTCCACGCCGCTGACCGACGGCGCCGCCGCCGTGCTGCTGGCCAGCGAAGAGTGGGCGCGTGCCCACGGCCATGAGCCGCAGGCCTATCTGCGTGACGCGCACGTCTCGGCGGTGGACTTCGTGCATGGCGAAGGCCTGCTGATGGCGCCGACCGTGGCCGTGCCGGAGATGCTCAAGCGCAACGGCCTGACCCTGCAGGACTTCGACATCTACGAGATCCACGAAGCTTTCGCCGCGCAGGTGCTGTGCACCCTGCGTGCGTGGGAGAGCGAGGATTACTGCCGCAATCGCCTGGGCCTGGATGCACCGCTGGGCCGCATCGACCCGGACAAGATCAACCTGCTGGGTTCCTCGCTGGCCACCGGCCACCCGTTCGCCGCCACCGGCGCACGCGTCATCGCCACCGCAGCCAAGCAGCTGGCCGAACGCGGCGGTGGCCGCGCGCTGGTGTCGATCTGCACCGCCGGCGGCATGGGCGTAGTGGCGATCGTCGAGCGCTGATCGCTGCGACCGCGCGCCAACCAAGGTTGGCGACTACCGGGAATGCGCGTTGGATCTGCTTTGGTAGATGCCGACCTTGGTCGGCCATGCGATGTCATCGTTCGGAAGATGTCAGAGCGCCAACCAAGGTTGGCGACTACCGGGTTCCACAGATGAAAACGCCGCCCAATGGGCGGCGTTTTTCTGCTCCGGTGGGTGCCGACCGTTGGTCGGCACGCTTCACGGCAACCGTGGATTGCCGAATTCGTCGCGCTCTTCGTTGGCGTCATACACCGGCGGCTGCACCGTACCCGGCTGCTCCTCCACCGTGGCACGCAGCGGCGCTTCGGTGCCGCGCACCAGTTCCACGCTGTCCTCGCCACGCTGCAGTCGCAGCGCATTGGCCAGGCACTGCGCGGCCAGCGCGTGCTCGCCACGCTGTGCGAACAGCTCACCCAGTGCCTCCCACGCCGGGGCACCGGCGCCCGCGGCGATGGCCTCGTGCAGGAACGCATCGGCGGCATCCCACTGCTGCTGGGCCAGGGCCACGCGGCCCTGTGCCAGGCGCAGCGCAGCCGAGCTGTCGTGCACGTTGCGCCAGCGCGCGAGGTTGGCCTGACGCGTGGCCAGGCGCTCGGCCGGCAGGCGGCCATACAGCGCCACCAGTTCGTCATCCCAGCGCTGGTCCAGTGCCTGTTCCAACGCCAGCAGCGCCGGTTCGTCCCATTTCAATGCAACCGCACGGCTGGCATACGCACCCACCACGTCCGGGGTTGGCCGCAGCGCCTTCGGCGTGGCTTCCCACTGCGCGGCCAGCGCATTGACGTCGGCTGCTTCCAGCAGCGCCTGTGCGGCCAGGCGTGCTTCCAGTTCGCTGTTGGCGTCGGCCGGCAGCACCTTGCTCTGGCGCAGTGCACCCAGCTGGCCATACGCCTCGTGGGCGCGGCCGGCCTGTGCCAGCGCTTCGGTACGCAGCCACAGGCCGCGCGGCGGCAGCGGCTGGATCGTCGCCACATCCAACGCGTTGATCGCATCCACCGGCAGATCGCGCGCCAGCAGCTGTTCTGCACGCAGAAGCGCCTGCAGGGTGGCATCGCTCTCGCCCAGGCGCTGCAGCAGGGCTTCACCGGCGGGGCCGTCGGCACGTGCCTGCGCACTGCGCACGGCATTGGCCAGCGCCACCGCGCTCACTTCCGGATCCTTGGCGGCACCATCCAGCAGCTTTTCGGCACGCTGCCACTGGCCGTGCTCATAGGCCTGCAGGCCGTCGATCAGGCGCACCCGGCCCTGCTTGCGGCGGTAGCGGCCCCAGGCGCGGAACGGTGCTGCGATCAGGCTCCACAGCAGCCACAGCACCAGCACGGCGATCACCGACAGCAGTGCCACCTTGGGCAGGTTGCTGTGGTAGTCGTAGCCGCCGTAGCGCAGGGTCACTTCGCCGAAGCGGTTGAGGTCATCGGCGCCGAGCCATTGCGCGGCCACCACGCCGATGGCCACGGCCAGCAACAGCACGACCAGGGATTGCAGGGGTTTCATGGGGGATTACCTCCGGTCGGTCTGGGTGCGCAGTTGCTGCAGGGTGCTGCCAAGAACGCTGTTGCTGGCCTGCAGCGGAAGCTCGCGCAAGGCCTTCAGTTCAGCACGTTGCGCGCGCAGGGCCGGTGAATCCGGCCAACGCCGCTGTGCCCAGTGTTCCACGCGCGCCAACGCGGTATCGCGACCGGTGCGGTCGCCACGTTCGATTGCGGCACGCGCCAGGGTCAGTTCCAGCTGCAGCGCATCGTCGGCATTGCGGCGTTCGGCGGCGGTCAGCGGGCCATTCTGGCGGCTCGGGGTGATATCCACGAACGGAGCCAGCGTGGCCTGCCACCAGGGCTTGCCGGCTCCGGGCGCGGTGCCACCCGTCACCTGCGAGGGCAGGCCCTGCAGGGCCTTGGCCAGGGCATCCAGGCGTTGCAGCGATTGCACGCGCGGGCCGGTGCCCAGCGCATCCAGTGCATCCCGTTCCTGTACCAGGGCCTGGCGCAGGTTCAGGCCGTCGCTGTCGGGCAGATCGGCCAGCGCGGTGGCGGCCTGTGCATACAGGCGGCGTGCGCCTTCCACGTCGTCGGCGTAGTTCAGGCGCTGCGCCGCCTGGGTCAGCAGCAGTTCGGCCTCATCGCGCTGTACCGCCTGACGGCCCTGGTTGGCGCTGTCGGCCAGCTTGGCCAGGTTCTCTTCCAGCAGCGCACTGCGCTGGGAAAGGCCCAGCATCTCGTCGCGCAGCACGCGGTTGGTGGTCGCCGCATCCTGCAGGCGCTGGCTGGTTGCGCGCTGGTCGCGGCGCAATGCATCCAGCGTCGCCTGCAGGCCCTGCAGTTGTACGGCCGTGGTCTGCGCCTGCGCTTCCTGTTCGTTTTGTTGCTGCTGCCAGACGTACCAGCCGGCATAGCCGCCCACGCCAAGCACGACCACCCCGGCCAGCGGCAGCAGCCAGCGCACGGGTCGACGGGGCGGGGAAACGGGCGGAGTCTCGTTCATGGGGCTTCCTTGTCGGCACCGTCGCCGGTCAGGTTCCGGCAGGCCGCGTTGTGCACAGCATCACTGTTGCCGACCACAGCGGCAAGCGTGACCCACGTCCCTGTTCAGTTCGCTGCCGGGACGGTGAGCGTGGCGTGTGCAGCCGCCACCAGCTGCGCGGTGGTGGGCCCGGCCGCGCGCACCACGCGCTGCAGCCCCAATGCGTGCGCCTGTTCGCCCAGCCGTTCGCTGGCCACGACGGCGGTGGCATGTGCCTGACAGCGTTGCTGCAATGCCGGCGGAAGCTGCTGCCAGAAATGCAGCAACGCCTCACCACTGCTGACCGCCAGCACCCACGGATACGCTGAATGCGCCAATCGAGCCAGCGTGCGTGGCGACAGGCGCAGCAGGCGACGCTGATAGACATCGGCGCGCTCGATGCTGCCGCCGGCCGCCTGCAGTTGCGCGGCAATCAGGCCGCGCCCGCCGGGGGCGGTCACCAGCCCGATACGCAGGCCGCGTACGTCCGCCAGTACCGGCAGCGCCAGCAGGCCCTCGCTGTCCATCCGCTGCGGCGCATGCACCTCGGCGACACCCTGCGCCCGCAGCGCGCGCGCAGTGCCTTCGCCCACGGTCAGCCACGGGCTGCGTTGTGCCTCGGCCAGTGGCAACAGGGTGGCGGCTGCGGTAACAGCGGCCGGGCTGGTGAACACCACCCGATCGCAGTTCAGCGCGCGTTGCAGCTGGTGCACCACTGGCGTGCCGTTCAGGCGCTGCAGGCGCCAGGGTGGCAGGGCCAGCACATGCCCGCCCAGCCCAGCAACGGCGCGGCGCAGCGCGGAATTCTGGCCCTGCGGTCGCAGCGAAATGAAGGTCCAGCCCGGTTCGGAACCGGCGGCGCCAGTGGGTATCGTATGGTCGGCCATTGCCTGCATTATGCGGGCCCTTCGTTGTTGTGGTCCCTGCTCCGATGTCCGTTGATGCTCTGACTTCCTCGCTGGCCGCCCTGCAGGACGTGCTTGACTGCATGCCGGCGGTCCGCGCCATGCAGATCCAGCTCGACGGCTATGCCGATGGCGTGCTGCGCATCACCGCGCCGCTGGCCGCCAACGTCAACGACAAGGGCAACGCCTTCGGTGGCAGCCTGGCCTCGGTGCTGACCCTGTCCGGCTGGGCACTGGTCAGCCTGCGCCTGCGCCTGGCCGGCCACGATGCCGAGGTCTACGTGGCCGACAGCAACCTGCGCTACCTGGCACCGGTCTACGAAGACCTGCACGCCCATGCCGAAGCGGCCGAGGCCACTGGCTGGGATGCCTTCCTGAACACCTTCCGCCAGCGCCGCAAGGCCCGCATCAGCATCATCGCCACCCAGCCCGGTGCCGATGGCAAGCCCGCCGCCGAGTTCAGCGGTCGCTTCGTTGCCTTCGCCAAAGGGTAGGATGGCAGGCTGACGTTCTGGGGAAACCACCGATGCGCCGCCTCATCCAGTTCCTGATGTGTTCCCTGCTGCTGGCCAGCGCCGTGGCTTCGGCCGACGACCTGAGCCGCAAGCAGCGCAAGCTGCTGGAAGAGACCCAGATCGCCTACGGCGCCACCATCCGCTGGGGCAGCATGGACGATGCCATCGGCTATCTGGACCCCAAGCTGCGCAAGGAAAAGCCGCCCACCGAGTTCGAGCTCAACCGCTACGCGCAGCTGCGCGTGTCGTCCTACCGCGAGCGCAGCAGCGCCGCGCTGGACGGGGGCCTGGTCGAGCGCCGGGTCGAAATCGGGGTGATCAACCAGAACACCCAGGCCGAACGCACCGTGGTGGTGGTTGAGCGCTGGCGCTGGGATGCCGAGGCCAAGCGCTGGTGGCAGACCGCCGGCCTGCCGGACCTGTGGAAGGGGCAGTGACGGGCCGCGTCCGGCTTGTGCGACAATCGGCGCCCGCTTAATCGACCCGTGACCTGAGTGAATTACGAAGAGTTGCTGGCCTTTGCAGGCCGAAACCCGATGCTGTCCGCGGCCCTGGTCGGCCTGACCGTGGCCATCATCGTCACCGAGATCCGCCGCCTGTTCCGGGGCTTCAAGGGCATCAAGCCCGCCGAACTGACCCAGCTGATCAACGCGGGTGGCACGGTGGTGGTCGACCTGTCGGCCAGCGGTGACTTCGAGAAGGGCCACATTGCCGGCAGCCGCAATGCCCAGGCCAGTGCCTTCGGCCCGGACAACAAGCTGGTGGCCAACGCCAAGCAGTCGCCGGTGGTGCTGGTGTGCCGCAGCGGCAACGCCTCGGAAACCGCCGCCAAGGCGCTGAAGAAGGCCGGCTTCGAAAAGGTCTACGTGCTCGACGGCGGCATTCCCGCCTGGCAGCAGGCCGAGCTGCCGCTGGTCAAGGGCCGCAACTGATTGCCGCAGGTGGCGGATCCGGCCTTGTATGGGCCTGATCCCGCCCCCATCGCAGTAGTTCGACCATCGTTTTCATTGCATTCACCTGGAGTTACTGGAAATGTCCGAAGAGATCACCAACGGCGCCGCTGCGCCGGTCGATGCCGCTACCGGCCCTGCTTTCACCGTCGAGAAGATCTACGTCAAGGACGTCTCCTTCGAGTCGCCGAACGCTCCGACCATCTTCAATGACCAGGTGCAGCCGGAACTGCAGCTCAACCTGAACCAGCAGGTGCAGCGCCTGGGCGAGAACGCCTTCGAAGTCGTGCTGGCCGTGACCCTGACCTGCCAGGCCGGTGAGCGCACCGCCTACGTGGCCGAAGTGAAGCAGGCCGGCGTGTTCGGCCTGGTCGGCCTGGACCCGCAGTCGATCGACGTGCTGCTCGGCACCCAGTGCCCGAACATCCTGTTCCCGTACGTGCGTCAGCTGATCAGCGACCTGATCCAGGCCGGCGGCTTCCCGCCGTTCTTCCTGCAGCCGATCAACTTCGAAGGCCTGTACGCAGAAACCCTGCGCCAGCGCCAGGAGCAGGGCGACGCACCGTCGCTGGCTGACTCCGAGCCGGCTGGCAACGCCTGATTCCTGCCGCGACGTCACGGATGAGCACTACCGCTGACAAGATCGCCGTGCTTGGCGCCGGTTCCTGGGGAACCGCGCTGGCCAGCCTGCTCGCACGGCACGGTCACCCGACCGTGCTGTGGGGGCGCGACGCTGCCGTGGTCGAGGCCATCGACCAGCGCCACGAGAACCCGCGCTACCTGCCGGGCATCCCGCTGCCGGACAGCCTGCGTGCCACCACCGACCTGGCGTCGGCAGTGGAGGGCGCCGCCTGGATCCTGGTGGTCACCCCGTCGCATGCCTTCGGTGAAACCGTGCGTGCGCTGGCGCCGCTGCGTCCGGCCGGTGCCGGCGTGGCCTGGGCCACCAAGGGCTTCGAACCTGGTTCGGGCCGCTTCCTGCATGAAGTGGCGCGCGAAGTGCTGGGTGAGGACGTGCCGCTGGCCGTCGTCACCGGTCCGTCGTTCGCCAAGGAAGTGACCCAGGGCCTGCCGACCGCGATCACCGTGCACGGCGACGTGCCCGAGTTCGCGCAGGCGGTGGCCGAGGCGATGCATGGCCCGGCGTTCCGCGCCTACACCGGCGACGACATGGTCGGTGCCGAGCTGGGCGGCGCGATGAAGAACGTGCTGGCCGTGGCTACCGGTGTGGCCGACGGCATGCAGCTGGGCCTCAACGCCCGTGCCGGCCTGATCACCCGTGGCCTCAACGAGATGCTGCGCCTGGCCGCGGCGATCGGCGCCAAGCCGGAAACGCTGATGGGCCTGGCGGGCCTGGGCGATCTGGTGCTGACCTGCACCGGCGACCTGTCGCGCAACCGCCGCCTGGGCCTGGCCCTGGGCCGCGGCCAGACGCTGCAGGATGCCGTGCGCGAAATCGGCCAGGTGGTCGAGTCGGTGCAGACCGCCGACGAGGTGATGCGACAGGCACGCCGTCATGGCATCGACCTGCCGATCTCGGACCGCGTGCGTGCCGTGCTGCACGGCGAGCAGACGCCTGAGGAAGGCCTGCGCGCGCTGCTGGCACGGGAACAGAAACCGGAGTATCCGGACACGCTGTTCAAGTGAATCGAAAAACCCCGGCTACGTGCCGGGGTTTTTTATGTGTGTGGCCCATCCACGCATGGCGTGGATCTACTCCGGAATCCGCTTCTGGTAGCAGCCAACCTTGATTGGCGCCCGGTAGCGCCGGGCCATGCCCGGCGGAATCCATCACCGCGCCCGTGGCGGCGCGCTGGTGTTGTCCATGTCCGAGAAGATCAACCACGGCCCGTCGCCCACGCGCTTCAGCGTCAGCGTGAACTTGCCGGTGTCCCCCACGTTGTTGCCGTAGGTGTAGGCACCGATGATGTAGCCCGTGCTGCCCTCCACCGAGTACGCCAGCGCGCGCAGCCGCAACGGGCTGCCGCCCTGGCCGGCATACGCGGCTTCGATCGCGCTGCGCCCACGCACCGGTAGCTGGTTGCTCTGCAGCACAAAACCATCCTCGGCGAACAGCGCAGCCAGTGCCCTGGCATCGCCCGTGCGCCAGGCCTGCTCGTAGTCGCGCAGTACGCGGTCCAGCGTCGCGGGCAGGGCCGCATCAGGAAGAGGCTGTGCGGGCTTCGCACCTTCAGCATCGTGGGCGATGGCCGGCGATGCCAGCAGCAGGGCACTGCAGAAAATCACGGCGAGTCGTGTGCGGTGCATGCGTCCGGCTCCAGGCGATGACGGGAACGTGCGAACGCATCCTAGCGCGCTGCTGGTTAGAATCACGCAGGCGCCCGCGCGGCGGCATGCACCGCAGATCAGACAAGGACAAGGAATGAAGATTCGAATCACAGGGATGGCACTGACGGTCGCACTGCTGGCCGCCTGCGGACAGGCACCAGCGCCGGATGCAGCACCGACCGCACCGGCACCAACCACCGAAGCACCTGCGGCCACGGCAACGGTGGTCGAGCAGGCGCCGTCCATCGAAGACGGCGTAGACCCCTCGGTGTGGGACAACGAAGGCGAACCGGAAGACCCGAGCGCCGGCGGAGAACTCACCTGTGCGGACAACCCGCTGGCGACGCATTTCTTCACCCTGGTGGGCGGCAACACCGTGGACGACTGTGGCCGCAAGGATCCGAAGGTGCTGGCCGCGTTCAACGCCCTGATGAAGAACACAGCCGCGGCCGAATCTGCTGACAAGGAGATTCCGTCGCTGCGCGAACGCCTGTTGAGCGGGCCCAGCGGGCCCGGCGAGCTGGTGGTGCTGCAGGGCGAGCCATGGTGGTTCTACACCGCCTGCCAGGCCCACGACTGCCCCGGCACCGCATTGGCGATGCTGTACTCGCCCGATCAGTCGAAGATGGTCGGCCGCCTTACCGCGCGCTGCAGAATCTGGTGGCTGGGTGAACCCAGCGACGAGCAGCGCGCGCTGATCGAGCGCGAGCAGCCGGTGGACAAAGCGATGCTGAAGGAAGAAGGCGAGTCCTGCGAGTAATCGGTGGTGACGCCGGATGATGTTCCGGCGGCCGCATCATGCGGGTGAAAGCTGCCTCACCATGTCGGCGATGATCACGTGGACCAGTGTTCTCAGGAAATGCACTTCGCCTTCCAAGGTTGGGCCGATGTCGAAACGGGTCGACCATTGCTGGTTTTCCTGCAGCACCAGCGCGTAAAGCGCCTGGGCTTCGCTCGTGATGCGGTCGATCTGATGGCGCAGCTGCCGGGTGGCAGCCGGCCTTCCCAGGCCCAGCGCTTCACCGGCAGAAACCAGATGCTCGAAACGAAGGTCGTGGAAGCGCGCGACACCGAGAATGGGCCACGACAGTTCCGAGCGTTCTGGCCAACGTGCGCCCTCGTCGGCATACGCGCGGGTCTCGTAACATGCGGTGGACAGCAGGTCGTAGTGGGGGGCCAGTTCGATGCCCCTGCTGTCGACCAGGAAGCTCAGGTTCTTCAGGTGCGCATCGTTGTTGCCGGTGAGTACATTGAAGATCAACCAGTCGAACAGGCGGACGCGCGTCTTGAGCTTGCTTCTGCATTGCTCGACGATGACCTTCAGGGTGTCGATGCTGCCGAGCGTGTACTTGAACTGCCGGTCGAGGTTGAGCAGCTGGCAGGCGTCGATGGCATGACGGCGATGGATGGCATCGGCGGTGATTTCGCGATCAAAGCGCTCGATGATGAAGACCGGCTCCGGTACGTAGCGGCGCTCGATCTTCGGCACCTGCAGCCCCATGCGCTGTGCAAGGCGCATCACGAACCACTCGTTGGCCACGCTGTGGGGATAACTGCTGCTGGTGCTGTCAGGCTTGAGGATGTGGGTCGAGGGCTCGGCGCCCAGAGGTTGGTAGAGTTCTCCCCCTGTCTCGATGATTGCCAGCTTGTGCTGGGCACCTGCCAGTGACATGCGCTTGGCGGCACCCGCCGCAAGCGACGTGCGTGGCAGGCCTTGGATACGCGTGGAGAGTTCCGCATCGGGCAGTGGTTTTCTGCCGCCGGGTGGCAGGCGCTGGCCTGGAGGCAGCAGCGTCAACGAGCCTGCCGATTCCGCGCCATAGGCGGCCAGCAATGCGAACGCGTCCGCGCCATCCACCCTGGCATCGGTTGCCATCAGCGTGCGTTGCTGCTCTTCCGGCAGCAGATTGTCGAAGTACCACTGCACGGGGCGTTGGCTGGAGCCATCGAGGATGGCGGTGTCTTGCAGTGGCAACGCAGGCGCCAGTGGAAACCGATGTGCGCTGCCGAGCCACTCCGGCGCATAGGTGAAGCGCCACAGGTTTGCTGCTTCGGTCAGGCGGCCCACCGGCGCTTCGTCGATGCTGACCTGCAGTTCGCGTGGTGGAAGCGGATAGTGCAGTCCAGACAGGACGGTCGTTGTAATGACGTCCTTGAGATCAATACGGGGGGCGCTCATGGCACCTTCCCGTTGGCACGTTTGGCCAGCAGGGCCATCGCTTCGTCCGGCACGTCGATTTCGACATGCAGCCCCAGCTCGTCAAGCACGGTGAACAACTTGCCCCATTGCACCGTGGTACCGCCGCGTTCGACCTTGGCCAGGAAATTCTCGCTGACCCCGATGCCTTCGGCGGTTGCATCCTGGCGCAGTCCCTGATGCTTGCGGGCGGCTCTCACCAGTGGTCCCAAGGCCTCAGCCTTCTCAAGCCTGATCTTCAATGGGAACTCCCCCAGCAGAGCCTGACGCTCTGGATTCGACCCATCGTCTATACCATAGAATCCTCACTGCAGTGAGGATTCTTCGCGCAAAACCCAGGATTCCTTGGAATCCTTTCGATCTTGAGGATTTTTTCGCAAAAGAGCTGGATGCAAGAAAATCCTCATTGAAATAAGGATTTATCTGCAAAGGCGTCCAGCCTGCAAAAAATCCTCATGAACTCAAGGATTCTTTGACGCCGTGAGAGAGCGATGCCTCATCCGGTCCATATGGGCAGCGCCACGAGGGTGGGACGTCCGCGATGAGTGGGGTCCAGGTGGGGCCTGCCAGAAGCGCACCCGGGAACCTCTGCCTGCAGCGCAGGCTCGCATCGTCAACAGGCCGCAGGCAAAGCGTCTGTTACTTGCTCGCGCGCCGCGCGCCTTTCTCGTCTTCGTCCTTTGCTTCGCCCCGGCTCTGCGCGAACTCCGGGAACGTCTTCGCGATCGAATCCTTGTCCGGAAGGATGTAGAACACGCCGCCCTTCTCGAACGTGGATTGCACGATCTGCTCGTAGAACGCAGGCGTGACGTTGATGCAGCCGTGCGTAACGCGGTTGTCGTCCGGCGAAGGTGATGCCAGCCGTTCGGCGCGCTTCTCTTTCGGAGTGCCTGGCGGCAGCGGGTGCATCGAAACGGCGGAATCGTAGTCCACCCACAGCACGCGCCCGGCATCGTCGGAGGGGCCGTAGCCGCCAATGAAGCGGCCAGCAGGCGTGGTGCGGTCATGGCCTGGAATCGCACTCAGCGCGAGCTTGGCAACGCCGGGTGCGGAGTGATCGCCGATGGCCGAACCGAACAGCGCCGGTGCGGCACCGCGCAGCTTGCCGTCTCCGCCGAAGACCAGTACCTGCGCAGCCGCCTTGTCCATGATTGCGAACGGATAACCCTGGTTGTCCTTGCTGGCGACTACCCAGCCGGCCAGTTCGATCACCGTCTCGGACACGCTCTGGTCAGCGGGCAGTTCATCGACTGCGGCGACCAGGGGTGCAGGTGCGTCCTTGTCCCTGGCGTTGGCTACGCCGCTGCACGCAACGGCCAGTGCCATGGCCAGTGCGGCATGGAGGGCGCGGCGCGCAGGGGAGGAGGAGGTACGAATGGGACGGCTCCTTGCAGTGCAATCTTGGTGGAAGGATGCCAGTGGCCGGCGAAGGCCACTGGTTCCCGATACAGAGGTGGATCAGTTCAAACGGTGAGGGAGCGATCAGCCGCGCGGCTTGCGGCCCGCTGGTGCCCTTTCAAGCTGCTGCACGCGACCTTCGATCTGGTCCAGACGCTGGTTGGCCTGCTGCGCCGACTGGTTGGCGGACTCGGCACTCTGGGCGGCGCCCTGCACCTTTACATCGAGCTGGTCGAGACGCGAGTTGATCGTTGCAAACTCGTTCTTGTAAGAGGCGCAAGCGCCAAGGCTCACGGTGGCGATGAGCGCCACGCTGAGTGCACGGGCCATCTTCATGTGTTGCGAGGTCAGTTTCATTCCACTCCCTCCTTCGTCTGGGGAAGCTGGAATATAGCGGCGTTTGTTCCCGGCGCTACCAAGCGCTTTCAGCTGGAATTTGAGTACGTGGATGGGCTGTGAAGGCCTGTAAATCAACGAACCTTAACAAGCGGGATCAAGCGAGCTGATCTGCACCGGCGTATCGCCTTGTGCCTGTTCAATATCACCCATTCACCTGCATGAAGCCGGCATCACGGCATGTGCGTCTGTGTGCTTTCGCCTGCTCCGCACGCAGGCTGCCATCCACTTGCTTCCAGCAGCGCTGCAGCGTTTCCAGGCTGGACATCCAGCAGTTCGGCGATGGCGTTGGGCGTGTCGGGCGCGCGCGCAACATAGGCGTGGGCAATGCGGTAGCCGATCCAGTAGCCGAGATCTCCGCGGCGCGTATCGTCGCCGGGGCCGTTGTACAGCCACCTCGAAAGATCGGTACCCATGCTGTCCTGCAGGAACGCGCGCTCCAGCGCACACTCGCGACCCTGCGCCCAACGCTGCAGATGCGCGTTGGCCGGTTGCCCGGAGATCCGTTCGGCCACGTATTCGGCGCCGCCTTCCAGCAGCGTCTGATAGAGCAGGGTGGGCTGCTCGACATCAACGCGCGCGCCGGGCTGTTGCACGTGCACGTACTCATGGGCGATCAGGTGCACGAAGCGGTCGCTTGCATCGGCCTGCATCCAGTCCGCATTGCACAGCGCTTCCAGTCCAATGACCACGCCTGCTTCGGTGGTAACGCCACCACTGTTGCCGCGGCCCACCAGTACGGTGACCGGAGGAAAGCGCGCAGACGGCAACAAGGCGCCGAGCTGATCGACGGCAGCGGCGACGCGCGTGCGGATCGATGGCAATGCGGTCGCGCAGGTTCTCGCTTTCGCAAACAATGCCGGCTTGTCCTGGATGGCCCTGGCCAGCCGCTCCATCGAGCCGATACGGCTGTCGGTGAAGCTGCGCAGGGCATCCGTACCCGCATCCAGATAGCCGTGCTGCAGATCATCGGCGCTTGGGCGCCCATGGTTGGCGTCCAGCACCTTGAAGAAGCGCGTGACATCGTCTGTCTGTACGACGATGTGCCCGGCAGGACCGACACGCTCAGCCGCCTGTGCCTGCAGCAGCGCGATCGGCGAGGCGATCAGGATCAGTGCCCGCATCAAGCATCGAGCGTGATGCGCGTAAGAAGCCGACAGCAATGCCATGCGGAGTTCCCTGAACGCCAGCCTTATTTATACACCAGTCAGTTCAATATTCAGGGTTGATTAGACCCCCTAACGGATAATTCACACCTGTCGACCGCCTCCTCTCTCTCCCCCTCCCGGGAGGCGGTCGACGAAACCAAAATAATTAAAGGTGTGTCCCGATGAACAAGAATTCGCTGCTTGCCCTGGGTCTTCTGGCTGCTCTGCCGTTCGCTGCATCGGCAACCGATGGCCTGTCGTACAACTACGTTGAAGGCGGCTACGTGAACACCGATGCCAAGGGCGGCGACGCCGATGGCTGGAAGGTGAAGGGTTCCGTTGCGGTGCACCCGAACTTCCACGTCTTTGGCGACTACAGCGCCCAGGAAACCGACAAGTTCAAGAATGACGTCGACCAGTGGCGCCTGGGTGTCGGCTACAACTACGGCATCGCACCGAACACCGACCTGGTGGCCCGTGTTGCGTACCAGAAGTACGACGAGAAGCGCGGCCTGGACTTCAACGGCTACTCCACCGAAGTGGGCGTGCGCACCGCGTTCAACCCGTACGTGGAAGGCTACGTGATGGCCGGCTACGAAGATTTCAGCAAGAAGCACGGCTACAACCCGGACGGCGAGTTCTACGGCCGCGTCGGCGCCACCGCCAAGTTCAACCAGAACTGGGGCCTGAGTGGCGAAGTGAAGCTGGCCAAGGCCGGCGACCGCGAGTGGTTCGTGGGCCCGCGCTTCACCTGGTAACAAACGCCTGTCGTTAGTGCGTGTTGTGCTGGCGTGTGACTCTCTCTCTCTCCCACACGCCAACCGAAGCCCGGCCTCGCGCCGGGCTTCACTTTTATGGGCCCTGTGGCGCCACAATGCGGCATGGGCGACCCTTCCTCCCTCGCAGGTACTGGCATGGCCTACCAGGAGCATCTGGTGCCTGCGCCGCTGCGTGGCCACTTCGGCCAGCTGTGGCAGAGCCAGCTCCCTGCCGATGCCGATGGGCACATCACCGTATTGCCCGATGGCTGCGTGGATATCCTCTGGCGCGACGGCGCGCTGTTCGTGGTCGGCCCGGATCGGGTGGCTGCACATCCGGCACTGGCACCCGGTGCACAGGTACTGGGGGCACGCTTCCGACCTGGCCAGGCATTGGCCGCGCTGGGACTGCCACTGGCCGGCATCATTGGACAGGCGGTGCCGTTGGCCGATCTGAAGGGCGGATGGGCCACAGCAGCCGCTGCTTCCATTGGCGATACCGCGCCGGCTCAACGATTGCAGCGGATGGCGCAGTGCCTGCAACAGCACATGGGCGCGGCGGCCCTCGACGTGCAGGCGCAACGGGCTCATGTGTTGTTCCACGCGCTTGGCCGTGGCCAAGCTACGCTGGACGAGCTGGCGGCAGGCTTGAACCTGAGCCCGCGCAGCCTGCGCCGTTTCAGCCAGTCGCAGTTCGGCTACGGCGCCAAGACGCTGGAGCGCATCCTGCGCCTGCAGCGCTTTCTTCGCCATAGCCGCGCGCTGCCGCAGCACTCGTTGGCGATGCTGGCCGCTGATGCCGGCTATGCCGACCAGGCCCACCTCAGCCGTGAGGCGCGCGAGCTTGCCAGCATGACCGCACGGCAGCTGCGCCTGGAATGGGGCCGATGATGGCCGTTTTGTTCAAGACCGCCGTGCCGCGCTGACCGAAGCTGGGGCTCCCACCCAGGAGTCACGCCATGAGCCACGCCGCACCCCGCGATGCCGAGCGCCGCATCGACAACATCGAATTCAACGTCGCCGACATCGCCCGCAGCAAGCGCTTCTACGGCGAGGTATTCGGCTGGAAATTCACGGACTACGGCCCGGCCTACACCGAGTTCGACGACGGCCGCCTGAAAGGCGGCTTCGTGTCCGACACACCGGTACGTGCGCAGGGCGGCCCACTGGTGATTCTCTACTGCGCGGACCTTGCCGACGCCCAGCAGCGCGTGATTGCCGCCGGTGGCGAGGTGGTGCAGGCGGTATTCGCCTTCCCCGGTGGCCGCCGCTTCCACTTCCGCGATCTGGATGGCTACGAGCTGGCGGTCTGGAGTGATATGGATTGAGGTCTTCGTACCTTCGCCGGTGGACGGAACGAGAACCGCTCCGTCCCCGGTCAGGCGGTTCCGCTATGATCGCCCGCACATCGCCACACGCGATGCGCCCGCCTCAAGCCAGCAGGAACCGCCGTGAACTCCCAGCCCGCACCGATCACCGCCCTCAACCACACGCTCGACAACGAGCCGCAGCAGATCACCGCGCCGCTCACCCATTCGGCGGCGT
This sequence comes from Stenotrophomonas sp. 63632_Sma, assembly GCF_056482875.1. Taxonomy (NCBI): domain Bacteria; kingdom Pseudomonadati; phylum Pseudomonadota; class Gammaproteobacteria; order Lysobacterales; family Lysobacteraceae; genus Stenotrophomonas; species Stenotrophomonas sp. 63632_Sma. The sequence continues at coordinate 157,170 of NZ_CM151220.1, forward strand.
TCCTGGTGCTGAAAGTGAAGGATGACGAGGCGTCGATCGCCAAGGCACGCGAGGTGCTGGCCAGCACCGATGACCTGATCAAGAACACTGCCATCCGTGAAATCGAGCGCACCTTCACCTGCAATGTGGCCATTGGTCACCGCGTGTGGCAGCCGTTGGTGGGCACCACGCCGCCGCGTGAACTGAAGCCGTTCCGCGAGATCAAGGGCGCGACTCACACCGCGGTGTCCACGCCGGGTGACCTGCTGTACCACATCCGTGCGCGCACCATGGACCTGATCGTGGCATTCGAGCGCAACCTGCTGATGGCGTTCGGCGATGCGGTGGAAACGGTCGATGATGTGGCCGGCTTCCGTTATTTCGATGGCCGTGACCTGCTCGACTTCGTCGACGGCACCGCCAATCCGGAAGGGCTGTCGTTGCCGGAAGCCACCATCGTGGGCGATGAAGATCCGGAGCATGCCGGTGGCAGCTACGTCGTGGTGCAGAAGTACCTGCACAATCTTGATGCCTGGCGCGCGCAGAAGACCGAGGCGCAGGAAGCGATCATCGGCCGCACCAAGCACGACAACATCGAGCTGGACGATGCACCGGCCGATGCACAGAAATCGCACAAGACCCTGTGCACCATCGAGGACGCCGACGGCGAGCACGAGATCCTGCGTGACAACATGCCGTTCGCCAACCCGGGCCGTGGCGAATACGGCACCTACTTCATCGGCTATACCCGCCGCCTGTGGGTGATCGAGAAGATGCTCGAGCGCATGTTCATCGGCAATCCTGCGCCGCTGCATGACCGCATCCTCGACTTCTCCACCGCCACCACCGGCGTGACCTTCTTCGCGCCCTCGCGCAAGGTGCTGGCCGACCTGGGCGATTGATCGCGCCGGCCAGCGCCGCCCGCCATCTGCCTGTCATCTACCGCGCCGACCATCAGACGTTGGATGAGAGCGCAGGGGCGGGCGATGGCGATGGCAAGGAACACAACCGGCGCACGCCGCTGGTGGCGGCCGCTGGCCGCGTTGTTCGGTGCGCTCGCACTTGGTAGTGCCAGCGTTTCCGCGCAGGAGGCTCCCGCACACTGGATGGCCTATGCCGCCGCCGTGGGTGGCCAGCTGCAGCAGCGCCTGCAGCAGGAGCAGGACCCGCAGGCGCAGCGCGTGCTGGAATGGATGCAGGCACACCCGGATACGCCGACGCCGTTGTCGGTGAGCGTGTGGATCGCGGCGGATGGCCGCATTTCGAAACTCGAATTCGACAGCCTGGGCGACGCCCAGGTCGACGCCGACCTGCGCGCGACCCTGCAGGCCGCGCCGTTGCAGGCCGCGCCACCGGCCGACATGCGTCAGCCGCTGCGGCTGGGCCTGCTGCTTACCCAGTAGATTCACGCCATGCGTGGATGCGCCTGGTAGATGCCGACCTTGGTCGGCACGCGCACGCCAACCAAGGTTGGCGACTACCGGTAGGCCCCTAGCCACGCATGGCGTGGCTCTACTGATCTTGCGGGTGCAGTAGATCCACGCCCTGCGTGGATGTGTTGGGTAGATGCCGACCTTGGTCGGCAGGCGTGCGCCAACCAAGGTTGGCGACTACCGGTAGCCCCAAGCCACGCATGGCGTGGCTCTACTGATCTTGCGGGTGCAGTAGATTCAGGCCCTGCGTGGATGTGTTGGGTAGATGCCGACCTTGGTCGGCAGGCGTGCGCCAACCAAGGTTGGCGACTACCGGTAGGCTCCCAGCCACGCATGGCGTGGCTCTACTGATCTTGCGGGTGCAGTAGATTCAGGCCCTGCGTGGATGTGTTGGGTAGATGCCGACCTTGGTCGGCAGGCGTGCGCCAACCAAGGTTGGCGACTACCGGTAGCCCCAAGCCACGCATGGCGTGGCTCTACTGATCTTGCGGGTGCAGTAGATTCAGGCCCTGCGTGGATGTGTTGGGTAGATGCCGACCTTGGTCGGCACGCGCGCCAACCAAGGTTGGTGACTACCGGTAAGCCCCGGCCACGCATGGCGTGGCGCTACTGCGTTGCCACCTGCGGTTCACGCGCGGCTGCGCTCCATGCGCGCAGGCCGAACACGGCCAGGCCGAGGAAGAACACGTACAGCGCGGCGGTCACGTGCAGCGACTTGAACAGGTACGCGCCCACGTACACCACGTCCACCGCGATCCACACCCACCAGCAGGCCACGTGGCGGCGCGCCTGCCACCACTGGCCCACCAGGCTCAGCGCGGTCAGCATCGCGTCCAGCCACGGCAGCGCGGCATCGGTGAAGGTGTGCATGGCCGCACCCAGCGCCACGCCACCACACAGGCCGATGGCCAGGTCGCGCAGCAGCTTGCCGCGTGCCAGTGGCACGATGCGGACGCTGCCCTCGTCGGAGGCGTGCTGCCGCCAGTTGAGCCAGCCATAGATCAGGAAACCACCGAAGGCGACCTGTAGCAGCGTGTCCGAATACAGCTTGGCCTCGGCGAAGACCAGCCCGTACAGCGTCACCGACAGCAGGCCGACCGGCCACGCCACCAGCCGGCGCTTGGCCATCAGCCATACGCCAAGGATGCTGCACAGCGCGGCGGTCCACTCGAGCATGACGCCGCTCACAGTGCGAACGTCACCGACAGGCGGGCCTGTCGCGGTGCGCCGGGGAACAGGTAGTAGTCACCGCCACTGCTGCCGGTATCGCGCCAGTAGAAGCGGTTGAACACGTTGTCCACCGACAGGTTCCAGGTCACCGCACGCTCGTGCAGGCGATGCTGGAAGCGCAGACCGGCATCGAACACCGAGTAGTCCGGTGCGCGTACACCACCGTCGGCGCGTGCCACGTTGGCACCGGCATAGCGCCAGCCGCCGGTCACATCCAGGCCCTGCACGAACGGGAGCGCATAGGCCACGTGCACGCTGGCGCGCACCTTTGGCACATTCACCAACTGATGGCCTTCATAGGCCGGGGTGCCGGTGTCGCGCGCGCGCGCCTGCAGCACGCTGGCGCTGGCCACGATCTGCAGCGCGTCTGTCAGCTGCCCGTTGGCAGTCAGCTCCAGGCCGGTGTGGGTCTGCGTGCCTTCCTCGACGAAGGTGTAGCCGACGTCGCTGCTGTCCGGCTTGGCGTACTGGTACGGCTGCGAGATGCGGAACACGGCTGCGCCCAGCGTCAGCGCCTCGACCGGCACGTACTTCACGCCCACTTCCAGCTGGCGCGACTGCACCGATGGCAGGAAGGTGTCGGCATTGCTGGTCCAGAATGGCGCTTCCTGGCCCAGCGAGATGCCGCGCACATAGCTGGCATAGGCATTGAGCTGATCGGTGGCCTTCCACACCACGGCGGTCTGCGGCAGGAAACGCGACAGGCGGCTGTGCCGCTGCGGGGTACCACGCTTGTCGTAGGCACGCTCGTCCAGGCGCACGAAGCGGCCGCCGGCCAGCCACTGCCAGTCATCACCGAAGCTCATCCGGTCCAGCGCGAAGAACGCGGTCTGGCGGCTGTCCAGGCGTCGTGCGGACGGCCCTGGCATCTTCGGCGACGGCTCGAACACCGGCACCTGCGCGTCGTGAATGTTGCTGGTGCCGACGTACTCGTTGACGCTCGGGCGCTTGTCCACGGTGCGGCGGAAGTAATCGGCACCGATGGTCAGCTGGTGGCCGACGCTGCCGGTCTCGAAGCGGCCACGCAGCTCGGCACGGGCCTGCTGGTTGCGGCGGGTGTCGTCCGGGCTGCGGTAGTCGTACACGTCGTAATCGCCATTGGGCGCGAAGTAGTTGCCCGGTACGCTGCCATCGGCGCATTGCGTGGCGTAGTAGCAGCCGTAGGCGAAGGCGACGTTGTCATCGATCACCGAGCGGCTGTGGCCGACCGAGACGCGCGACTGCCAGGCATCGTTGAAGTCGTAGGTGTGCAGGGCGGTGATGTTGGTGCTGGCGATATCCACCGGCCGCTGCCACGGCTGGTAGCCGAGCAGGAATTCGCGATCCACGCCGTGCGGCAGCTCACGCGCGCCCAGCAGTTGGTAGCCGGACACCGAACGCTGCGAGCTGGTCTGGTAGTTGGCATCCACTTCCAGCTTGCCGCGTTCGCCAATCAGCCAGTCGGCGGCCAGCGAGTAGAAGTTGCGACGGCCATCGGCGTGCTCGACGTAGGAATTGCTGGAATCCCATGCGGCATTCAGGCGCAGGCCGAAACGCGGGGTGATCCAGTGGCCGACATCGACGGCGACGTAGCGCGAGCCTTCCGAGTCGGTACCGAGCGTGGCGGTGCGCACTTCGGCCGGGCGCTTGCCGATGTAGTTGATGATGCCGCCGGGCGCCATCACGCCTGCGGCCAGGCCGGCTTCACCCTTGAGGATCTCCACCGACTGCACGTTCTCCAGCGCAAGGCGCTGTTCGCCGGCGATGGACAGGCCGTTGAAGCGGTAGCCGGTGGCGGCGTCCAGCGCGAAACCGCGGATGGCGATGTTCTGGTAGTAGCCCACCGGCGCATACGCATCGCCCAGCGAGGCATCGTTGCTGGCCAGCTCGGACAGCGAACGCACCTGCCGGCGGTCGAGATAGTCGCGCTCGAGCACGTTCACCGATGCCGGCGTGTCCTTCCAGGAACCACCACCGAAGGCGTTCACGCGCGAGGTATCGGCCTTGGGTTTGCCGGCCTGCACGCGCACTGCCGCCAGTTCGGTGGGCGAGCGCTCGGCGCCGGTGGCAGCCGCATCGGTGGCAGCGTCGGCCTCGCTGGCATGCAGCGGCAAGGCGGCGCAGAGGGCGAGGGAGAGCAGGGTGGGGCGCAGGCAGCGGTTCATTCGGTTCGTCTTCGGACAACAAGGGAGACGAAGCGACGGCGCGCAGGTGCACCGCCATGACGGGGGTGTGGCTGCGGCTCAAAGCTCCCTACGCCGGTGCAAACCGGATCAGGTTCCAAGGGACTCTCTCAGCCTGGCAGATCCAGGCACCCCCGCTTCAGGTGACCATTTCACTACAAATGGTACGGATTTGCGAGCCGGTGCCCTTCAGGCTGCCGCGTGCAGCGCCTGCAGCAGTGCCTGCCCCGGCGCGCCGTGGAACCACGCCGGGTGCCCCAGCATGAAGGGCTGCCAGGCCACATCCGCGTTCGCGGTCGAGCCGGTGACGCCTTCGAAGTACTCCACTTCGGACAGTGCGAAGTCGAAATGGACCATCGGCAGCAGGTCGGCCAGCAGGTGCACGCGTGCCGCCGACAGCGGCAGCACCTCGCGGTAGCCGTCGAGCAACGCCAGTGCGATGTCGATGCGCACCGCCTCCATGCCGCGCTCCAGTTCCAGCCACGCCACTGCGTTGCGCTCGATCGCGGTGGCGAGGTCGAACAGTGCGCTGGTGGGCGAAGCCAGGCCGAAATCCAGCACGGTGCTGACCTGCCCGTCGCGCCACAGCAGGTTGGAGACATGCCAGTCGTTGTGCGCCCACAGCCGTGGCTCGTCGCGCAGGCGTTCGGCCAGGCCGGCATGCCACGGCAGCACGTCGCGGCGAAGCTGGGTTTCCCATGGAATGCGCGCGAGGTAGCGGGCCAGCCCCGGTCGTGTGGGCAGTTCGGCTTTGATCGCGGCGATGGGATCGTCGGCGCGGATCAGATCGTCGCGCGCCACCAGCAGATGGGTACTGCGCTGTGGCGCGTGATAGCTGGCGGCGGCACGGTGCAGCCGGGCCAGCATGCGGCCGGCTTCGCGGGCCTGCGCGACATCGGTCAGCAACGACCACGACACGGCATCGCGGTACAGGTCCTCGCCCACGCCCACGGCATGCAGTTCGAAGGTCCATTCGCCGTGCTCTACTGCGGTGTGGCCATCGGTTGCCGCCAGCACCTGCACCACCGGTACGCCGGCGGCAGCGAGATGGGCGATGAAGTGGTGTTCTTCTTCCAGGCAGGCGGCGCTGCGAACGCTGTGGTGGTGGCGCTTGATGAACACCGGTCCGCGCGTGCCATTGACGATGGCGGCGGCCGACAACGGTCGAGGACTGTGCCAGTGCGGCTGGCTGCCCGCATCCAGCTGCGGAAAGCGCTGGCGCAGCCACGCGAGGTCTGCGGTGCTGATCGGCGGCCAGTCGGCAGCGACCTCGTCGTTGTTGAGGCCCTGCACCCGGTGGGAAGAAGAAGTCATGCCGCAGCCCCAATGGGGAAAGTCACATCCAAGGGTGCGCATTCAACGCCATGGCCGCCCGCAACGCAAACGGGCGGGTCATCGACCCGCCCGTCCGTGCATCGGCATGGGGGATGCCGCGCTGCTTACCAGCCGCGATGGCGGCCGCGGTCGTGGTAGTAGCGGTTGTCGTAGTAGCGCTCGCGCTGCCAGCGACGGTCGTCACCGCGGTCGTAGTAGCCGCTGCGGTAGTAGCCACGGTCGTATCGGCGATCGTAGCGGTTGTCGTAACGGCGATTGTCGTAGTAACGACGGTCGCGGCGGTCGGAAGTGGTCAGGTTGCCGATCGCGCCGCCGGCCACGGCACCGCCGACAGTGGCAGCGGGATCACCGTTGGAGAGCAGGTTGCCGGCCACGCCACCGACCACGGCGCCGACCAGGGTGCGCTTGTCCTTCCTCGACATCGCGCTGGCATCGCTGACCACGGCCACACCGGCCACCAGTGCCAGAGCCATCGCCAGACCGCGGAAGCTGAGTGCGGAAGTACTGAGCATGTTCGTTCTCCTGTGAGGTGCATGCCACGCTGGGCAGGGAGGGCGCGGGGCGCCCCGGCTGCCGTGATGTCCACGCTGGCGTTCCAACATTGCCGGAACATTGCCTGGTCCACCGTGCGGCTTGCGCATTCATCTAGCGGCAGGCGGCATGAAGCAAGGCTGAAAGCGGCCCCGGCCGCTCAGCTGGCAGAAAGGGAAAGGGCCACGCGAACGTGGCCCTCCCTTCTCTCCCAAGGCGCCGCGGGCCTAGACGCCCATCGCCTTCTGCGCCTGCCGGGCCTGCTCCTGCTGCGTCTCCTGCTGCTGGTGCAGCACGTTCGGCGCGCCCTGCACGGCACCGCTGCTGAGTGCCAGGCTCTGCTCGCTGGCCGTACGGGTCTCCACCGCCGCGCGAATGGCGGCCGGGTCGCCGATGGTGCCCTGCACGGCGAACAGGCGCTCACCGTTCGGGCTGGGCACCACCGAGTCGATGCGCTGCAGGCCGGCGGCATGCGCCTCCTTGGTCAAAGCCGCAGCAGCGCTTTCCAGCGTGTGGCGGTCCTTGAAGGTCCCGGCCGGCAGCAGTTCCAGACCCTTGCTGGCCTGGATGAACAACGGATTGCGCGGGTGCCGCTCGTCGTTCAGCAACGGCCGTTCGCGTGCGTCCTTGATTGCCTCCAGGGTCTTCGCCCCGACAATGCCGTCGACCACCAGGCCGTTGTCCTTCTGCAGCTGGCGCACTGCCGCGTCGGTGTTGCGGCCGAAGCGGCCATCTTCGACCAGCGGCTTGCCGTCGGCGCCGACGTAGCCCAGGTGGCCCAGCTGCTCCTGCACCTTGCGCACGCCCTCGCTGTGTGCGCCCTGCTTGTAGAGTTCGGCGTGCGGCGTGGCAGCGGCCTTGTGCTCGGCCGCGGGCCTGCCCTGAGTCTGTTCGTGCGACTGGGTGCGGTTCTCCAGCAGATCGCGCGCCTTGGACAGCGGGTCGGAGGCGTACAGCTTCCAGTTCGGGTGGTCCTTCACCTGCTTGAGGTAGTCCTCGACCGGCATGGTGTGCACGCCCTTGCTGCCGGTGGACTGGCTGATCAGCAGCTTGTCGGTGTTGGGGTCGCGCACCACCATCACGATGTGGTCGATGCCGTTCCAGTGCTCATGGCGGGTCCTGGCCGTATCCAGGCCGATGATCATGCCTTCCTTCAGCGCATCGGGCTTCAGGATCGCGTCGCGGTCCAGCAGCACGCCGGACTGGTCGAACGCCTTGCGCACGATCCCACCGGAACCGAGGTTGCCCAGGTCGATGCGATCAGCCTTGCTGAACACCGCGTGCCCGGCCTTCTGGTTGATCTCGTCCATGGTCCGGTTCTGCAGCGTGCCGACCCAGCCGGAACAGTCGATGTAACCCTGCTCCACGTTCTTGCCGGTCTTGCCCGGTACGTACAGTGCGTGGCCCGGAATGTTGATGGCGTACTTGACGTCGTCGTACTTCACGCCGGCCTCGTAGGCGGCCTGCAGTTCAATGCCTGGCTTCGGTGTGGCAGCTGCCGTTGCGGTTGCCGCCAGCGTGGCTGCACCCGCCGCCACGGCTGCGCTGGCCTGCGCAGGTGCTGCCGGGGTCTGGCCCTGGCCCTGCACTACCGCCTGCGGTTCGATGTTCTTTTCCGGAATGCTGATCGCTGCGTACTTGTGGATGTAATAGCTGGAGAACGTCCGCGCCAGGTCGCCGTCGTTCATCCCGCGCATCTCGGCCAGGGTGTGGCCGGTCAGCGCCTTCGCGTCGGAGCCGATCTGGTTCAGCACGTTGCGGCGCATGTTGATCTCGTCGCCGTGGCTGTTGCGGACCACACCGAAGGTGCCGGTGGCAATGGCAGTCTGCACCGAGCCGTAGCCGGCGCTGCCCTGCTGGTGGGCCAGGTACAGGTCCAGCCCGGTGGGCGTGTTGCCCCCGGACAGGTACGGGTTGCCGGTGCGCTCGTTGCGGCGCGCCATCGAGTCCAGGTTGTCCTGGTACATCTGCGCGGCCGCTTCGGTGTTGCGGGTGGGGTCGAACTCGTGGCCGGTCAGGTGGTACTGGCGCGCGGAGCCGGGCACGAACTGGAACAGGCCCTTGGCGCCGGATGAGGTGTTGTGGGCGCGCTCGTTGAAGGTGCCGCCGGTCTCGATGTGCGCGAAACGCATGAAGTCATCCACAGGGATGCCCTTCTGCCTGGCGACCTGCTCGACGATGTCCAGGACTTCCTTTCTGCTGTAGTCATGCTGTGCCATGACGTTTTCCTCGGGGTTGATGGAGCGGCGCGTGCCGCGAATCGCCAACCGGACTCATCCGTGAGTCAAGAACATGTCGGTCAACAGGGAACCCGCGCGTGGCGGGTGCTATCAGGGCGCGACGTACTGCTGGGTCGCGCTGTCGAAGGTGTAGTGCACGGCGTCGCCGGCACCCAGTGCGCGGGTCTTGCCGGGGCCTTCGATGGTGGTGCCCTTGAAGGTCACGGTCAGTCGCGGCAGGCCGTCGCCGTCGGCAGCGAAGGTCAGTTCGCCATCGCTGTCGGTGCAGGGCATCACGTTGCCGTCGTCGCAGGCGGCGCTGTTGTCCTCACCCGTGCGCACTGAACCGACATAGCGCCAGACCTTGCTGTCCACGTCGTCTTCGCTGCGCCTGGGGTTGAACAGCAGCAGCGCATAGCCGGTGCTGCTGATGCCGCGGTCGAAGCTGCTGGTCGGCACCGCCAGCAGCAGGCGACCATCGGCCGTGCGATGTTCAAGCGGCTTGCGCCGGGTATCGACATCGTCGGCCTTGTCGTACGCGCCCAGTGCGCCGATGGTCCATTCCTGGCCACGGAACTTCCATGGCTTCCTGGCGTCGGTGCCGGCCAGCACGAAGGTGGCCTCGGCAAGGTTGGCGCGGTCATCCGGACCGGCCGGCGTCTGCTCGCCCGGCTTGCCGTAGTGCTCGCGGGTATCCCAGGAGAAACCCGTGTAGTACGTGGTGCCATCGAGAGTGAAGGTGTGGCCGAACCAGAAGGTCGCCACGCTGCCGTTCTGGACCTCATAGGAGGTCGCGCCATCGCCGTCCACCTGGTAGGTGAAATACATCACGGTCGGCGCGTCGGGCGGGGTGGCGGCGGCATCGGGGGTGGGGGTCTGCATCGGGGCAACATCCTGTCGGGGCGCATTGGCAGCCTGCGCAGGGGCGCCGGGCTGGGAGGACGAGGGGGCCGGATCGGCGGCGCTGCAGGCGGCAGCGGAAAGAGAGACGAGCAGGCACGCCGCGAATGCGCGCAGAGGCCGCAACGGCAGGGTCCAGCGTAGCTTGGGGGGATGATGCATGCGCCTCTCCATGGTCAGCGTTGCCGGGCCAGACGGCCGGCAGGAAACCGCGCCACGTCCACCAGGAACGGGAGCGAGGACATGAGCCGGTCGATTCCTTCGACCTCGCATTGAGAACTCATGCCGGACCATCTTGGCACAGATCGGCGGCCGGTCAAAGAGGGCGGTGGCAGCTGACCTTCTTGTGTGATCTGGCTCTCAGATCTTGCCGTCGCGCAGGTAATCGAACAGCTCGGCGTCGCCCTTGAGGCCCAGTTTGAGCATGGCGTCACCCTTCTGCCGGCTGATGGTGCTGACGCTCTTGTGCAGCTGCAGCGAGATTTCCTTCACGGTCATGCCGGTGCCCAGCAGCCGCAGCACCTCCACCTCGCGTGGCGACAGTGGCTTGCCGTCGCCCTCGCGCATGCGCCAGCTGCCAGCGGCCTCGACCCGCTCGCGCAGGCTGCGGCTGATGTAGGGCTGGCCCCGGTAGACCGCCTGGATGGCCTGTGGCAGTTCGTCCATCGACGAACTCTTGTCGACCAGGCCGAGCACGCCGCTGTCGAGCACCATGCGCAGGATCGCCAGGTTGTTGGAGACACTGAGCATCAGCACCGGCAGGTCGGGATGACGGCGGCGGATCATGCCGATCATGGCGAAGCCGTCGGCCTGGGGACTGCCCGGCATGGAGTAGTCGGTTACCAGCAGGTCACAGGGTTGGCTGCCGAGCAGGGCCATCAGCGCCTGCGCGCTGTCGGCTTCGCCGACCACGCGGCCCACCCCGCTCGATTCGATGACGGCACGGGTACCGATACGGACCACCGGGTGGTCGTCTGCGATGATGATGCGCAAGCTCATGCTCTAGTATGGCCACCGGGCACGCCGGACCGCGACCATCGCGGTTCCTGGCAGATTCTAGGAGATCAACGCCGATGCGTAGCTGGGCTGTTCGCGGGCTGGTCCTGCTGCTGGCCGTGCTGGTGCTGCCTGCGGCGCTGGCACAGGCGGTGCCTGGGCTTTTGCCGCTCAGCCCGCTGCAGCGCGAGTACCTTGCCGCGCATCCGAGCATCGTCGTGGGCCAGTATGACAGTGGCTGGCCGCCGTTCGAGTCCCTCCGTGATGGCCAGCAGGTCGGCCTGGGCCCGGATTATCTGTCGCTTCTCGCCCGTCAGCTGGGCGTGAAGGTGGAGGCACGGCGCTATCCCGACTGGACATCCGTGCTGGATGCGGCATGTCGTGGCGAGATCGATGTAGTGATGAATGTCGGTCTCAGTGCCGACCGCACCCGCTGCATGGTCTATACCGCCGCCTATGGCGAGGCACCGCTGGCCCTGGTGGGACGCCCGGATGACCTGCGTGCCTCCGACATCCCCGACCTGGATGGACTGCGGGTGGTGATCGAGCAGGACTTCCTGACCGGCCCGCAGGTGCGGGCGCGCTTTCCCCGGGCACGACAGCTTGTCGCAAACAGCTCGTTGGCGGCGCTGGAGATGGTCAGAGACGACAAGGCAGACGTTTACATCGGCAATGCCTACGTGGCCACCGAACTGATCGCACGCGAGGACCTGCAGGGGGTCGTGCTGCTGCGCCCCAGCGATCTGCCGCCCGAACGGCTGCACTTCGGTGTTCCCAACAGCAAGCAGCCGTTGGCCGAAGCATTGGACCTGGCACTGGCTGCGACCAGCCAGGCCCAGCGCGATGCGCTGGTGCAGCGCTGGCTGCCACCTCCGCAGTGGTCGGCATCGGCACAGCTGGCGTTGAGCCAGGCCGAGAAACGGGTATTGGAGCAGCCGTTGAAGATCGGCTTCGCGCCGAACGCGGCGCCGCTGTCGTTCGCGGACCAGGATGGCAACCCCAGTGGCCTGGCCAGCGAATACCTGCGGCGCCTGCTGCAGGCTGGCGCCAACCTGCAGGTGGAAAACAGCCATGACTGGTACGAGGTGCGCGAGAAGGCGCGTCGCGGCGAGCTGCAGGCGGTGATGGGCATTCCTGCCGATTCTCGCTACCTGGGCCCGGACTGGGTGTTCAGCCAGCCCTTCATCAGCGTGCCGAACGTGATCGTCAGCCGGCGTGACAGCCCGGCGTTGCTGGGCCTGTCCGACCTGCAGGGCAAACGGGTGCTGCTGTCCGATCCGGAACGCGTGCGTGGCTATGTGCTGCAGCAGGCGCCGCAGGCGCGGATCATCGCGGCACGCAGCGCGGAACAGGCCCTGCAGCGCCTGATCAATGGCGACGCCGATGCCTACGTAGGCAACCTGGCACTGGTTGACCATCTGCTGCGCAACCGCTTCCCGGGGCGCCTGCAGGTGGCGGCACCGGCAGGTTTCAACGATCAGCTGGTGCTGGCGGTTGAGCGCCGCCATGCCGCCCTGGCCACCACCTTCGACCGCCTGCTGCTGCAGATGACGCCGCGCAAGCGCGAGGCCCTGCGCGGGGACTGGCTGGCCGTCGAGTACCGCAACGGCCTGGACTGGAACAGCGCGATGCGCTGGGGCGTGCCGCTGCTGCTGGTGCTGCTCACCGCGCTGCTGGTGCACGCCATCGGGCATTGGCGGCTGCGCCGCGAGGTGGCCGGACGGCGTCACCTGGAACAGCGCCTGGCCGAAGTCACCGACAACCTGCCCGCCGTGGTCTATCAGGCTCGCCGCGCGGCAGACGGAACCCTCAGCTTCCCGTTCATTGCCGGTGACCTGCAGGCGTTGTTCGGGATCAGCCGGCAGCAGGCCGAACAGGATGCAATGTGCCTGCTGGAGCGCATCGAGGAAGACGACCGCGAGCACATCCTGCATGCGGTCGAGCAGGCGGCGCGCCAGTTCGCACCGCTTGTTCTCGAGTTCCGGCTGCGACCTGAAGGCACCGGCGCGCGCTGGGTGCGCAGCCAGGCCCATCCCTATGCGGCGGAAGCGGGCGTGGTCACCTGGAGTGGATACTGGGTGGATGTCAGCGAGGCGCGTGCACAGGCCGAGGCCCTCACTGCGGCCAAGGCTGACGCCGAACAGGCGGCGGAGGCGAAGTCGCGTTTCCTGGCGACCATGAGCCATGAAATCCGAACGCCGATGAGTGGCGTGCTGGGCATGCTGGAAGTGCTGGCGCATTCGCCGCTGGATGCCGAGCAGCAGCGCATCCTAGGGGTGATCGAGGATTCGGCGCAGATGCTGCGGCAGATCCTCGACGATATTCTTGACTACTCGCGGCTTGAGGCCGGCGCGCTGCGCCTGGAACCGGTGCCGCAGCCGCTGCGGCCATTGCTGGAAAGCGTGTGCCGGTTGTTGTCGGCGCAGGCCAGTGCACGTGGGCTGGACCTGCACGTGCAGATCGACCCGCAGCTGGCGGCCGCGCACGAAGTGGATGGCGTGCGCCTGCGCCAGATCGTGTTCAACCTGCTCAGCAACGCCATCAAGTTCACCGTGCGCGGCGAAGTGCGGCTGCAGCTGGACGTGCTGGGGCCGACCGCCGAAGACGGCAGCCAGCCGCTGTGCCTGAGCGTCACCGACACCGGCATCGGCATCGCGCCGGAACAGCTGCAGCACCTGTTTGCGCCGTTCACCCAGGCCGGTGCCTACATCCAGCGCGACCATGGGGGTACTGGCCTGGGCCTGAGCATCTGCCAGCGCCTGGTGCAGATGATGGACGGCGAGCTGGAGCTGCACAGCACGCTGGGCGAAGGGACCCGCGCCGAGGTGCGGCTGTCGCTGGTGGAAGCCGGCAGCGGTGATGTGGAAGCGCTGGTCGCCGAGCAGGAACAGGCCTCGCTGCTGCCGCCGGCGCTGCGCCAGGCGCGGGTGCTGGTGATCGAAGACCACCCGACCAACCAGGCGATGATGGCCTGGCGACTGCAGCAGCTGGGGGTGCCGCATGTGATGGTCGGTGACGGCCAGCAGGGCTTGGATCGGCTGTCGTCGGAGAGTTTCGATCTGGTGATCACCGACTGCCGGATGCCGGTGCTCGATGGCTTCGGTTTCACCCGCCTGCTGCGCGAACGCGAGGGCCGCAACGGCCAGCCGCGGCTGACCGTGCTGGCGCTGACCGCCAGCGTGCTGGATGACGATGCACGGCGCTGCCGCGAGGCCGGCATGGACGAAGTGCTGGCCAAGCCGCTGTCACTGGCCACGCTGCGTACCGCACTGCTGCGCTGGTTGCCGCAGGCGCAGGGACAGTCGTTCGAGGAGCCGCAGGCCGGGTCCGCCGCCGACGATGCTGGGACGCTGCCCGATCTGGACAGCCTGCAGCGGCGCTTCGGCTCGCGTGCGGTGGCCGAGCAGCTGCGCGACAGCCTGTTGCAGGCCAGCGAGGGCGATCTTGCCGCTGTGCAGCGCGCGCTGCAGGCTGGAGATCGCGAGGCGGCCGCACTGCACCTGCATCGTCAGGCCGGTGGGTTGGGCGCCGTGGGAGCGACAGTGCTGGCCGGGCAGGCCAATGCGCTGGTAGAGCGTCTGCAGGATGCGGCGGAAGCCGATGTGGCGCCGTTGTTCGCGGCAGTGGCGGAATTTGTGGCACGGCTGCAGCGACAGCTGCAGCGCCTGGCTCACTGAGCCGACTGCTGCTGCAGGTAGGCGATCACCAGCGCGCGGCGTTCGGCGCTGGGGAAGGCGTTGTACATGCGCGTGCCGGGCACCACGTGGGTGGGCGACTGCAGGAACGCATCCAGGGTCTGCGCGGTCCAGGTGATATCGGCGCTGCGCATGCCGTCGGAATAGCCATAGTCCGGCAGGCTGCCAGCGCGGCGGCCGATCACGCCGTGCAGATTGGGCCCGAAGCGGTGGATGCCACCAGGTTGCACGGTGTGGCAGCCGGCGCACAGCTCGAACGCGCGCTGCATGGCCTGCTGCTGCGCCTGTTCCGGCGTGGCCGGTGCCGCAGGCGGGCGCTGGCAGGCCGTGGCCGCCAGGGTCAAAGCAATGGTGATGAGCAGGCGGAAAGCACGCATGGGCGGGCAGGATAGCGACGCAGCGGGGCAGGTGGGCTGCGACACGCGGTCGCAGCCCGGAGCAATCACATGCCCGAATAGTTCGGGCCGCCACCGCCCTGCGGGGTCACCCAGACGATGTTCTGGGTCGGGTCCTTGATGTCGCAGGTCTTGCAGTGCACGCAGTTCTGCGCGTTGATCTGCAGGCGCGCGTTATCGGCTTCACCGACGAACTCGTACACACCCGCCGGGCAGTAGCGGGCTTCCGGGCCGGCGTACTCGGCCAGGTTCACCTTCACCGGAATGCTGGGGTCCTTCAGCGTCAGGTGGCTGGGCTGGTTCTCGTCGTGGTTGGTGCTGCTGAGGAACACCGAGCTGAGACGGTCGAAGGTCAGCACGCCATCCGGCTTCGGGTAGGCGATGCGGGTGTGCTTGGCCGCCGGCTCCAGGCAGACGTGGTCGGGCTGGGTGCGGTGCAGGGTCCACGGCGGGTTGCGCACGCCCAGCTTGGGAAGCAGCCACTGCTCCACGCCGGTCATCAGCGTGGCCACGGTCTGGCCCTTCTTGAACCACTGCTTGAAGTTCTTGGCCTGCTGCAGTTCGGTGAACAGCCAGCTGGCTTCGAACGCCGTCGGGTAGGCACTCAGTTCATCGTGCTGGCGGTCAGCGGCAAGTGCATCGAACGCGGCGTCGGCGCACAGCATGCCGGTCTTGATCGCGGCGTGGCTGCCCTTGATGCGGCTGGCGTTGAGGTAGCCGGCCTCGCAGCCGACCAGCGCGCCACCGGGGAACACCGTCTTCGGCAGCGACAGCAGGCCGCCGGCAGTGATCGCGCGCGCGCCGTAGCCGATGCGGGTGCCGCCTTCCAGGTGCTTGCGGATGGACGGGTGGGTCTTGAAGCGCTGGAACTCTTCAAACGGGCTCAGCCACGGGTTCCTGTAGTCCAGGCCGACCACGTAGCCGATGGCGACCTTGCCGCCGTCGGCGTGGTACAGGAACGCGCCGCCGTAGGTGTCGCTGTCCAGCGGCCAGCCGGCGGCATGCACTACCAGGCCCGGCTCATGCTTGGCCGGGTCGATCTGCCACAGTTCCTTGATGCCGATGCCGTAGGCCTGCGGATCCTTGCCTTCGTCGAGTTTGTAGCGGGCGATCAGCTGGCGGCCCAGGTGGCCGCGTGCGCCTTCGGCGAAGATCGTGTACCTGGCGTGCAGCGCCATGCCGCGCTCGAAGGCCGGGCCGATGCTGCCGTCCTTCTCGATGCCCATGTCGCCGGTCGCCACGCCGATCACTTCACCGTTGTCGCCATACAGCACTTCGGCGGCGGCGAAGCCCGGGAAGATCGCCACTTCCAGCGCCTCGGCCTGCTGCGCCAGCCAGCGGGTCACTTCGCCCAGGCTGATGATGTAGTTGCCTTCGTTGTGGAAGCACTCCGGCAGCAGCGCGTTGGGCGTGCTGCGTGCGCCGGTTTCGCTGAGGAACAGGAATTCGTCGCGGGTGACCTTCTGCTTCAGCGGTGCGCCACGCTCGGCCCAGTCCGGGAACAGTTCGGTCAGCGCGCGCGGATCCATCACCGCGCCGGACAGCACGTGCGCGCCTGGTTCGGACCCCTTCTCCAGCACGCACACCGACAACTCGCGGCCGGCTTCGATCGCGCGCTGGCGCAGGCGGATCGCGGTGGCCAGGCCGGCGGGGCCGGCGCCGACGATCACCACGTCGAATTCCATTACTTCACGCGGGGGCAGGGCGTTGGCTTCAGCGCTCATCGATTGCATGACTCGTGGGTAGGGCCGGCATCGGGGCCACCGGCGGTGCCTGGGAATCGCGCGTGCAGCCACGGGCGAAACGGTTGTTTGAATGTGTCAGGGTACCGGGACGCGCGTGATCGAGCTAGATCGCCGATGTTCACACCCGGATTGCTGCAATGCAGCGTAGGGCCGCGGCTCTGGTGGGTGCCGACCTTGGTCGGCACGCTCTGCCCGGATGACCGACAATGGCCCAGTCCTGACTGCGCGTGAGTGCCATGGCTTTGCATCCGTACGATCTGTTCGATGTCCGTTCCCTGCTCAACGAGGAAGAGTGCGCGGTGCAGGAGAGCGTCGCCCGTTTCACCAACGAGCGCGTGCTGCCGATCATCGGCGATGCCTTCGACCAGGCCCGCTTCCCCGATGAACTGGTGCCGGAGATCGCGTCACTGGGCCTGCTCGGTGCGACCCTGCCGACCGAGTACGGCGGTGGTGGCCTCGGCGCGGTCAGCTACGGCCTGATCTGCCAGGAGCTGGAGCGCGGCGATTCGGGCCTGCGCAGCTTCGTCTCGGTGCAGAGCTCGCTGTGCATGTACCCGATCTACGCCTATGGCAGCGAGGAACAGCGCCAGCAGTGGCTGCCGGCGATGGCGCGCGGCGAACTGATCGGCTGCTTCGGCCTGACCGAGGCGCATGGGGGTTCCGATCCGGCCAGCATGAAGACCCGCGCGGTGCGCGACGGCAGCGACTGGCGCATCAGCGGCAGCAAGATGTGGATCACCAGCGGCCCGGTGGCCGACCTGGCCATCGTCTGGGCGCAGACCGAGGACGGCATCCAGGGTTTCGTGCTGGAAAAGGGCATGGCTGGCTTCACCACGCAGGAGATCAAGCACAAGATGAGCCTGCGCGCATCGCTGACCGGGGCGCTGTTCTTCGATGACGTGCGCGTGCCTGACAGCCACCGGCTGCCGAACGTGAAGGGCCTGAAGGGGCCGCTGGGCTGCCTGACCCAGGCCCGCTATGGCATCAGCTGGGGCCCGATCGGTGCGGCGATTGCCTGCCTGGATGAAGCACTGGGTTATGCCAAGGAGCGCGTGCTGTTCGGTCGCCCGCTGGCGGCCACGCAGAGCGCGCAGATCAAGCTGGCCGAGATGGCCCGCCGCATCACCACCGCGCAGCTGCTGGCCCTGCAGCTGGGCCGCCTGAAGGAAGCTGGCCAGCTGCAGCCGCAGCAGGTCAGCCTGGCCAAGTGGAACAACTGCCGCATGGCGATCGACATCGCCCGTGAGTGTCGCGATCTGCTGGGCGGCGCCGGCATCACCACCGAGCATGTAGCGATCCGGCATGCGCTGAACCTGGAATCGGTGATCACCTATGAAGGCACCGAGACCGTGCACCAGCTGGTGATCGGCCGCGAACTGACCGGCATCAACGCGTTCTAGGCGGTGCGGGGAACACCATCCACGCATGGCGTGGATCTGCTGCACATGGCACCTGCCACGGCCACCTGGGATGTGCTTTGGTAGGTGTCAACCTTGGTTGGTACATTCCTTCAGCGCGCGACCGGGCATCGGTGCGGACCAAGGTCCGCACCCACCAGAAGCGATCCACAGCCATCAGAGGTTCTCGGCGGCGGCCTGGATCTGCCTTTGGTAGGTGCCAACCTTGGTTGGCACATTCCTTCAGCGCACGACCGGGCATCGGTGCGGACCAAGGTCCGCACCCACCAGAAGCGATCCACAGCCATCAGAGGTTCTCGGCGGCGGCCTGGACCTGCCTTTGGTAGGTGCCAACCTTGGTTGGCACATTCCTTCAGTGCGCGACCGGGCATCAGTGCGGACCAGGGTCCGCACCCACCAGAAGCAGGTCCACACCCACCTGAGGCGGTTTACGCGCCGCCAGCAAACCCGTGCTGCCGCCACGCTTCGTACATCACCACCGCAACGGTGTTGGAAAGATTGAGGCTGCGGTTGTCCGGCCGCATCGGCAGGCGCAGGCGGCGGCCATCGGGCAAGGCATCGAGCACGTCCTGCGGCAGGCCGCGGCTTTCCGGGCCGAACAGGAAGGCATCACCATCTTCAAAGGCCACGCTGTCGTAGCGCACGCTGGCACGCGTACTCAGGGCAAACAAGCGCTTCGGTGCGATCCGCGCCAGCGCGGTGTCCAGGTCGGGGTGCACCTGCAGGCGCGAGTATTCGTGGTAGTCCAGGCCGGCGCGCTTGAGCTGCTTGTCTTCCAGTGCGAAGCCGAGCGGCTCGACCAGGTGCAGCTGCGCGCCGGTGTTGGCGCAGAGCCGGATCACATTGCCCGTGTTGGGCGGGATTTCCGGTTGGAACAGGATCACGTGGAACTGGGGCGCGGCATTCATCGGCGCAGTGTACCTGCGACGACCGCCGCCTTTACGGCGCACGCCCTGCGCTGGGCAGGGCGGCACCGCTTACGGGCGCAGCAGGACCTGGGCGGTTTCGGTGGCCAGAGCCTGCAGGTCGGCGGCGCTCGGGCGCACCTGCAGGGCCGGCAGGTTGACGATGACCGAGTTGGCGACGTTGGTGGCGGCAGCAGCCAGGGTGGCGGCGTAGCGCTGGGCTTCCATTTCGGCGGCCAGGGCGACGCGCTGTTCCAGGCTCGGGCGCACTTCCACCGAGGCCAGGGTGGTGATCGGCATCGCGGCAGCAACCGGGGCGGCAACGTAGCCGTTGCGCTCGGCCAGCTGGTCGGCGCTCGGGCGCACTTCCACGGTGGCCAGGGTCGGGATGCCGCTGGCCTGTTCCCAGGCCTGCTGGGCCAGCTGGTCGGCGGCCGGGCGGACCTGCACGGTGGCCAGGGTCGGGATGGATTCGGAGGCCTGCACCGACGAAACAACCGCGGTGCCGGCGATCAGGGCGATGGCGATGGCAATGGTCTTGGCGTTCATGACGGGGCCTGTTTAGTGTTGGTGATCAGTGGTGTGGTAGTAAGGTAGTACACCGATTCTGGGCTTGCAAGGAAAATTTTCGGTTTCCTGCATTTGTTCAGCCTTCAGTCAGCTTTCATCTGAAGCCCTTCCTGGCGCAGGAAGTACCAAGCAATCCCCGTGCCAACTTTTAGTTGTTGATTTGCAAGAGTTTTTGTTTGGCCGAGAAGTGTCCGGTAGGCGGACACCTGTCCATTCGATGTGCTGCGGACACTGTCCGGACGGTCCTGGCGGGCGCTTGTGACCGGTCGGGCAGCGCAGATCGGCGCTGCGGATGGGGCATAGGGGCAAACACCCCCAGTGACTGCTGGCCGATTCCTGCCGCTGCGTGCGCAGGCTAGGATCGGGGTTCACCTATGTGACCAAGGATCCGGATATGTCTCTCGCCCTTCGCCCGCGCGCTGCACTGCTGGCCGTCGCCCTCAGCACCGCCCTGGGCACGCTTGTGCCTTCCCATGCGCTGGCGGCCAAGCCGGCCGCACCGGCCAAGGTCGATATCCCGTATGAGCAGTTCACCCTGCCCAACGGCCTGCGCGTGATCGTGCATACCGATCGCAAGGCGCCGATCGTCGCCGTCAACGTCTGGTACCACGTGGGCAGCAAGGACGAACCGGCCGGCCGTACCGGCTTCGCGCACCTGTTCGAACACCTGATGTTCCAGGGCAGCGAAAACCACGACGGCGAATTCTTCGAACCGTTCAAGCAGGTCGGTGCCACCAACCAGAACGGCACCACCAATACCGACCGCACCAACTACTTCGAGAACGTGCCCACCACCGCGCTGGACATGGCGCTGTGGATGGAGTCGGACCGCATGGGCCATCTGGTCGGTGCGATCGACCAGGCGGCGCTGGACGAGCAGCGTGGCGTGGTGCAGAACGAGAAGCGCCAGGGCGAGAACCAGCCCTACGGTCAGGCCTGGGACCAGCTCAACAAGGCGCTGTACCCGGTAGGCCACCCGTATCACCACGGCGTGATCGGTTCGATGAACGATCTGAACGCGGCGTCGCTGGATGACGTGAAGACCTGGTTCCGCACCTGGTACGGCCCGAACAATGCGGTGCTGGTGCTGGCCGGCGACATCGACCTGCCCACTGCCAAGGAAAAGGTCGGCAAGTACTTCGGCAGCATCCCGGCCGGCCCGACCATGGCGCAGCCGGCAGTGAACGTGGCCAAGCGCAACGCCGACACGCGCGAGACGATGACCGACAAGGTGCCGCAGGCGCGCATCTACCGCGCCTGGAACGTGCCGCAGGTCGGCACCACCGATGTCGATCAGCTGCAGCTGTTCGCGCAGGTCCTGGGCGGTGCCAAGTCCTCGCGCCTGAGCCAGCGCCTGCAGCACCAGGACAAGCTGGTGGACAGCATCGCCTCGGGCCTTTCGACCTCGCAGCTGGGTTCGAACTTCGTGATCATGGCGACGGTCAAGCAGGGCCAGGACCCGGCCAAGGTCGAGAAGATCATCGACGAGGAACTGGACCGCCTGATCAAGCAGGGTCCCACCGCGGCCGAGCTGGAGCGCGCCAAGACCGGTGCCCGCGCCGGCTTCATCCGCGGCATCGAGCGCATCGGCGGCTTCGGTGGCAAGGCCGACGCACTGGCCGAGTGCGCGGTGTTCACCGGCGACCCGGGCTGCTTCCGCACCTCGCTGGCCAACATCGAGAAGGCCAGTGCTGCTGATCTGAGCCGGCTGGGCGCGCAGTGGCTGGACAAGGGCAGCCACACCCTGGTGATCGCACCGGGTGAGCGTGTGGCGCTGAAGGAAGACCCGAGCCAGGCGCCGAAGCCGTTCAACGTTCCTGCGGTGGACACCAAGTACAGCACCCTGCCGGAGCAGGTCGACCGCAAGGCCGGCGTGCCGCAGACCCGCGAGTTCCCCCAGTTGAAGTTCCCGGCGCTGCAGCGCGCCACGCTGAAGAACGGCACCCAGGTGATCCTGGCCGAACGCCATGAGATTCCGGTGGTGCAGTTCAGCTACCAGTTCCCGGGCGGCTTCAGCGCCGACCAGGGCCGCAAGCCGGGCACCGCCAACTTCACCATGAGCCTGATGACCGAAGGCGCCGGCAAGCTCGGCTCGCTGGCCTTCGCCGATGCTGCCGATGCGCTGGGCGCCAGCCTGGATGCCTCGGCCGGCCTGGACTCGATGAGCGTGGACCTGTCGGCACTGAAGGAAAACCTGGCACCGTCGCTGGCGCTGTACCGCGACCTGCTGCGCGAGCCGCGCTTCGAGCAGGGTGAGATCGACCGGGTCAAGGCGACCTGGATCGCCGGCATCCAGCAGGAGAAGGTCAACCCGGGTGCGGTGGCGATGCGCGTGCTGCCGCCACTGCTGTATGGCAAGGGCCACCCGTATGCCATTCCGTTCACCGGCAGTGGCGATGAGGCGGCGATCAGCGGCCTGACCCGCGAAGATCTGGTTGATTTCCACCGCGACTGGCTGCGCCCGCAGAACGGCACCCTGATCGTGGTCGGTGATACCACGCTGGCGGAAATCGTGCCGCTGCTGGACAAGCAGCTGGGCGACTGGAAGGCTGCCGGCGATGCCCCGCAGGTGAAGGCGGCCACCGACGTCGCATTGCCGAAGGGCCCGCGCGTGTTCCTGATCGACCAGCCGGGCGCGGTGCAGGCCAACCTGTTCGCCGGCCAGGTGGTCGCGCCGTCCAGCGCCACCAGCTCGACCCGCTTCGATATCGCCAACGGCGTGATCGGTGGCGACTTCACCTCGCGCCTGAACATGAACCTGCGTGAGGACAAGCACTGGTCGTACGGTGCGCGCAGCAGCGCGATCAATTCGGTGGGCCAGCGCCCGTGGATGGCCAGCGCGCCGGTGCAGATCGACAAGACCGGCCCGGCGATGGCGGAAATGCGCAAGGAAATCGCCGCGTTCGCCGACGGCAGCAAGCCGGCCACCGCCGCCGAGGTCAACCGCATCCGCAACATCCAGACCCTGAGCCTGCCCGGTGCCTACGAGACCGCCAGCGCGGTGGCGTCGACCATCGGTTCGATCGTGCAGTTCAAGCGCCCGGATGACTACGTGCTGCGCCGCAAGGCCGAGATCGAGGCGATGACCCCGGCACAGGTGCAGCAGGCCGCCGCCGAGATCAAGCCGCAGGCGCTGACCTGGGTGGTGGTGGGTGACCTCAAGCAGACCGAAGCGGCCGTGCGCGCGCTGAACCTGGGCGAGGTGACGGTGATCGATGCCGAAGGCAACCCGGTCAAGAAGTAAGGCACTACCCGGCCCGCCATGGGGCGGGCCAGCTCCTCCGGTAGTGCCGGCCGCTGGTAAACAACCTTGCCGTGGTACTTAGGCCGCTGGTAAGCAACTCCGTGACCCGAAGGCGGGGTCAGGCTCCCCTGCGGGGGATCTGACCCCACCCACCTACCGGCTACCCCCGATTCAGGCTGTTCAGGCAGAATCCCCCCATACCCTTCCAGGATCTGCCCATGCGCGTTCTGCTGCTTTCCTCCCTGCTGCTCACCGTCACCGCCTGTACCTGGGTGCCGATCGAACCGGCCGGCAAGGCGACCCGCGTGCTGCCGGCAGGCCCGGTTCCCGCTGGCTGCATCGCCAAGGGCGAGGTGGTGGTGACCGTGAAGAGCAAGGTCGGCTTCTACAACCGCAACCCGCTGCGTGTGCAGGAAGAGCTGGAAACCCTGGCCCGCAACGAGGCGCCGAGCGCCGGTGCCAATGCCGTGCAGGCCGCCGCCGCTCCGTCCGATGGCAGTCAGCGCTTCGCCGCTTTCCAGTGCCCGCCGCGCTGAACGCTTCACCATACGGCCAAGCCTGAATTCGTAAAGATGCGGTGAAGGCCCCGGGGGTTATAGAATAGCGCCCCCTTTTGCCTGAGCCTTGGCGCTAACCTCGATGCTCTTCAAGAATGTCTCGATCGCCGGCCTGGCACACGTTGATGCGCCGCATACGCTGACGACCAAGGAAATCAACGAGCGGCTGCAGCCGACGTTGGATCGCCTCGGTATCCGCACCGACGTGCTCGGCGATATCGCCGGCATCCATGCCCGCCGCCTGTGGGACAACGGCGTGCTGGCGTCCGATGCCGCCACCATGGCCGGCCGCAAGGCGCTGGAAGACGCAGGCATCGATGCGACGCAGGTCGGCCTGCTGGTCAACACCTCGGTCAGCCGCGACTACCTGGAGCCGTCCACCGCCTCCATCGTGTCGGGCAATCTCGGCGTCAGCGACGAGTGCATGACCTTCGACGTCGCCAATGCCTGCCTGGCCTTCATCAACGGCATGGACATCGCGGCGCGCATGATCGAGCGCGGCGACATCGACTACGCGCTGGTGGTGGATGGCGAGACCGCCAACCTGGTGTACGAGAAGACCCTGGAGCGCATGACCGCCCCGGACGTCACCGCCGACGACTTCCGCAACGAACTGGCGGCGCTGACCACCGGTTCGGGTGCTGCGGCGATGGTGATGGCGCGCTCGGAGCTGGTGCCGGACGCGCCGCGCTACAAGGGCGGTGTCACCCGTTCGGCCACCGAGTGGAACCAGCTGTGCCTGGGCAACCTGGACCGGATGGTCACCGACACCCGCCTGCTGCTGATCGAAGGCATCAAGCTGGCGCAGAAGACCTTCAGCGCCGCCAAGATCGCACTCGGCTGGGCTGTGGAAGAACTGGACCAGTTCGTGATCCACCAGGTCAGCCAGCCGCACACCGCCGCGTTCATCAAGAACTTCGGCATCGACCCGAAGAAGGTCATGACCATCTTCGGCGAGCACGGCAACATCGGCCCGGCCTCGGTGCCGATCGTGCTGAGCAAGCTCAAGCAGCTGGGCAAGCTGAAGAAGGGCGATCGCATCGCGCTTCTGGGCATTGGCTCGGGCCTGAACTGCTCGATGGCTGAAGTGGTCTGGTAACAAAGTCACCGCTGACCTGCTGCGCGATTGCCTCGCCAATCGCTCGCGACGGACAGCGATGATCTTCCAAGTGTCCAAGGGCCGGTTCTACCGGCCCTTTCTACAGGTGCGATCCGATGTCCCAGCTTCCCGGTTACCCCGCCCACCCGCAGCGCTTCGAGGTACGCCCCGGCCTGTCGATGAACTATCTCGACGAAGGCCCGCGCGATGGCGAAGTGGTGGTGATGGTGCACGGCAACCCGTCGTGGAGCTATTACTGGCGCACGCTGGTCGCCGGCCTGTCGGACACGTACCGCTGCATCGTGCCGGACCACATCGGCATGGGCCTGTCGGACAAGCCCGATGACAGCCGCTACGAGTACACGCTGCAGTCGCGCGTTGACGACCTCGATGCGCTGCTCAAGCATCTGGGCATAACCGGCCCGGTGACCCTGGCGGTGCACGACTGGGGCGGCATGATCGGTTTCGGCTGGGCGCTGTCGCACCACGACCAGGTCAAGCGCCTGGTGGTGCTCAATACCGCTGCATTCCCGATGCCGGCGGCGAAGAAGATGCCGTGGCAGATCGCGCTGGGCCGCCACTGGAAGATCGGCGAGTGGATCATCCGCACCTTCAACGCGTTCTCCTCCGGTGCCTCGTGGCTGGGCGTGGAGCGGAAGATGCCGGCCGACGTGCGCCGCGCCTACGTGTCGCCGTACAACAACTACGCCAACCGCATCAGCACCATCCGTTTCATGCAGGACATCCCGCTGTCGCCGGCCGACAAGGCCTGGTCGCTGCTGGAGCGTGCCGGCAAAGCGCTGCCGTCGTTTGCGGACCGCCCGGCCTTCCTCGGCTGGGGCCTGCGCGACTTCGTGTTCGACCACCACTTCCTGAAGGGCTTCCAGGCCGCGCTACCGCAGGCCCAGGTGCATGCCTTCGAGGACGCCGGGCATTACGTGCTGGAAGACAAGCACGAAGTGCTGGTGCCGGAAATCCGCGCGTTCCTGGACAAGAACCCGATCTGAGGTGTGCCGACCAACGGTCGGCACCCACAGGGGGAAGGAATGGGTGGGTGCCGACCGTTGGTCGGCACACCCGAAGGGTTGATGGGGTTGCCGGCCAGCGGCCGGCACTACCATTACGCGGCGACCGGCGCCTGCGGCGGCGAGGAAGGGCTGTTGCCGTTGTCGTCCGGATGGTCGTCGTCATTGTCGGCGTCATCGCGCCAGCGCCAGTCGGCCGGCGTCAACGGATCCAGGCCATAGGCGATGCGCGCCTTGTCGCACTGCGGGCTGGCCTTGCCGTACTCCCACGATGCATCCACCTCGCGGCACACGCTGGGCCGGTTGGGATGGATGGTGCAGCGTGAATACACGCCGATCTGCGCATCCAGCGCCACGCAGCGCACCGGCTTGGAATGGGTGCCGCGCATGCACAGGCGGTGCGGGTCCAGCACCTCGGTGAGCTGGTGCGGCACGCCGCCGGGGGTGACCTCGTCTGATTCCATCCAGTGGAAGGCCACGCGGTACTGGGTGCAGCAGGCGCCGCAGGTCATGCAGGGATGTTGCATGGGCAAGCCGCCTCGGGCGGCAGTCGGAATCAGGAACGAGGGTGCGGATTTTCCACGAAGTGGGCCGCCGCGCAAGAAATTCCGTAAGCGGCGACAATGAACGGATGAACCGACCCTGCAATATTGCCGCCCGCTTGCCTGAACTGGCGCGTGAACGGCCTGATCAGATCGCCATCCGCTGCCCTGGCCGCCGTGGCGCCGGCAACGGCATGGCCGCCTACGACGTGACCCTGGATTACCGCCAGCTGGACGCCCGCAGCGACGCCATGGCGGCCGGCCTGGCCGGCTACGGGATCGGCCGTGGAGTGCGCACGGTGGTGATGGTGCGGCCGTCGCCGGAGTTCTTCCTGCTGATGTTTGCCCTGTTCAAGCTGGGCGCGGTGCCGGTGCTGGTCGACCCGGGCATCGACAGGCGCGCGCTGAAGCAGTGCTTGGACGAGGCGCAGCCGGAGGCCTTCATCGGCATTCCGCTGGCGCACGTGGCGCGGCTGGTGCTGCGCTGGGCACCCTCGGCGGCGCGCCTGGTGACCGTGGGCCGCCGCCTCGGCTGGGGCGGGACCACGCTGGCCGCGCTGGAGCGCGCCGGCGCCAAGGGTGGGCCGATGCTGGCCGCCACCGACGGCGAGGACATGGCCGCGATCCTGTTCACCAGCGGCTCCACCGGCGTGCCCAAGGGCGTGGTCTACCGCCACCGCCACTTCGTCGGCCAGATCCAGCTGCTGGGCAGCGCCTTCGGCATGGAAGCGGGCGGGGTGGACCTGCCGACCTTCCCGCCGTTTGCCCTGTTCGACCCGGCGCTGGGCCTGACCTCGGTCATCCCGGACATGGACCCGACCCGACCGGCGCAGGCCGACCCGGCGCGCCTGCACGACGCCATCCAGCGCTTCGGCGTGACCCAGCTGTTCGGCTCGCCGGCGCTGATGCGGGTGCTGGCGAAGCATGGCCGGCCGCTGCCGACGGTGACCCGGGTGACCTCGGCGGGTGCGCCGGTGCCGCCGGACGTGGTCGCCACCATCCGCAGCCTGCTGCCGGCCGACGCGCAGTTCTGGACGCCGTATGGCGCCACCGAGTGCCTGCCGGTAGCGGTGGTCGAAGGCCGCGAGCTGGAACGCACGCGCGCCGCCACCGAGGCCGGCGCCGGCACCTGCGTGGGCAGCGTGGTGGCGCCGAACGAAGTGCGCATCATCGCCATCGATGACGCGCCGCTGGCCGACTGGTCGCAGGCGCGCGTGCTGGCGGTTGGCGAAGTGGGAGAAATCACGGTGGCTGGCCCGACCGCCACCGACAGCTACTTCAACCGCCCGCAGGCCACGGCCGCAGCGAAGATCCGCGAGACGCTGGCCGATGGCAGCACCCGCGTGGTGCATCGCATGGGCGACGTCGGTTACTTCGATGCACAGGGTCGCCTGTGGTTCTGCGGGCGCAAGACGCAGCGCGTGGAAACCGCGCGCGGACCGCTGTACACCGAACAGGTCGAGCCGGTGTTCAACACCGTCGCAGGCGTGGCGCGCACCGCGCTGGTCGGTGTCGGCGCCGCCGGTGCGCAGGTGCCGGTGCTGTGCGTGGAACTGCTGCGCGGCCAGTCCGACAGCCCGGCGCTGCAGGAAGCGCTGCGTGCGCATGCCGCAGCGCGCACGCCTGAGGCCGGCCTGCAGCACTTCCTGGTGCATCCGGCGTTCCCCGTCGATATCCGTCACAACGCCAAGATCGGCCGCGAGAAGCTCGCCGTCTGGGCCAGCGCCGAACTGGAGAAGCGCGCATGAAGATCCTGGTCACCGGTGGTGGTGGGTTCCTTGGCCAGGCGCTGTGCCGCGGGCTGGTCGAACGTGGCCACCAGGTACTGGCGTTCAACCGCAGCCATTACCCGGAGCTGCAGGTGATGGGCGTGGGCCAGATCCGTGGCGACCTGGCCGACCCGCAGGCGGTCCTGCATGCGGTGGCCGGCGTCGATGCGGTATTCCACAACGGTGCCAAGGCCGGTGCGTGGGGCAGCTATGACAGCTACCACCAGGCCAATGTGGTCGGCACCGACAACGTCATCGCCGCCTGCCGTGCGCACGGTATCGGCCGGCTGGTCTACACCTCCACGCCCAGCGTGACGCACCGGGCCACCCACCCGGTGGAAGGCCTCGGCGCCGACGAGGTGCCGTACGGCGAAGATTTCCAGGCGCCCTATGCGGCCACCAAGGCGATTGCCGAACAGCGCGTGCTGGCGGCCAATGACGCGTCGCTGGCGACGGTGGCGCTGCGTCCGCGCCTGATCTGGGGCCCTGGCGACCAGCAGCTGGTACCGCGCCTGGCCGAACGTGCACGACAGGGCCGCCTGCGCCTGGTGGGCGATGGCAGCAACAAGGTCGATACCACCTACATCGACAACGCCGCGCTTGCCCACTTCCTCGCCTTCGAGGCACTGGTGCCCAGCGCCGCATGTGCAGGCAAGGCCTACTTCATTTCCAACGGCGAACCGCTGCCGATGCGCGAGCTGGTCAACAAGCTGCTGCAGGCGGTGGGTGCACCGACCGTGGACAAGGCGATCAGCTTCAAGACCGCGTACCGTATCGGCGCCATCTGCGAGCGGCTGTGGCCGCTGCTGCGCCTGCGTGGCGAGCCGCCGTTGACCCGGTTCCTGGCCGAACAGCTGTGCACGCCGCACTGGTACAGCATGGAGCCGGCCCGCCGTGACTTCGGCTATGTGCCGCAGGTCAGCATCGAAGAAGGGCTGCGCAGGCTGAAGGCTTCATCTGCCGCATAGGTCGCCATCACTGGTTGCACACCGCCAGATCGGGAGGATGGACCCACGCCATCCAACGGCCCGGACATCTGCGAGGAGCACCATGCTGCATTACGCCGTTATTTTCTTCGTCATCGCCATCATCGCTGCCGTGCTCGGCTTCTCCGGCATCGCCGGTGCCGCCAGCAACATCGCCTGGATCCTGTTCGTTGTGTTCCTGGTACTGGCAGTGATTTCGATGTTCCGCAAGCGCGGCTAGAAGACCGCTGGGTAGTGCCGGCCGCTGGCCGGCACTGTTCTTTCCGGTGGGTGCCGACCGTCGGTCGGCACGCATCTTTGTAGAGTCGAGCCATGCTCGACTCATGAAAAGCAGTCGAGCATGGCTCGACTCTACAGAGAACGCCTCTACACGGCGCTGTGCAATCCGCGATCGGCTTCATGGCGCTCCAGCGCCAGTTCGATCAGGCGCGTGATCAGCGTGGTGTAGTCCACACCGCTGGCGCCCCACAGCTTCGGGTACATGCTGATGCGGGTGAAGCCCGGCAGGGTGTTGACCTCGTTGATGACGATGTCGCCGCCTGCGGTGAGGAATACATCCACACGCGCCATGCCCGCGCACTCCAGCGCCTGGTAGGCCTGCAGCGCGATCTGCTGGATACGCGCCTGGGTTGCGGCATCGATATCCGCTGGCACCACCACCTCGGCGCC
This sequence comes from Stenotrophomonas sp. 63632_Sma, assembly GCF_056482875.1. Taxonomy (NCBI): domain Bacteria; kingdom Pseudomonadati; phylum Pseudomonadota; class Gammaproteobacteria; order Lysobacterales; family Lysobacteraceae; genus Stenotrophomonas; species Stenotrophomonas sp. 63632_Sma. The sequence continues at coordinate 186,574 of NZ_CM151220.1, forward strand.
ATCCTCGTTGATGTACTTGGTGTCGTAGGCGTAGAACTCGTCGTGCACCACCACCTCGCCGCACAGGCTGGCCTGCGGCTGTTCGTTGCCCAGCACCGCGCACTCGATCTCACGGCCGACCACCGCCGATTCGACCAGCACCTTGTGGTCATAGCGCAGCGCCAATGCAAGTGCCTCGGCGAAGCCCGCCGCATCCTTGACCTTGCTCACACCCACCGACGAACCCTGGTTGGCCGGCTTCACGAACAACGGCAGGCCGAGCTGCGCGATCACCGCATCGACATCAACGTCAGCGGCCTGGTGACGTCGGATGCACAGCCACGGCGCCACCTGCAGGCCAGCGTCGCGCAACAGGCGCTTGGTGACGTCCTTGTCCATCGCCACCGCCGAGCCCAGTACCGGAGAACCGACGAAAGGCAGGTTGGCCATGCGCAGCAGCCCCTGCAGCGCACCGTCCTCGCCCAGCGGCCCGTGCACGATCGGCAGTACCACATCGATCTGGCCCAGCGCGCTGGCCGCATCGGAGGGCTGCAGCTGTGCCTGTTCCACACCCGGGCGCACCGCCAGCGACGTACCGGACCGATGCAGCGCGATGCGCGACGGATCATCGGCGTTGATCAGGAAGGTATCCGGCTGGCTCAGATGCCATTGGCCCTGCTTGTCGATACCGACCAGCACCGGCTCGAAGCGCTCGCGATCAAGCGCATCGAGGATGTTCTTCGCCGACTGCAGCGAAACTTCGTGCTCGGAGGACTTGCCCCCGAAGATGATGCCGATCCGGGTCCGTGCCATGGTGTTGCGATGTCCTGTGCGTTGCGTGGCCTCATAGCATGAACCTTCATCGGCCCTCCGCGTGAGGCACAGATGAACCAGAAATCCATCCACGCATGGCGTGGATCTAGCGTCCTCCATGGCCCATCAATAGGGGGTCAGAGCCCGTTGCGCAGCAACGGGATCCGACCCCGGATAGCCTGACAGATCGCAGGAACCTGTCGAAGGCGGGGTGGGTCCGGTTGCGGGGGCGTGAGCCGCATGGGCCCGAGGCATGCCTCGGGCGGGTTGGGCAGGACGCCCAACCCCGGTCTTGCCGTGTGCGCAGGACAGCGCACACGAGCAAGCGGCGACCGAGCTTACAGGGACGTACTTGCAGCGGCCCCCGCAACCGGCCCCATCCCGCCTACCCACGGAATGCCCGCTGTTGCTTCGGCTGTTGCCGTTGCCGTTGCCGTTGCTGTTGCATCTGCGGGTGCCGGGCGGCAGCCCGGCCCAAGCCCCCCACCCACGCAGGTAGAATGCGCACATGGCTCTCTCCCTGCTCAAGTCCCTCAAGCCGGTCGCTGGCCGCGCCCTGCAGATCGCCCTGAACCGCGCGCTGGCGCTGGATCCGGATACCCGCCATGCACTGGCCAGCCTCGACGGCCGGCACATCGACCTGACCCTGGAAGCGCCGTCGCTGGCCATGCGCATCAGCGTCGACGGTGATGCACTGCGGGTCGGCCCGGTGGACGCGCAGGAAGCCGACCTGGCCGTGCGCAGCAGCCTGGCCGGCGTGCTGGCGCAGCTGCCGCTGCTGGCCAACGCACGGCGCGGCGACAACAACGGCAAGGGTCGCGTGCGCGTGGCCGGTGATGCCGAACTGGCGCGTCGCCTGCAGCAGCTGGCCAAGGGCTTCGACCCGGACTGGCAGCAGCCCTTCGTCAGCGTGTTCGGCGAGGTGCTGGGCGTGCAGGTGGCCAACACCCTGCGCGGTGCCCTTCAGCACGCGCGCCAGGGCGCGATCGACCTGGCCCACAGCGCCGCCGAGTTCATCACCGAGGAATCGCGTGACGTGGTGCCGCGCGCCGAGCTGGATGCCTTCCACGACGATGTGGACGTGCTGCGCGACGACGTCGAACGCCTCGGTGCACGCGTGCAGCGTCTGCGGGGTGCCGCATGAAGGCCGTGCTGCGTGCCAGCCGCATCGGCCGGGTGATCCTGCGTTACCGCCTCGACGACCTGTTGCAGGGCACTCCCGCCGAGCGCTGGCTGCGCCTGGCCAAGCCGTTCGTGCCGCGCGCCTCGGCCGACATCGCCGCTCAGTCGCGCGGTGCACGCCTGCGTCTGGCGCTGCAGGATCTGGGCCCGATCTTCGTCAAGTTCGGCCAGATCCTGTCCACCCGCCGCGACCTGGTGCCGCCGGATGTGGCCAATGAACTGACCCTGCTGCAGGACCGGGTCAAGCCGTTCGATGGTGAGACCGCGCGTCGCATCGTCGAGGAAGCACTGGGCCTGCCGGTCAGCGAGGCCTTCGCCAGCTTCGATACCGAACCGCTGGCCTCGGCCTCGATCGCGCAGGTGCACGCAGCCACGCTGGCCGATGGCCGCCAGGTGGTGGTCAAGGTGCTGCGCCCGGGCATCGAGAAGCAGATCGACGCCGATATCGCGTTGCTCAATTCGCTGGCTGCCCTGGTCGAGCGCACCCACCCGCGCGCCGAAAAGATCCGCCCGCGCGAAGTGGTGGCCGAAGTCGAGAACACCCTGGCTGCCGAGCTGGACCTGCAGCGCGAAGGCGCCAATGCCAGCGTGCTGCGCCGCTTCTGGGAAAACAGCGACGATCTGTACGTGCCGGAAGTGATCTGGAGCCACACCGCCGAGCGGGCACTGACCCTGGAACGCGTGTGGGGCATCCCGTCCGATGACATCGCCGCACTGGACAAGGCCGGCATCGACCGCAAGGCGCTGGCCGCCAAGGGCGTGCGGGTGTTCTACACCCAGGTGTTCCGCGACAACTTCTTCCACGCCGATGCGCACGCCGGCAACATCTGGGTCGACACCGATCCGGCGCGCCGCGCCAACCCGCGTTTCATCGCGCTGGACTTCGGCATCATGGGCCAGCTCTCGCAGGAAGATCAGTACTACCTGGCCGAGAACTTCATGGCCATCTTCAACCGCGATTACCGCCGCATCGCCGAACTGCACGTGCAGGCGCGCTGGATGCCGGACAACGTGCGCATCGATGACCTCGAGGCCGCCGTGCGTTCGGTGTGCGAGCCGTACTTCACCCGGCCGCTGTCGCAGATCTCGCTGGCCGAAGTGCTGATGAAGCTGTTCCGCGTGGCCCAGCGTTACCAGCTGACCCTGCAGCCGCAGCTGATCCTGCTGCAGAAGACCCTGCTGAACATCGAAGGCGTCGGCCGCCAGCTCGACCCGCAGATCGACATCTGGGCGGTGGCCAAGCCGGTGCTGGCGAAGATCCTGCGCGAGCGTTACAGCCCGCGCCGGGTGGTACGCGAGATCGGCAAGCGCCTGCCGGAAATCATGACCCATGCGCCGGACATGCCGCGCCTGGTGCACGCCTGGCTGACCCAGCAGGTGGAAGGCCGCCACGAACTGTCGATGCGTTCGCGCGACCTGGCCGCACTGGATGCCAGCGTGCAGCGCCTGCAGAAGCATGCGGTCGGCGCGATCACCGGTGTCGGCCTGCTGGCCATCGCTGCACTGATGTATGTGCTGCAGCCGCCGGGCTGGTACTGGGGCGACGTGCCGGCGTGGAGCTGGCTGTCCGGTGCGGTCGGCGCAGTGGCGCTGCTGCGCGCGTGGTGGAAGTAGGCCCCATGCTGCAGGCACTCAAGGACGAACTGATCCGCTTCGGCGCCGACAACGACGCACGCGAGAGCGAGCGCGGCCGACGCATGCTCAACATCACGCCCGACACCGGTGAATTCCTGTCGGTGCTGGTGCGCTTCGGCAACGCTCGCCGGGTGCTGGAAATCGGTACGTCCAACGGCTATTCCACGCTGTGGCTGGCCGAGGCAACCGCCGCCATCGACGGCCACGTGACCACGCTGGAATACGCCGAGAACAAGGTGGCGATGGCGCGTGATACCTTCGCGCGCAGTGGTCTGGCCGATCGCATCACGCTGGTCCACGACGATGCCGGGCTCTGGCTGGCGCAGGCCGCCGATGCCTGCATCGACCTGCTGTTCCTCGATTCGGACCGCGGGCAGTACGCCGGCTGGTGGCCGCAGCTGCGTCGTGTGCTGCGCCCGGGTGGCCTGCTGGTGGTGGACAACGCCACCTCGCATGCGGAAGAGATGCAACCGCTGCGCGTGCTGCTGGACGCTGATCCGGACTTCAGCACCAGCCTGGTGCCGGTGGGCAACGGCGAGCTGCTGGCCGTGCGCAGCGCCTGACCGCTCTACAGGTAGGTGCCAACCTTGGTTGGCACGCTGTTGCCGGCCGCTGGCCGGCAACCGCAGCCATCCGACTGCCCGGAGACAGCCGGCCAGCGGCCGGCTCTACCCCATTCAGTGCCCAGCCCCGATAATCCTGCCGTGAGCACCGAACCCGATACCCTCGCCGCGGTCGAGACCGACACCGTGCCCCTGCAGCTGCTGCACCTGGATGAGCGCCTGGCCGTGGTCAACAAGCCTGCCGGGCTGATGGTCCACGACAGCAAGCTGGCTCGTGGCGAAGACGACTTCCTGGCCGACCGCCTGCGCGAGCAGCTGGGCCGCCCGATCTTCCTCGTGCATCGCCTGGACCGGGCCACCAGTGGCTGCCTGCTGCTGGCCTTCGACCGCGATACCGCCAGTGCGCTGGGCAAGGCCCTGATGGGCGGCGAAGTGCTGAAGGACTACCTGACGGTCTGCCGGGGCTGGCCGGCCGAGCTCGCCTGGCAGGTCGATCATGATCTGGACGGCGGCCCGGGCAAGCCGGTGAAAAAGCCGGCGATCACCGACTTCCAGCGCCTGGCCACCGGCGAGCTGTCGGTGCCGGTCGGTGAATTCACCAGCTCGCGCTACGCACTGCTGCGCTGCCAGCCGCAGACCGGACGCTTCCGGCAGATCCGCCGGCACCTCAAGCACCTCTCGCATCACATGATCGGCGACACCAGCCACGGCGATGGCCGCCACAACCGCATCTTCCGCATGCAGGGCGTGCACCGCATGCTGCTGCACGCCGAGCGCCTCCGCTTCCCGCATCCGGACGGTGGCACGGTGGACGTGCGTGCGCCGTTGGACAGCGGGTTCCAGAAGGCGCTGGACCTGTTCGGTTGGCAGGTGGATACCGATTGACGGTAGTGCCGGCCGCTGGCCGGCATCTGCGCGATTCCATATGTAATGGGGAGCCGGCCAGCGGCCGGCACTACCTCATTTCTTTTCCGGCTCGTTGACGATCGCTTCCAGATCCTTCTGCAGGTCCGCAAACAGCGGCTGCATGCGCGCCTGGATTGCCACCATCACGTTCTGCATCAGCGCCGGGGTCTTGTCCAGCAGGCTCTGGCCGGCCGCGCTCTCGTAGAACTCGGCCATCGCCAACACGTCTTCCTTGCTGAAGGTCTTTTTGTACAGGTCCACGTACATCGGCCGCAGCTGCTGCCAGGACAGGGCCTGGCGCAGGGTCTGGCTGGTCCGCGCCTGGATCCGCTTCAGCTGTTCCTGCTGCTGGGCATTGAGCTGGCGCTGTGCGGCTACCTGCTGGAACTGCTGCTGCTGCATCGCCTCGATCTGCGGCAGCATGGTGTCGATCATGCTCTGCGCGCGTGACGCCGACAGCAGGCGGTTGATGTCGCCATCGGTCGGCGGCGCGGCCAGGGCCGGAACGCTGGCCACGGCCAGCGCCAGCAGCAGGGCGGCGCGGCGCAGCAGGGACGGCAGGGCGGGTGCGGTGCGGGTCATGCGGGCTTCCTGCAGTACATGGGACGGCCAGCATACCCGCAGCCAAGGCGAAGGCGGCGTGTTCGGTACCTGATCGGCGGCATACGGGGCGCGATGCCGCACTCCGGTGCGTGGCTGCCGCTACAATGCGCGGATGGGCAGTGGACCGGTCACCATCAGCGCGCAGCTTGAAATCCCCGACGGCGAGATCGTCGAGCGGTTCGTGCGTGCCAGTGGCGCCGGTGGCCAGAACGTCAACAAGGTCTCCACCGCGGTGGAACTACGTTTCGATGTGGCCAACTCGCCCTCGTTGCCCGAACCGTTGCGCGCGCGCCTGCTGGCGCGGCGTGACCGGCGCATGACCGGCGAAGGCGTGCTGGTCATCGACGCGCAACGTTTCCGGACCCAGGATCGCAATCGCGAGGATGCGCGCGATCGGCTGGCGGCCTTCATCCAGGCCGGGCTGAGCGTGCCCAAGCCGCGCAAGGCCACCAAGCCGACCCTCGGGTCGAAACTGCGTCGTCTGGACGCCAAACGCGGGCGCGCGCAGATCAAGCGCGGGCGCTCATCACGTGACTGGGAGTGATTGCTTGAACAACCCGACTTCGTTGCTGCCGGCCGTGCCGCCGCAGATGCCGCAGGTCAAACCCAACGCCTTCCTGCGCTGGCTGGCGCGCTGCACCCTGCGCATGGGCGGCTGGAAGGTGACCGGTACCCTGCCTGACATCCCCAGGCTGGTCTTCATCATCGCCCCGCATTCGTCCAACTGGGATGGCCTGTGGGGCATGGCCGCGAAGATCGCGCTGGGCATGAAGGTGAAGGTGCTGGGCAAGGCATCGCTGTTCTGGTGGCCGCTCGGCCCGCTGCTGCACAAGCTGGGCGTGATCCCGCTGGACCGCAGCTCGCCGCAGGGCACCGTCGGCCAGGCCGTGGACCTGCTGCGCAACAACGAGAAGATGTGGTTCGCCATCACGCCCGAGGGCACCCGCAAGGCCGTGAAGGACTGGAAGGCCGGCTTCCTGAAGATCGCGCGGATGGCTGACGTGCCGATCCTGGCCGCGTATTTCCACTACCCGGAGAAGACCATCGGCATCGGCCCGCTGTTCACGCCGACCGGCGATGACGCCGCCGACATGGCCGCCATCCGCGAGTTCTACCGGCCCTGGATCGGCAAGACCCGCGGTACGGTCTGAACCGGCCGCAGGCTGCCGCATAGACGCCACGTCCGGCACATGCCGGGCGAGCGCGACAGGAGTAGGGTGGAGGGCTGGTATCCCGTACCGTCTGCCCAAGGAGTGTTTTACATGTCGCGTACCGTAGTCCTGGCCGCCGCCATCAGCCTGGCGCTGGCGGCCTGTTCCGGCAAGGAGTCCACCCCCGTGTCCGATGCCCAGAAAGCCCCGGCCCAGCAGCCGGCCGAAGCCTCCACCAATCCGCTGCTGAGCGCCAGCACGCTGCCGTTCCAGGCGCCTCAGTTCGACAAGATCAAGGACAGCGACTACCCGCCGGCGTTCGAGGAAGGCATGCGCCAGCACCTGGCCGACGTGCGCAAGATCGCTGACAGCAGCGAGCCGGCCACCTTCGACAACACCATCGTGGCGATGGAGCGCAGCGGCGAGACGCTGAACCGCGTGTCGCGCATCTTCTTCGGCCTGGTCCAGGCCGATACCAACGATGCGCGCCAGAAGATCCAGGAAGACGTGGCGCCGAAGCTGGCCGCGCACCAGGACGAGATCAACCTCGATCCGAAGCTGTTCGCGCGCGTGAAGTCGCTGTACGACCAGCGTGACACGCTGGAGCTGGACCCGGTGCAGAAGCGCCTGGTCGAGCACTACTACGACGGCCTGGTGCGCGCCGGTGCGCAGCTGTCCGATGCCGACAAGGCGAGTCTGCGCAAGCTCAACGTGGAAGAGACCACCCTTTCCACCCAGTTCCATACCCGCCTGGTGGCCGCCACCGCCGCTGCGGCCGTCGTTGTCGACGACAAGGCCAAGCTGGCCGGCCTGGACGAGGACGCGATCAACAACGCCGCCAACGCCGCCAAGGACCGCAAGCTGGATGGCAAGTTCCTGCTGCCGCTGCAGAACACCACCCAGCAGCCGGTGCTCGGCTCGCTGAGCGACCGCGACCAGCGTGCCGCCGTGCTGAAGGCTTCGGAAACCCGCGCCGAGCGTGGCGATGCCAACGACACCCGGCAGACCGTGCAGCGCCTGGCCCAGCTGCGTGCGCAGAAGGCCAAGCTGCTCGGCTTTGACACCTTCGCCGACTACCAGCTGGGCGACCAGATGGCCAAGACCCCGGCCGCCGCGCTCAAGCTGCTGACCGACACCGTGCCGGCCGCCACCGCCAAGGCGCGCGCCGAGGCCGGCGAGATCCAGAAGGTGATCGACGCGCAGAAGGGTGGTTTCCAGGTCGCCGCCTCGGATTGGGACTTCTATGCCGAGCAGGTGCGCAAGGCCAAGTACGATCTGGACGAGTCGCAGATCAAGCCGTACTTCGAACTGGACAACGTGCTGCAGAACGGCGTCTTCTACGCCGCCACCCAGCTGTACGGCATCACCTTCAAGCCGCGTACCGACATTCCGACCTACAACCCGGACATGAAGGTGTACGAAGTGTTCGACAAGGACGGCACCTCGCTGGCCCTGTTCTACACCGACTACTTCAAGCGTGACAGCAAGTCCGGCGGTGCCTGGATGGACGTGTTCGTCGAACAGGACGGCCTGACCGGTGCCAAGCCGGTGGTCTACAACGTCTGCAACTTCACCAAGCCGGCCGCCGGCCAGCCTGCGCTGATCAGCTTCGACGACGTCACCACCATGTTCCATGAGTTCGGCCACGCACTGCATGGCATGTTCTCGAACGTGAAGTACCCGTCGATCGCCGGTACGGCCACCTCGCGTGATTTCGTCGAGTTCCCGTCGCAGTTCAACGAACACTGGGCGCTGGACCCGAAAGTGTTCGCCAACTACGCCAAGCACTACAAGACCGGCGAAGCGATGCCGCAGGAACTGGTCGACAAGATCCTCAAGGCACGCAGCTTCAACCAGGGCTACGCGACCACCGAGTACCTGTCGGCCGCACTGCTGGACCTGGCCTGGCACACGCAGAAGGCCGACGCGCCGCTGCAGGATGTCGGCGCCTTTGAAGCCAGCGCGCTGAAGAAGTTCAAGGTCGACCTGCCGCAGGTGCCGCCGCGTTACCGCACCACCTACTTCGACCACATCTGGGGTGGCGGTTACTCGGCCGGCTACTACGCCTACTTCTGGGCAGAAGTGCTGGACCATGACGCCTACCAGTGGTTCACCGAACACGGTGGCCTGACCGCCGCCAACGGCCAGGAATTCCGCGACAAGATCCTCTCGCGCGGCAACAGCGTGGAGCTGTCGACCCTGTACCGCGATTTCCGCGGCAAGGACCCGTCGGTGGAACCGCTGCTGAAGTTCCGCGGGCTGAAATAAGAAAGCGAAAACGGCGGGGGCAACCCCGCCGTTTTTCTTTGTGTAGCGTCGAGCTTGCTCGACATTCTTCTGTAGAGCCGAGCCTACGCTCGGCTGCGATTCCCGCCCTTGTAGAGCCGAGCCATGCTCGGCTGCCTTTCGATGAAAAACCAGTCGAGCATGGCTCGACTCTACAAACAACGTTACGTCCCCACGTGCACCCGGTTCGCCTGCTCGGCCAGGCCCAAGTGATCGAGCGCGATATCCAGCGCCAGCACATAACTCTGCGCGCCATACCCAGCAGCGATGCCCAGGCGCTGGCCGACGCCGGCCGGCAGGCACGGCTCGGCCACTGCGCCGTCGTCATGCACTTCCACATAGGCGTTGTGCAGATAGGGCAGTAGCCGCTGCAGGCGCAGGCTGTTGGCACACGCACCCGGATCCAGCAAGGTCACCTCGCCGCGACTGTGGTCGGCCACACGCAGCGCGTCCAGTAGTTCCTGTTCCGAACCGCAGGCACGGATCGCCACACTGGTACCGGCGTCGATCGCGCGGTGCACCAGCGATTTCAGTACCGGCGCCGGCAGCGGCATCGCCGTGCGGATCAATGCACCGGCCGCTTCCGGGCCGCGGATGATGAAGATCGACATGGCTCAGCCCTCCTGTGCCAGGCGGCGGCCGACGATGGCCAGCGACAGCGGATAGCCGGCCTGCTGGCTGCGCTGGTCGACCACTACGGCGGCGGGGCCGTGCTGCAGGCGCAGGCGTGCCTCCAGGCCGGGTTCGGTGGGGGCCTGCAGCTCGATGTACTGCGCCGGCAGCCGTTCCAGCGCCGCCTGCAGCGCGCCCCCCTCGGCCTGCCATTGCGCCTCGTCGGCGGCGCCGACATCCAGCAGTACCCAGTCGGCCGAGCGCGCCTGCGGCTGGCACAGGCACTGGCGTACCTCGGACAGGCTGGCGCAGTTGCTGCACAGCACGCGATGGCCGGCCAACTGTGCCGGCAGCTGCGGACGCGGCGCCGACGAAGATGCGTGGCGGATCACCAGGAGGGTCATACAACACCTTGCGGAATGCGCCCTGCGGCGCGGTGGGCACACGATGCGCGCGGTGGCCGTAAAGGTGCGATGCCCGCGCCCGGGCCGGGGCGTAAAACCTGCGTAACCCGTGTCCGGCGCTACCGGGAACCTGCGGCGCCTGCATGTGGTCTGATACCGCTACCAACCACCCGGAGCCTGTCATGGATGCTGTTGCCCGCCCTCCCTTTTCCGAACGCGCGCTGGCCTGGCTGAAGAAGGAAGCATTGCCGCTGCTGGTGATGCTCGGCCTGCTCGCCGCCGCCCGCGATACCCTCGCCAACCACTACGTGGTGCCCAGCGGCTCGATGCAGCCGACCCTGCAGCCCGGCGATCGGGTGGTGGTGGACATGCGCGCCTATGGCCTGCGCCTGCCGTTCACCGGCAAGGAACTGATGTCGACCGGCGTTCCGCAGCGCGGTGAAGTGGCGGTGTTCGATTCACCGGCCGACGGCACCCGCCTGATCAAGCGCGTGGCTGCAGTGGCCGGTGATCATGTGCAGCTGCGCGAAGGCCATCTGAGCATCAACGGCCAGCCGCTGCAGATTGCCGACCTGCAGGACGTGGAGGCCTTCGGCGAGCGCCGTGCCCGCCTCGACCTGGACATGGGCGGCGGTCCGGACATTGCCGACCTGGTGGTACCGGCCGGCAAGGTGCTGGTGCTGGGTGACCACCGCGGCAACAGCTTCGACGGTCGCTTCTTCGGCTTCGTTGACGCCGACAAGCTCTACGGCCGCGCCGTGGCGGTGTACTACCGTCGTGGCGACGGTTTCGAGTGGCAGCGTCTGTAAGCTGAATTGATACTTCTTATGTATCAATCCTGACCTATCAGGTTATGGATCGACTGGATGGACGGGCCTAGTCTGAGGCCCGTTCCCTCCCACGCTTGGCCGCCCCACCGGCCCATCGATCCCATGACTGGCGAAACCGCGGCGGCCGTCGAACGCCGCCCCCCCACTGTCGATCCCATCGCCGAGACCCGCATCCAGCAGGGCACACCGGCCTTCCGCCGCACCGCGCTCGCGTTGTTCCTGGCCGGTTTCTCCACCTTCGGCCTGCTCTACACGGTGCAGCCGCTGCTGCCGGAGTTCAGCCGTCATTTCGGCGTGTCCGCCGCCGGCAGCGCGATGTCGCTGTCGTTGACCACCGGCACGCTGGCAGTGGCGATGCTGCTGGCCGGCCTGCTCTCCGATGCGGTCGGCCGCCGTCCTTTGATGATCGCCGCGCTGCTGGCCTCGGCCACGCTGTCGCTGTGCACGGCACTGGTGGATGACTGGACCACGCTGCTGGTACTGCGCACCCTGCTCGGCCTGGCGTTGAGCGGCGTGCCGGCAGTGGCGATGACCTACCTGGTCGAGGAAATGGACAGCCGCGCGCTGGGCCTGGCGATGGGCCTGTACATCGGCGGCAACGCCATCGGTGGCATGAGCGGGCGCCTGCTGGCCGGCATCATCGCCGACCACTGGGGCTGGCGCTGGGGCATCGGCGTGGTTTCGATCATCGCCATCGCCAGTACCGTGCTGCTGTGGCTGCAGCTGCCGCCGTCGCGCCACTTCCACCCGCGCCGCGATGGCCTGCGCCAATTGCCGTCGCGCTGGCGCACGCTGTTCGCCGACCCGGGCCTGCCGTGGCTGTTCGCCACCTCGTTCGTGCTGATGGGCGTGTTCGTCACCCTCTACAACTACCTCGGGTATCACCTGCTGGCGCCGCCGTACCACCTCAGCCAGACCGTGGTCGGGCTGATCTTCAGCGTGTACCTGGTGGGTACCTTCAGTTCGGCGTGGATGGGCCAGCAGGCCACGCGCTACGGTCGCGGCCGCATCCTGTCGATCTCGTTCGCGTTGATCGGTGCCGGCATCGTGCTGCTGGCGATGCCGTGGCTGAGCGCGATGGCACTCGGTATCGCGCTGGTCACGTTTGGGTTCTTCGGCGGCCATTCGGTGGCCAGCAGCTGGGTCGGCAGCCGCGCAGGTGCAATGCGCGCGGAAGCCTCGGCGCTGTATCTGTTTGCCTACTATCTGGGTTCCAGCGTGCTCGGTGCTGTCGGCGGCCTGGCCTATGCGGCGTGGGACTGGCTGGGCGTGTGCGTGTTCGCTGCCGTGTTGACCCTGATCGGCGGAGGTATTGTGTGGGCGCTGCAGCAGCGCGCCCAGCAGCCGCTGACGGCGTGATCCTGCTCTGGTAGATGCCGACCTTGGTCGGCGCTGTGGCCGTGGGCCAACCAAGGTTGGCCACTACCGGGTGGGTTGCACCCTCACCCCTCCGCGAACGCCTCGCGCAGCAGCCCAGCAAAATTGCGGATCAGCGGTGTCACCCCTTCGCGGTGCCATGCCAGCTGCACTTCCGAATGCGCCCCGGTATCGGCCATCGCCACGAAGCGCGCGCCTTCCACCCGGATGTGGTCGCACGACGACGGCAGGATCGCTGCGCCCAGGCCTGCGGCGGCCAGACTGATCAGCGTCGATGCCTCGCCCGCCTCCTGCACGATGCGCGGGGTGAATCCCGCCGCCGCACACAGCGCGATCATGTGGTCGTGGATGCCGGCACCGGCACTGCGGCGGAACGCCACGAACGGCTCCTGGGCGAAATCACGCAGGGCCAATGTGCCCTGCTTCGAAAGGCGGCGCAGGGCAGGGTGGTCGGCGTGCACGATCAACGCCAGCGGATCGACGAACAGGCTGTGCGCCACCAGTTCCGGCGGCAGCGCACGCTTGCGGATGATGCCCACGTCCAGGCTGCCATCGAGCAGTGCATCGATCTGCTGTAGAGTGTTCATCTCGCTCAGCTGCAGCCGCACCTGCGGGTACTGCTGGCGGTAGCGCAGGATTGAACGCGGAATCTGCGGTGACAGTGGCGTGGCCCGGGTCAGGCCGATACGCAGTTCGCCCTGCTCGCCGCGCTGCGCGCGCTGCACCTCGTCCACCGCAGTCTCCACCTGCTGCACGATGGCGCGTGCACGTTCCTGCAGCAGCTCGCCCGCAGGCGTCAGCTGCACGCGGCGATGGCTGCGCACGAACAGGCGCGCACCAATCAGGTCTTCCAGCTGGCGGATCTGCTGGCTGAGCGGTGGCTGCGACATGCCCAGCCGCTCCGCCGCCTGTCCGAAGTGCAGCGTATCGGCAACGGCGAGGAAGTAACGCAGATGGCGGAGTTCGATGGACATGGGTCCAGTCTAGCCAGACCGGCACCGGGCTTGTCGCCTTCTTCGATCGCTTTTCCGCCAGTCGAGCATGGCTCGACTCTACAAAATCCGGTTTCGATCATTTGCAGCGGGGGTCAGAGCCCATTGCGCAGCAACGGGATCCGACCCCGACAGATCGCGGGAATCTGTCAGAGGCGGGACGGCGTGGGTGGGCAGGACCGTTGGCGCCATGGATGGCGCCATCGAGCCCCCATGGGTGAGGGCGCTTTGCTTGCAAAGCACTGCTTCGCAAGCGCCCGAACGCACAGCCGCCAGCGGCTGGGCCGGACCGCGGAGCGGGGTTTACGGCGTGTCCTGCCCACCCACGCCGCCCCGCCATCCCACGGATAGCCCGCTGTTGCCGTTGCTTCGGCTTCGGCAGGTGCAGGGCGCAGCCCTGCCGAACACCCCTCACCGCTCGGAATGCCCGCTCTGGTCGTAGTCGCGCGGACTGAACAACTCCGGCTGGATCAGCTCCACAAACGCCCGCGCCTGCGCCGACAGCGCCTTGCCACGCCGCACGATCACCCCGTAACTGCGTTCCGGGAACCAGCGCTTCATCGACCGCGCCGCCAGCCGCTCGCGGTCGGCCTCGTTCAGGCACAGCGCCGGCACGATGGAAATGCCCATGCCCATCGCCACGTACTGCTTGATCACCTCCCAGCCACCCACTTCCAATGCCACGGTGTAGGCGATGCGGTGGCGCTGGAATACCTGGTCGACCAGGCGGTAGGTGATCTGCCGCTTCGGTGGCAGCACCAGGGGATAGCGGGCGATGTCGGCCAGTTCCAGTTCGCCGCCGCTGGCCAGCGGATGGTCGTGCGGTGCGATCAGTACCTGCTCGAAGCGGTAGGCCGGCGCGTAGCTGAGGTCGGCCGGCACATCGGTCATCGAACCGATCGCCAGGTCGGCGGCATCCTCGCGCAGCAGGTCGGTGCCATCGGCACTGATCGCGTTGTGCAGGGTCAGGCGCACGTCCGGATGGTGCAGGCGGAAGCGTTCGACGATCTTCGGCAGCAGGTACAGGATGGTCGAGCTGTTGGCGGCGATGTTCAGCTCGCCCGCGTCCAGGCCGCGCACCTTGTCGCGGAAACGCGCCTCCAGCCCGTCCAGGTTCTCCACCAGCGGCTGTGCCATTTCGTAGAGCAGCTGGCCCTCGCGGCTGGGCACCAGGCGGCGCCCGCTGCGCTCGAACAGGGGTACCCCCAGCTCACGCTCCAGCGCCTGCAGCTGCAGGCTGATGGCCGGCTGGCTGACGAAAAGCGCCTCAGCCGCCCGTGAGACCGAGCCCAGGCGCACGGTCTGGCAGAACGCACGCAGCGGTTTCAACCGGTCGGATTTGTAGGAAAAACGCGGACTTGGCGAAGGGCGCGTGGTCATGGCGTCACAAGTATTAGCACAATTTATGTAGAGCATTGCAAAAACTGTTTTGCCAAATACTCGATACCGGCGGCACCGTGGAGGCGTTCCCCCACCGCTGGAGTCGCCCCATGTCCGCCGTCGCTTCCGCTGTTCCCACCCCCGCCAGCAAGGCCACCCCCGGCATCGCCCTGGCGACCCGCGTGGCCGGCCAGGACACCCTGCTGCCGGCGCCGCTGCTGGCCCTGCTGGTGTCGCTGCACCGTGCGGTGGAACCGGGCCGGCAGGCACGGCTGCAGGCGCGCCGCGTGCGCCAGGCGTTCTTCGACCAGGGCGGCCTGCCGGACTTCCGCGAGGACACCGCCGCGATCCGCAGCGGCGACTGGCGTGTTGCCCCGCTGCCGGCGGCGCTGCAGGACCGCCGCGTCGAGATCACCGGCCCGACCGACCCGAAGATGGTCATCAACGCGCTGAACTCCGGCGCCAAGGTGTTCATGGCCGACTTCGAGGATTCGACCTCGCCGACCTGGCGCAACCTGCTGGCCGGGCAGCAGTCGCTGGCCGCCGCGGTGCGTGGCGATCTCGAGTACACCGCACCGGCATCCAACGGGAAGGCCGGCAAGCACTACACCTTGCGCCCGTTCGACGAACAGGCGGTGCTGATCGTACGCCCGCGCGGCTGGCACCTGGACGAGAAGCACGTGCGCATCGATGGCCAGTTCATCGCTGGTGGCCTGTTCGATGCGGCGGTGTTCGCCTTCCACAACGCCCGCACGCTGCAGGCCAAGGACCGCGGCCCGTACTTCTACCTGCCCAAGCTGCAGAGCATGGAAGAGGCGGCGCTGTGGGAGACCGCGCTGTCGCACATCGAGGGCATGCTCGGCCTGCCGCACGGCCAGATCAAGGTGACCGTGCTGATTGAAACCTTGCCGGCAGTGTTCGAGATGGACGAGATCCTGCACGCGCTGCGTGACCGCATCGTCGGCCTGAACTGCGGGCGCTGGGATTACATCTTCTCGTACCTGAAGACCTTCCGCCGCCACGCCGACCGCGTGCTGCCCGAACGCGGCCAGGTGACCATGACCCAGCCGTTCCTGAAGGCGTATTCGGAACTGCTGATCCAGACCTGCCACCGCCGCGGTGCGCATGCGATGGGCGGCATGGCCGCGCAGATCCCGATCAACAACGATGCCGCTGCCAACGAACAGGCGATGGCCCGCGTGCGCGCCGACAAGCTGCGCGAAGTGACCGCCGGCCACGACGGCACCTGGGTCGCGCATCCGGCGCTGATTCCGGTGGCGATGGCGATCTTCGACGAGCACATGCCCGGTGCGAACCAGCACAGCGTGCTGCGCCAGGATGTGCGCGTCGGCCGCGACGAACTGATCGCGCGGCCGCCGGGCACCATCACCCGCGCCGGATTCGAAGGCAACGTGGAAGTCTGCGTGCGCTACCTGGCCGCCTGGCTGGATGGCAACGGCTGCGTGCCGATCCACCACCTGATGGAGGACGCGGCCACCGCCGAGATCAGCCGCAGCCAGCTGTGGCAGTGGCTGCATACGCCGGGCCAGCAGCTGGACGATGGCACCGCGATCGACCTGGCCCTGCTGGATTCCACCCTGTCGCAGCTGCCGGCACGGCTGGGCGATACCGCTGCGTTGCCCGGTGGCGCGCGCATCAGCGAGGCCATCGCCCTGCTCGGCGAACTGAGCCGCAGCGAAGAGCTCACCGATTTCCTGACCCTGCCGGCCTACGCGCGCATCGACTGATCGCCGACCGCGTTTCCTGCCGTTTCCCTCCCCGCTGCACGCACGAACCGAACTGGAGAAAGACATGAGCAAGCTGCCCACTGCCGAACAGATCCAGCACGACTGGGATACCAACCCGCGTTGGGAAGGCATCCAGCGCAACTACAGCGCCGCTGACGTGGTGCGCCTGCGCGGCACCGTCCACATCGAGCATTCGCTGGCCCGCCTGGGTGCGGAGAAGCTGTGGGCGACGCTGCATGAGCGCGAGTTCGTCAACGCGCTGGGTGCATTGACCGGCAACCAGGCCATGCAGCAGGTCAAGGCGGGCCTGAAGGCGATCTACCTGTCCGGTTGGCAGGTGGCGGCCGACGCCAACCTGGCCGGGCAGATGTACCCGGACCAGTCGCTGTACCCGGCCGATTCGGTGCCGGCGGTAGTCAAGCGCATCAACAACACGCTGCTGCGCGCCGACCAGCTGCACCACGCCGAAGGCAAGGACGACATCGACTTCCTGCAGCCGATCGTGGCCGATGCGGAAGCCGGTTTCGGCGGCGTGCTCAATGCGTTCGAACTGATGAAGGCGATGATCGAGGCCGGTGCCGCTGGCGTGCACTTCGAAGACCAGCTGGCCTCGGTGAAGAAGTGCGGCCACATGGGCGGCAAGGTGCTGGTGCCGACCCGCGAGGCCATCGAGAAGCTCAACGCCGCGCGCCTGGCCGCCGACGTGCTGGGCGTGCCGACCCTGCTGGTGGCGCGTACCGATGCCGAGGCCGCGGATCTGCTGACCAGCGACATCGATGGCAACGACAAGCCGTTCGCCACCGGCGAGCGCACCGTGGAAGGCTTCTACAAGACCCGTAATGGCCTGGACCAGGCGATCAGCCGCGGCCTGGCCTATGCGCCCTATGCCGACCTGGTGTGGTGCGAGACCGGCAAGCCGGACCTGGAATTCGCACGCAAGTTCGCCGAGGCGATCCATGCGAAGTTCCCCGGCAAGCTGCTGGCCTATAACTGCTCGCCCAGCTTCAACTGGAAGAAGAACCTGGACGACGCCACCATCGCCAAGTTCCAGAAGGAGCTGGGCAGCTACGGCTACAAGTTCCAGTTCATCACCCTGGCCGGCTTCCATGCGCTGAACTACGGCATGTTCAATCTGGCCCACGGCTATGCACGTCGACAGATGAGCGCGTTCGTGGAACTACAGGAAGCCGAGTTTGAAGCGGCCGAGCGCGGCTTCACTGCGGTCAAGCATCAGCGTGAGGTTGGCACCGGCTACTTCGATGCGGTGACCCAGGCGATCCAGCAGGGCCAGTCGTCGACCACCGCATTGACCGGTTCGACCGAGGAAGAGCAGTTCCACGGCGGGCGCAGCGAACGCGCGGCGTGATGCGGTAGTGCCGGCCGCTGGCCGGCAACCGCGTGATCCTTCGGGCACCACAGGGAAGCCGGCCAGCGGCCGGCGCTACCGAAGCTTCGGAATCCGATCAGGGTGGCCAGGGAAGGGCCAGACAACGCCGGCCGGTCGGGGGACCTGCCGGCGTTGTTGTATCGATGCAAGGGAGCAGCGCGCAGCCAGCGTCAATCAGGCGCACCCACGCGTGCCGGCAACTTGGCCGAAAGCCTGTGAAATCCAGCATCGGATTGATCCAGCAGGGGTTTTGCCCGGACACCCGTGACCAGAACGGGCCACCACCGATCTTCACATCAATCAAGATCGGCAGACGGGTCAAAATGAGATAGGGCGCACACTTTAAAGCGGTGCTATGCTCCGCGGCTCACCAGGGGACGCTGGCGGCGGGTGCAGGGAATGACCGGCAGGGGTGCGGCCGAGAACAGTGATGTGACGTCAGGTATCGCCCGGGTGGCGATGGCCGAGATCGTGCACGCGCTGCTTTCCGCTGCCGAGGTTGCATTGTTCGCCAGATTTGCCCGTCCATGCAAGCTTCATGCCGGACAGTGGTTGTTCCAGCGTGGCCATCGCGGCGAACGGATGTATGTGATCCTCCAAGGCCAGATCGAACTGGACTTCGGAGAGGACCTGGTGATCAAGACGCTCGGCCAGCATGAGTTCTTCGGTGAGCTTGGCCTGCTGGTCGGCGATCACCTGCGCAGCGCCAGTGCACGCGCGCTGGCCGACTGTGAAGTACTGGAGCTGGGCCCGGCCGACTTCCATCGCCTGGTGGAATCCGATCCCGGCCTGGTCGCCTACTTCCTGCGCCGTACGATCATGCGCGTGCTGACCAACGAGCAGGCGCTGATCAGCCAGCTGCGCCGGCGCAACCACGATCTGGAAACCGCGCTGGACAACCTGTACATCACCACCCACCAGTTGACCCACACCCGTGAACTGGTACGTACCGATGAACTGACCGGGCTGCACAACCGTCGTGGCCTCACCCTGTACCTGCAGGAATGCCGCGCCGATGGCGAAGGGTTGCCGCAGGCACTGCTGCTGATCGACTGCGACCGCTTCAAGCAGATCAATGATCGCCACGGCCACCAGGCCGGCGACCGTGTACTGCAGAGCATGGGCAACATCCTGCGCTCGATGGCCGGTGAGCAGGACCTGGCCTGCCGCCTCGGCGGCGATGAGTTCTGCCTGATCCTGCGCCGTGGCAACCATGAGATCGTGCAGCACGCGGCCGAGTTCATCCTCAGCGCGGTGCATGGCCTGCTCGAACGCAGTCATGGCACGCCGCACGTCAGCCTGGTCAGCATCGGTGCCAGCCTGCTGGCGCCGGAGGCGGGCTGGAGCGAGTGGTACGCCAACGCGGACCGCGCGCTGTACCAGGCCAAGCGCGATGGTGGCAACTGCCTGCGCTGGGCGGATGCAGCGGACATACCTTGATCGGGAGAGACCGGCGATGAATGGCGACAACGGAACGTCGACGCCGCACAACCAGCAACTGCGTGCGCTGCTGTTCACCGATCTGTGTGATTCGCTGCTGCTGGTCGAACGCATCGGCGATGTGGCTGCCGCCGAGCTGTTCCAGGAACACGACCGCTTGGTGCTGGCGCTGCAGCAGCGCTGGCACGGCCAGCTGATCGACCGCTCCGACGGATTGTTCATGCTGTTCGAGCGCCCGATTGATGCGCTCGGATTCGCCCTGGATTACCAGCGTGGCCTGCAGCCGCTGGGGCAGGCGCGTGATCTCCGACTGCAGGCGCGGGCCGGGTTGCACGTGGGTGAGGTCATCCTGTGGAACAACAGCTCGGAATCGATCGCGCTTGGAGCCAAGGCTGTGGAGGTGGAGGGCCTGGCCAAGCCGATGGCCGCGCGCCTGATGCAGTTGGCTCCCCCCGGACAACTGCTGATGTCGGCGGCTGCTGAATCGGTGGTGCGCCGTGCAGCGACGGAGCTGGGTGAACTGGGCGGTCGCCTGCAGTGGAGGTCATTCGGTCGCTGGCGCTTTCGCGGTGTGGCGCAAGCGATGGAAGTGCTGGGCGTGGCGGTGGCGGGGAAGGGCATGCTTTCCCGGCCGCGTGCCAGCGACAAGGCACGCCCTGATGTTCCGGTCTGGCGGCGTCCGCTGGCGATGGCCGCGCAGGCGGCCCTGATTGTCTCTGTCGGGCTGGGCCTGTGGCTGCTGGCCCGGCCACAGCCGGCGATTGCCTTCGCCGAACGCGACTGGGTGGTGATGGCCGATGCGCGCAACCTGACCGATAACCCGGTCCTGGACGACGCCCTGAACCAGGCGTTGCGCATCGGGCTTGAGCAGTCGCGTTACGTAAACGTGATCAGCGACATGAAGGCGCGCGACACCATGGCGCGCATGTTGATGCCAGAAAACACCGAGATCGATCGTGCCGCCGCTGTCCAGATCGCAATGCGCGATGGCGCGCGCGCGGTACTCGATCCCTCGATCCGTGAGGTACACGGCCAGCTGCGTGTGGCCGTCGATGTCGTCAATCCTGCCACTGGCGAGACCGTCTACTCGGTTTATTCCGATGGCAAAGGCCTGCCTTCCGCGCTGACCTCCAGTGACCAAGTGGTGGTGCAATTGCGATCGCGGTTGGGCGAAGCGATGGCGCAGATCGGCAAGACATCGGCACCGTTGCCGCAGGTGGCAACAGCCAACCTCGACGCACTGCATGCCTACGCACGCGGACAGCTTGCCTATGGCCGCGGACAGACCGAGTCGTCATTGAAATTTTTCCAGATCGCAACGCGCATCGATCCCGACTTCGCCATGGCCTATGTCGGGCAGATGCGATCGATGTTCAGCCAGGGCCAGCTGGAGGACGCGCGCGGTTTGCTGACCAAGGTCAGGACGCTGCGTCATCGGCTGAGCACGCGTGAGGGCCTGTATCTGGATGCATGGCAGGTGGAGCTGGAGTCCGGTTCTGAATCCGCCGCTGGCGAGGCCTGGAAGGTACTGGCCGATCTGTATCCGGATCATCACGGGGCCAGCGTCAACCATGGTCTGGCCGAGTTCGTGCTGGGCCACTACGAAAAGGCGGAGCAGGCCGTTGCCCATGCCAACGTGGAGCAGAACCCGTTGCGCAGCGTGACGCTGGAGCTGCTCGGGCGCATCCAGTTGGCACGGGGAAAGGTCGATGAGGCGGTAGCAACGCTGCATCGTGCCATGCAGCTCGCCGAAGGTCGCCCGAACCGGCAGCTGGTTGCGGCGCTGGCCGTGTCCGGGCGAAATGCAGAGGCCAGTGCAGTGCTGGCGCGGTTGCCGGAGAACGGGCCGGGACGGTGGCTGGAAGGGACTTCACTGGCCATTGATGAGGGGCGATTCGAGGAGGCGTTGGCAGCCTCGGTCGCGTCCGCAGGCCGGTGCAATGGCGGTCCCTTCGTATGTGATCTGCTGGGCACGGTCAATTTGGCTGTTCACGCCGCGGCGGCTCGATGCGTAGCGCCACGCGACTTCTCAACGCAGGCCAGCGCGCTGCTGCGGAATGCGGCACGCCCCGAAAACGGTGAACGCGGACAGTATCTGTATTTCGCTGCGGCCAGCTTGTATGCGGCACAGCGCTTGGGCCTGCAATCCTCGATCGGCCGGCAGGTGGCCGAGCTTGACGTATTGGCGGCCGACGCCGTCGACCCACGTGCGCGCCAGTTGGCGGCGGTGGTCAAGGCCAATGCGTTGCATCTGTCCGGTGACAGCGCGCAGGCAATCAAGATGCTGCAGGCGATGGTTGATGGCAGCGAGCTGTTCCAGGTCCACAGCGTGCTGGCAGCGGCCTACGCCGCACAGGGCGCGATACAGGAGCAGCAGTCGCAGCTGGACTGGATGCGTCGGCACCGCGGGCGCGCCTATACCGAATTCGCAGGCTCGTCCGTGTTGCAGGCATTGAATGTAGGCGACAGCCAGCGTGGGCCATCACGCCCGGGATGCGCCCTCTCACCGGACGCATCCTGAGCGATCGGCACCAAGGTCAGGGCGTCGGTGCCTGCGAACCGTCGATGAAGCAATGCGGATGGCTGAACACCGCGCGCTCGGTCAGCTGCTGCACCAGATTGTCGCGTGCAGCGGCCAGATCTTCATTGGAGGCCAGGTCGGCGGACAGCATGCAGCCCTGCGCGGCGGCACCCGCCTCGACACTGATCTGCTGCAGGGCTGTTGCCGGGTCCTGCTTGAATGCTGTGCGGAAGTCTGCGTCGGTGGTGAGCAGATCAAGCAGCGTGGTGGCGTCAGCGAGGGACAGTGGGGATTTGCGGTTGGTCATGAGCGTGGGATCCAAGGAGACAGGGAAGGTCGAACAAGTGGCGCGTGCCTTTGACCGTAGTCATAGCGGCGCGGATCGATGGGTCTTGAACGCGGTACTGGGCCATACTTACCCAGCTCCACCGGCAGCACATTGCCGGAATCCCATTTGCCACAGGAACGTCGATGACCTCTTCGCGGTACCGCCGATGCCACGCGCTGGCTGTTGTTCCCGATGAACAACCATCGTTCTCCCTGAACAGCCTGCTGGCTGGTGGAACCGGTGTGGAGTTCGTGCAGCAGTTGCAGGTGCGTGCTGCCCATCTCGATCAGCCTGTGACGCTCGATGCCGACGCTTGTGCGTTGCTGTTGCAGACCAGCGCCGAGCGCTGGCAGGTCTTGCCGGATGACCTGCAGAACCGCGCCCGAGTGGCATCGCTGCTGGAGGCGGGGTTGCTCATCGCCGAGAAGGGCGCGCCCGAGGCGGCGCGACAGGCTGACCAGCGTGTTCGCGACGGACACTGGTGGGCCTTGTCAGCCATCCATCATCGCCATTCCCGCTGGGCGGGCGTAGACAGTGCCGGCGATATGGAGAAGCACCGGATGGTGACCGCACAGGACCTGGTGCAGCAGCTCGGCAAGCCACCGGCCGAAGCCCCGGTGCGGCAGCCGGGTGCCATCGCTCTGCCGGTCGCGGCACCCGATGCCGTGGCACAGCTGTTGGCTGCACGTACCACCTGCCGCAACTACGCCGAGGACAAGCCTCTATCGCTGGAGATGCTGGCGGGCATGATGCAGCACGTGCTGATGGCGCAGGCACAGGTAGAAACCGAACCCGGCGTGCGCTTCCTGAAGAAGAACGTACCGTCCGCGGGTAGCCTGCATCCGCTGGAAGCGTACGTGATTGCGCGCAAGGTCGATGGCCTGCAGCCTGGGTTGTATCACTACCATGCTGTGGCTCACGAGCTGGCACGGCAACAGGCACAGCCCGCCCAGCTGGACGATTTCTGCCTGCGCCTGTTGTCGGGCCAGCACTGGTTCGCTTCGGCCCACGCCATGGTGGTGCTGGTCTGCCGTTTCGGTCGCAACTTCTGGAAGTACCGCAACCACGCCAAGGCCTATCGCGCCGTTAGCCTGGATGTCGGCCATGTGTCGCAGGCACTGTATACAGCGGCCACGGCCAATGGCTTGGGCGGCTTCGTCACCGCGGCGATCAATGAGACGGAGATCGAGTCGCTGCTGGGGTTCGACCCGATGGTCGACGGCGCAATGGCGGTGTGCGGATTCGGTTGGCGTGCGCAGAGCATGACCACGGCGGAGCTGGACCCTGCGGGGCATGTCTGGAAGCGCGAGGCCCGCGATTGAACAAGCCCGGGGGGGGGGGGGGGGGGGGGGCGGTGGCTGGAGAGATAGTTCACCAGGGCATCGCGGGCCTGGCTCAGCTCTTCCTTGCTGGCCAGCTTGCCGGTGCTCAGGCAGGGCGGCACCTGCGCCATCGAGTCGAATGCCAGGCCGATCTGCCGGCAGGCCTGCAGCGGGTTCCTGCTGAACTGCGCACGGAACACATCATCGCTGCACAGGCGGTCGAGCAGGGCAATGGCGGTTTGCGGCTCAAAGCGCGGCGACTCGGTGGTGGTGTGTTCGCTGGAGAACCGGGTACGAGTGGATGGCAACATCGAATCTACCTCTGAAGTGGATTGAGGGGCGTTCAAGCGGCCTGCGGTACGGCGGAGTGGTGCACGCTTCCCTGCAGATGCCCGGATTCGAACATGAAGGGGACAGTGAATGCGGCGCGCTGGGCCAGGAGCGCGGCGATCTGCTGGCGCACCTGTTGGAACTCTTCCTTGCTGGCCAGGACGTTGTGGATGGCGCAGGGGCTTGTGCCGGACTGTGCCTGCAGCCCATGCCGCGCCATCGCAGCGCCGGCATCGGCTGTGAACTCTGCGCGGAAGGCGTCGTCAGAACACAGCAGGTCGAGCAGCCGACCGGCATTGACAGTGGTCATCGGGGACTTTGCGGACATCGCAAACACTCCTTGTGGGTCAATGTCCGCCGATTAAACCACGTGTGACTACCGCGAGCGTGCCGCAGCGCAGCGTCAAGCAAGGCGCGCCGAGCCGGTACAGGCCAGTGGTCCTGCTGGGCATGGCACCGTGGTTCCAGAAACGTTGGAAGAGCGCACCGGAGATGCCAGCTTGACGTTCCTGCGACACAGTTTCAGGGCGGTGTCCAGGTCGGAGGCGTCGTCGGCGACCTGGCCCATCGAGCACGAATTTGGCCTAGATCCGCGTTCCGAGGGCGTCCTCGCCGTATGCGGTTTTGGCTGGCGCGCCCCGACCATAACCACGACCGAACTGGACCCGGCAGGTGTGATCTGGAATCCCGAGGACCGCGCGGTCTGAACCCACGCGGCCCCCGCCACGTCACGCCGCTTCGAAGTCCACCAGCACCGCACCATCACCCACCTGGTCGCCGGCCTTGGCGCGGTAGCCCTTCACCGTGCCGTCTGCCGGTGCCTGCAGGGTGTGCTCCATCTTCATCGCTTCCAGCACCACCAGCGGCGTGCCGCGCTTGACCTCGGTGCCGGCCGCGACCAGTGTCGCGACGATCCTGCCCGGCATCGGCGCCAGCAGGCTGCCGGCATCGGCCACGGCGTGGTCCGATTCGCCCACCGGATCGTGCAGGGTGAAGCGGTGCTGGCCATCGGCGCCGAACAGATACAGCTGGTCGCCTTCGCGCAGTAGCTGCAACGACCAGCGGCGCTCGCCCAGCAGCACGGTCAGATGCTGCGCATCGGCCGTGCCAAGCACCTGCACCGGCGCGGCGTCATCGCACTGCACGCGCCAGCCATCGGTCTGCGTCCACACCTTCAGCGTGTGCTTGCGTTCGCCCTGCTGCAGCGGCAGCACGCGCGGTGCCGATGCGCCAAGGCGCCAGCCGTCCTGGGCCTGCCACGGCGAATGCGGATCGCGCGCGTCGGTGCTGGCGCCGCCCGTGCTTGCAACCGCAGCCACCGCAGCCAGCTGCCACAGGGCATCATCCGTGTCGCCCACTGCACTCAATGCCGCCTGCTCGCGCTCGATAAGCGCGGTGTCCAGCTTGGCCTGCGCGAACGAATCGGTGTTCACCAGGCGGCGCAGGAAGCCGGCATTGGTGGTCACGCCCACCACCTGGCAGTCCGCCAGCGCCTGGCTCATGCGGCGCAGGGCGGCATCGCGGTCCACGTCCCAGACGATCAGCTTGGCAATCATCGGATCGTAGTACGGGGTGATGCTGTCGCCTTCCTCCACGCCGGTATCCACGCGCACATGGGCCGACGGGGTCGGCAGGCGCAGGCGGCGCAGGGTGCCGGTGGAGGGCAGGAAGCCCCGGTCGGCATCTTCGGCATACAGGCGCGCTTCGATAGCGTGGCCGTGGATCGCCAGCTGTTCCTGGCGCAGCGGCAGCGGCTGGCCCGAGGCCACGCGCAGCTGCCACTCCACCAGGTCGGTACCGGTGATGTACTCGGTCACCGGGTGCTCGACCTGCAGGCGGGTGTTCATTTCCATGAAGTAGAAATCGCCGTCCGGGCCGGCAATGAACTCCACCGTGCCGGCACCGACGTAGCCCACCGCGCGCGCTGCATCGACTGCCGCCTTGCCCATTGCAGCACGACGTTCTGTGCTCATGCCCGGCGCCGGCGCCTCTTCCAGCACCTTCTGGTGGCGGCGCTGCACCGAGCAGTCGCGCTCGAACAGGTACACCGCCTCACCGTGGCTGTCGCCGAACACCTGGATCTCGATATGGCGTGGGCGCTCGACGTACTTCTCGACCAGCACATGGTCGTTGCCGAACGCCGAGGCCGCCTCGCGCTGGCAGCTGGCCAGCGCATCGACGAAGTCCTCGCTGCGCTCGACCTTGCGCATGCCCTTGCCACCGCCACCGGCGCTGGCCTTGATCAGCACCGGGTAGCCGATGCCGTCGGCCTGCGCGCGCAGGAAGTCCGGCGCCTGCTGGTCGCCGTGGTAGCCCGGCGTCAGCGGTACACCGGCCTTGGCCATCAGCGCCTTGGCCGCGCTCTTGTCGCCCATCGCGCGGATGGCGCTGGCCGGCGGCCCGATGAAGGTGATGCTGGCGGCGGCGCAGGCATCGGCGAAGTCGGCGTTCTCGGACAGGAAGCCGTAGCCGGGGTGGATCGCCTGCGCGCCGGTCAGGCGTGCGGCGTCGAGCAGGGCATCGCTGCGCAGGTAGCTCTCACGTGCGGCGGCAGGACCAATGTGGATGGCTTCGTCGGCCAGCCGCACGTGGCGTGCGTTGCGGTCGGCATCGGAATACACCGCCACGGTGGCGATGCCGAGGCGGCGGCAGGTGGCGATGACGCGGCAGGCGATCTCGCCGCGGTTGGCGATCAGGACTTTGGTGAACATGGCAACAGGCTCGGTCATGGCACGGGTTACATGCGGAACACGCCGAAGCGCGTCTGCTGCGGGGCGGCGTTGAGGCTGGCCGACAGCGCCAGGGCGAGCACGCGGCGGGTGTCGGCCGGATCGATCACGCCGTCATCCCACAGGCGCGCGCTGGCGTAGTACGGATGGCCCTGCTGCTCGAACTGGTCGCGGATAGGTGCCTTGAATGCATCTTCCTCCACTGCCGGCCACTGGCCGCCCTTGGCTTCGATGCCATCGCGCTTGACCGTGGCCAGCACGCTGGCGGCCTGTTCGCCGCCCATCACGCCGATGCGCGCGTTCGGCCACATCCACAGGAAGTTCGGCGAGTATGCGCGGCCGCACATGCCGTAGTTGCCGGCACCGAACGAACCACCGATGACCACGGTGAACTTCGGCACCTTGGCGCAGGCCACCGCCATCACCAGCTTGGCGCCGTCCTTGGCGATGCCGCCCTGCTCGTACTTGCGGCCGACCATGAAGCCGGTGATGTTCTGCAGGAACACCAGCGGGATGTTGCGCTGGGTGCACAGCTCGATGAAGTGCGCGCCCTTCAGTGCCGACTCGGAGAACAGGATGCCGTTGTTGGCGATGATGCCGATCGGGTAGCCGTTCAGATGCGCGAAGCCGGTCACCAGCGTTGCGCCGTAGCGCGGCTTGAACTCATCGAAGCGCGAGCCATCGACCAGGCGCGCGATGACCTCGCGCACGTCGTAGGGCTTGCGCGTGTCGGCCGGGATCACCCCGTACAGGTCGTGTGCCGGCAACAGTGGTTCCTCGTTGGCCTGCACCGCCATCGCCGGCTCCGGCTTGCGCCAGTTCAACTGCGCGATGATCGCGCGCACCCGTGCCAGTGCCTGCAGGTCGTTGTCGGCCATGTGGTCGGCCACGCCGGAAATGCGCGTGTGCACATCGGCACCGCCGAGTTCCTCGGCCGTCACCACTTCACCGGTGGCCGCCTTCACCAGCGGCGGGCCGCCGAGGAAGATCGTGCCCTGCTCGCGCACGATCACCGTCTCATCGCTCATCGCCGGCACATAGGCGCCGCCGGCGGTGCAGCTACCCATCACGCAGGCAATCTGCGGGATGCCCTGCGCGGACAGGTTGGCTTGGTTGTAGAAGATGCGGCCGAAATGATCGCGGTCGGGGAACACCTCGTCCTGCAGCGGCAGGAAGGCGCCACCGGAATCGACCAGGTAGATGCAGGGCAGGTGGTTCTGCTCGGCGATCTCCTGCGCGCGCAGGTGCTTCTTCACCGTCATCGGGTAGTAGGTGCCGCCCTTCACCGTGGCGTCGTTGGCCACGATCACGCATTCCACGCCGCTGACGCGGCCGATGCCGGCCACCACGCCCGCGGCGGGCACGGCGTCTTCGTACATGCCGTGCGCGGCCAGCGGCGCGATTTCCAGGAAGGCGCTGCCGGGATCGAGCAGGGCGTCGATGCGGTCGCGCACCAGCAGCTTGCCGCGTGCGGTGTGCTTGGCGCGCGCGGCTTCGCTGCCGCCCAGCGCGGTGCGGGCGAGGGTGGCATGCAGGTCGTCGACCACGGCCTGCATGGCGGCGCGGTTGCTTTCAAACGTTTCGCTGCCCGGTTGCAGCTGGCTGTTCAGGACGGTCATCGCGTTGGCCTTACAGGGTGCGCTGGAACAGTTCGCGGCCGATCAGCATGCGGCGGATCTCCGAGGTGCCGGCGCCGATTTCATACAGCTTGGCGTCGCGCCACAAACGGCCGGTCGGGTACTCGTTGATGTAGCCGTTGCCACCGAGGATCTGGATCGCCTGGCCGGTCAGCCAGGTGGCCTTCTCGGCGGCGTACAGAATGGCACCGGCGGCATCCTGGCGGGTGGTTCGGCCCTGGTCGCAGGCGCGCGCGACGGCATAGACGTAGGCGCGGCACGCGCCCAGCCCCACGTACATGTCGGCAATCTTGGCCTGGATCAGCTGGAAGCTGCCGATCGGTTCGCCGAACTGGTGGCGCTCGTGCACATAGGGCATGACCACGTCCATGGCCGCGGCCATCAGGCCCAGCGGGCCACCGGACAGCACCACGCGCTCGTAATCCAGGCCGGACATCAACACGCGCACGCCACCACCGACCTGGCCCAGCACGTTTTCTTCGGGAATCTCGCAGTCCTGGAACACCAGCTCGCAGGTGGGCGAGGAGCGCATGCCCAGCTTGTCCAGCTTCTGCGCGGTGGAGAAGCCCTCCATGCCCTTCTCGACCAGGAACGCGGTGATGCCCTTGGCACCCGCTTCCATGTCGGTCTTGGCATAGACCACCAGCACGTCGGCGTCCGGGCCGTTGGTGATCCACATCTTGTTGCCGTTGAGCACGTAGCGGTCACCGCGCTTGTCGGCGCGCAGCTTCATCGACACCACGTCCGAACCGGCACCCGGCTCGCTCATCGCCAGCGCGCCGACCAGGCTGCCGTTGCACAGGCCGGGCAGGAAGCGCTGCTTCTGTTCTTCGTTGCCGTTCTTGCGTAGCTGGTTCACGCATAGGTTGGAGTGCGCGCCATAGGACAGGCCGATGCCGCCGGAGGCACGCGAGATTTCTTCCATCGCCACCACATGGGCCAGGTAACCCATGCCGGTGCCGCCGTATTCTTCTTCCACGGTGAGGCCGAGCAGGCCCTGTTCGCCCAGCTTCGGCCACAGGGCCAGCGGGAACTGGTTGCTGGCATCGGCCTCGGCGGCCAGCGGTGCGACCTCGGCGGCGGCAAAATGGGCCACGCTCTGGCGCAGCAGGTCGATGTCTTCGCCAAGGTCGAAGTTCAGGGATGGCACGTGCATTGTGGTGGCTCCACGGCGGGATGGCAGGAAATGGACGCACCCGGCGGGGGAGCGGGCGGCGGTCTGCAGGACCGCTGCCCGCACGGGCGATTGGACCCCAGCGTAGCGGGGTTCGGGTAAGAAGTGAATACAAATTCAAAAATTGAAACTAGAATCAAAACATGGCCTACAAACGCTCTGCACTGATGGAAGAACGCCTGGCCGGGGCCCGTGAACGGATCCTGCTGGCCACCCGTGAGCTGGTCGCCACCGGGGGCTGGCGCAATGCCCCGGTGACCGCCGTGGCGACCCAGGCGGGGGTGTCCACCGGCCTGATCTACCGGCACTTCCCGTCCAAGGCCGAGCTGTTCGTGGAGGTGCTCAACGCCGCGGTGGCCCACGAGGTCGCGATCATGGAGCGCATCGCCAGCGGCCCGGAGGTGGCCAGCGAGCGCCTGCGGTTGGCGATCACCGCCTTCGTCCGCCGCGCCCTGGCCGGGCCGGGGCTGGCGCATGCCTTCATCGTCGAACCGGTCGACCCGGACGTGGAAGCCGAGCGCATGCGTGGTCGTCGTGCCTTCGGCGACGTGTTCCTGCGGCTGGTGGAGGAGGGCGTGGCCGCCGGTGAGCTGCCGGCGCAGGACGCGCATGTGGCCGCCGCCTGCCTCGTCGGCGCCTTCACCGAGGCGATGGTCGGCCCGACCGCGCCCAGCCGCGAAGCACACCGCGACGAAGACGCACTGGTGGATGCGATCTGCAGCTTCTGCCTGCGCGCGATCGGCGCCCGGTAATCCGGTAGCGCCGGCCGCTGGCCGGCTTCTGCACGATCCATCCGGCGGGCTGGCGATGCCGGGCAGCGGCCGGCACTACCGGGTCCGAATGCTGCGCCGCACCAGCAGTGACGCCTGTTGTCGCACGCAAAGCGCGTTCTATACTCGGTCCATCACGCAGTCGCTCAGCCGTGGTCCAACGACTATCAGCCAGGGGTAACGAAGAGTGCGGAATTACGATCTGGAGTTCCTGAAACGCTTCTCCATGGTGATCGCGCTGCTGGCGACCATCACCCTCGGCCTCATCCTCCTTGCCGCTTACATCCACACCCGGATTCCGCCCGAGGTGTCGCCGACCGCGGCCAAGCGCACCGAGCAGCGCATCTCGCCCACCGGCGCGGTCTATGCCGGCAGCACCGGCGCCGCCGCGCAGGCTGCGGCCAAGGCCGCCGCGCTGGCCAAGGCCGCCTCGCAGGTGGCCTACGGCGGCACCAAGGACGGCAAGGTCATCTTCGACAACCTGTGCACCGCCTGCCACACCACCGGCGTGGGCATGGCGCCGACGCTGGACCATTCGCACTGGGACAAGCGCATCGCACAGGGCAAGGACACTCTCTACAAGCACGCCATCGAGGGCTATACCGGCCCGGATGGCGGCATCATGCCGCCCAAGGGCGGCAACCCGGCGCTGACCGAGGAACAGATCCACGCCACCGTGGACTGGATGCTGGGCAACCTGAAGTAACCGGTAGTGCCGGCCGCTGGCCGGCAACCACGCATCGCACGAAGGTCATGAGGTTGCCGGCCCGCGGCCGGCACGACCCAGGCTTTGCCCACCAAGGTCAAAACCCTGCCCGCAGGCGGGGTTTCGCATTTCAGGGTTAGTCTGTGCGCCTCTTCCATGGAGTCGCCCGTCGATGCGCCGCCGTTCCCTCGCCCTTGCCCTGTCCCTGCTGCTGCCGGCCGGCGCCTTTGCCCAGGCCCAGCCGCAGGCCGCACCGGTCGCGTCGCCGTCCGCCGCGCGCAGCAGCGCCACCGTGGTGCTGACCACCGCACCGGCCGACTGGCGTGCGCTGGATGGCCAGCGCGTGCGCATCGCCGCACCGCTCACCCTGGCCGGCACCGATGGCCTGGAGCGCTTTGGGCAGCTCACCGTGGCCTTCGATGGCCGCCTCTGGCAGCCGACCGAAGTGGCCGCGCCGCGTACTGCCGGCTATGAGCAGGTGATGGCCGACAACCAGCGCCGCCGCCTGCTGCTGGACGACGGCAGCGAAGCCCGCGACCCGGCCAGCGTGGCCTACCTGCCAGCCAACCCGGTGCTGCGCACCGGCATGCAGCTGCGCAATGTGGAAGGTGTCGTGCACGTGGACGCACAGGGCCGTCCGCGCCTGCAGGTCGAGGGTGCACTCACGTTGCCCGAGCTGACGCGTCCGGCGGTGCCGACGGTGCCGGGCAGCCTGCATATCGCTGCATTCAACCTGGAGAACTTCTTCAATGGCGATGGCCAGGGCGGTGGCTTCCCGACCCTGCGCGGCGCGCGCACGCTGGAAGAGCACAAGGCGCAGGTCGGCAAGCTGGTGGCCACGGTCAACGCGCTCGGTGCCGACATCGCCGCGTTGATGGAACTGGAAAACGATGGCTATGGCCCGCAGTCGGCCATCGCCGAACTGGTCAGCGCCCTCAACGCCGGTCTTGCCGCCGACAAGCAGTGGGCCTTCGTCGATGCCGGCGAGGGGCCGGGCAGCAACCCGATCCGGGTTGGCATCATCTATCGCAGGAGCGCGTTCAAGCCGCTGGGCAAGCCGTTGACCAGAACCGACGGTCCTTTCGCCGAACACAGCCGCGCACCGCTGGCGCAGGCCTTCCAGGGCAAGGGCGCACCGTTCATGGTGGTCGCCAACCATTTCAAGTCCAAGGGCTGCCGTGATGCCAGCGGCGGCGATGCCGACCGCAACGATGGCCAGGGTTGCTGGAATGCCACCCGGGTGGAATCGGCAAAGCAGTTGAACCAGTGGGTGCAGGCCGAAGCTGGCCGCCTGAAGGTGAAGGACGTGGTGCTGCTGGGCGATTTCAACGCCTACGCGATGGAAGACCCGATCCGCACCCTGCATGACCTGGGCTGGCAGGACGCATTCAAGGTCGCCCAGGTCGAGCATCCTTACAGCTACGTCTACAACGGCTATACCGGCCGCCTCGACCATGCGCTGCTGAGCCCGGGCATGGCCCAGCGCCTGCGCGGTGCCGCCGAGTGGCACAGCAATGCCGACGAACAGGACGCCAGCGGCTACCAGGGCCGCAACGTGCAGGGCCCGTGGCGCAGTTCCGACCACGATCCGCTGCTGCTGGGCTTCGATAAATAACGCCCAGCGCCGGGTCGGATCCCATTCCAACGAAATGGGCTCTGACCCCGAGGCCGGGCTCAGCCCCAGGCGATCAATCCAATCGCCAGCACCGCCAGCGCCAGCCCGGCGCGGTTCCACTTCGTGGTGGCCTCGCCGAAGGCGAACACGCCCACCAGCGCGCCCAGCACCACCACGCCGATGTTCATGCCGGCGAACACGGTGGCCGGGCTCTCCGGCATGGACTGATGCGCGTGCACATAGAAAAGAATGTTGCCGCCGTTGAGCAGGCCCAGCAGCGCGCCCGCACCGAGGTTGCGCCAGGCCAACCGGCTGCGGCCACTGGCGTGCCGCCACAGCTGAAGTGCCAGCATCAGCACGAAGGCCA
Source organism: Stenotrophomonas sp. 63632_Sma (assembly GCF_056482875.1). NCBI lineage: Bacteria > Pseudomonadati > Pseudomonadota > Gammaproteobacteria > Lysobacterales > Lysobacteraceae > Stenotrophomonas > Stenotrophomonas sp. 63632_Sma. Next base: position 219,361 of record NZ_CM151220.1, read on the forward strand.
CGCTGAAGCTGGCCAGCACCGCCGCCATCGACGGCGTGCCGGACAGCGCCACCTGCTTGAGCAGCACGTCGACCACCGCGAACCCGGCCCAGACGCCCAGCAGCCAGCCCCAGCCGCCGGGTGAGGACGCCACCGCCGGGCCGCGCGGGCGCAGGCTGATCGCCACCATCGCCAGCAGGCCCAGGCCGAGACCGGCGAGCTTCCACGGCGTCGCAGTCTGGCCGAAGAACAGGAAGGCGGCGGCCAAAGACAGCAGCAACGACAAGCGCTGCGCCACGTCGCTGCGGACGATGCCGGCCACCGCCACCGCGCGGCCCAGCACCAGGAAGATCGATGGCAGCACCACCGCCAGTGCCAGCAGCGACAGCCACGGGGCATGTGGCGCGCGCAGTGCGTCCAGCGGCGGCTGCAGCACCACGGCGGTGAGCGTTGCCGCCACCAGATAGTTCCAGGTGACCATCTGCGAAACATCCAGCTGGCGGCGTCCGGCCACCTTCAACAACACCGAAACCAGCACGCTGCAGATCACGGCCAAGGACAGGTAGAGCATGGGGCGGGCACAGGGCAGGGGCAGGGGACGGTATCATGGTGCCATGCACAAGCCTTCGTTCCCCGTCGCCCCCGGCGAAACCGCCTGCCTCGAACTGGCCGGCCCGGCCGGCCCGCTGGAAGTGGTCGTCGACCTGCCCAAGGCCGATGTGCCGGCGCAGCCGATCGTGGCCATCATCTGCCATCCGCTGTCCACCGAAGGCGGCACCCTGCACAACAAGGTGGTCACCATGACCGCCACCACGCTGCGCGAGCTGGGCATCACCACGGTGCGCTTCAACTTCCGCAGCGTCGGCGCGTCGGCCGGTGAGTTCGACCACGGCGTGGGCGAGCAGGATGACCTGAAGACCGTCGCCGCCTGGGTGCAGAGCCAGCGCCCCGACGACCGTCTGTGGCTGGCCGGTTTCAGCTTCGGCTCGTTCGTATCGCTGAAGGCGGCTGCCGCGCTGCAGCCGGAAGCGCTGATCTCGATCGCACCGCCGGCCGGCCGCTGGGATTTCGATGGCATCGCGCCGCCGGCCCGCTGGCTGGTGATCCAGGGCGAGCAGGACGAGATCGTCGACCCGCAGGCCGTCTACCAGTGGCTGGACACGCTGGACGTCCCGCATGAGCTGGTGCGCATGCCCGAGACCAGCCATTTCTTCCACCGCAAGCTGATCGACCTGCGCGGCGCGCTGACCCACGGCGTCAAGCACTGGCTGGGCGCAGCGGCATGAGTGCAACCGAGCTGACCCCGTCGCAGCGGTACGCGGAAGGGGTTGCCCGTGGCGACTGGCAGAACGACCCGGCCCAGCACGCAGCGCTGGCCGAACTGGACCGCATCCACCTGGGCCTGGTCGACAGCGCCGAAGACGGCTGGCTGGACCGCCTGTCCTCGTTCTGGAAGAAGCCCGAGCCGGTGAAGGGTCTGTACTTCTGGGGCGGCGTCGGCCGTGGCAAGACCTTCCTGGTCGACCTGTTCTACGACGGCCTGCCGATCAAACAGAAGTACCGCACGCATTTCCACCGCTTCATGCGCAGCGTCCACGAGCGCCTGCGCGAGCACCAGGGGCAGAGCGACCCGCTGGCGAAGATCGCCCAGGAATGGCGCAGCAACCTGCGGGTGCTGGTGCTGGACGAATTCTTCGTCACCGACATCGGCGACGCGATGCTGCTGGCACGGCTGCTGGAGCGCCTGTTCGCCGAGGGCGTGACCCTGGTGACCACCTCCAACACGGCGGTGGAGAACCTGTACCTCAACGGTCTGCAGCGTGAGAGCTTCATGCCGGCCATCGGCCTGCTGCAGCGCTTCTGCGTCGAGCTGTACGCCGAGGGCACCGAGGATTACCGGATGCGCGCGCTGACCCGCTCGCCGGTGTACCGCGCACCGTTGGCTGCCGACAGCGATGAGTGGCTGGCCACGCGCTGGAACGAACTGAGCGGCGGCCAGCCGGCCAAGCCCGGCAACATCGAGATCGAAGGCCGCAAGATCCCGGTGCGCGGCCGTGGCAAGAGCATCGCCTGGTTCGATTTCGCCGCGTTGTGCGAGGGCCCGCGTGGCCCGTCGGACTACATCGAGATCGCGCACGAGTTCAACACCGTGCTGCTGGGCGGCATCCCCGCCTTCGACCGTTTGAACGAAGATGCCGCGCGCCGCTTCGTCAATCTGATCGACGAGCTGTACGACCGCCACGTCAACCTGGTCTGCACCGCCAGCACCTCGCCGATCGAGCTGTACACCGGCCAGCGCCTGCAGGGCGCGTTCGAGCGCACCGCCTCGCGTTTGATCGAAATGCAGAGCGCCGAGTACCTGGGTACCCCGCACCGGGCGTGAGGGCGCCACCCAGGTAAATGCGTTGCCGGCCAGGGTTCCGGTAGTGCCGGCCGCTGGCCGGCATCCGCCGCGCGGTTACCGGGTCGGCGCCACGGCGTTCCCACGCGGCCGCTCATCCGGCCCGGCCGACACATGCAGGCCCGAGCCATCGCCGTGCTCTACCCGTACGCTCTCGCCGCGCTCCAGCAGCCGCAGTGGCTGGCCCTGGTAGCGCACCTCCAGCGCGTCGTGGGCCGCTGCCAGCGACTGCACCAGCGGGCACAGCGCCATGGCCTTGGCCTCCAGCTGCTGGCTGCGTGCTTCCATGCGGCGGTCGACTTCGGCATCGAGGCGGTCGGCGCGGCGCTCCATGGCGCCAGCGCGGCCGGTGAACACCTGCCACAGCACGCTGCGGGTCATCGACCCGGCCATCGTCTCGGCCATCTGCTCGATGTGCGCGTCGAAGCCATCGCCGAAGCTCTCCTGTTCCCAGTAGCCGCGGCCCAGGCTGGCGTCGATCCAGTCCTGCATCTCGCCGCGCATTGCACGCATCTGGCGGTTGCGGGACTTGCCGGTGATGGCTTCGAAGGCGGCGTCCAGCGCATCGAAGGTGACCCCGGAGACTTCATGGGCCAGTGCGGTGACCGCTGGCATCAGCTGCCGTGCCCCGGCCTCCATCTGCCGCAGGCGGGCCGCGTCGGCGGCGCTGACCGTAACCATTCTGCCATCCAGGCTCAGCTCGCCGTCGTGGAACACCACTTCATGCGGCGCCTGCGGGCCATGCCGCAGCCAGATGCCGCCGCTGTCCACCAGCACGTCATAGTCGGTGTGGATACCGCACTGGTCCGAACGCAGGTCCGGCCCCTCGGCGGCCAGCGCTGGGGCAATGAACAGGGCAGGCAGCAGGGCCAGCGCGGGCAACCGCAGGTGCATCGGAGCATCCTTTTCCGGGAGCGAGCGGCCAGCATCCGCTGCCAGCGCGCGGGCGTCACCGGCCGGAAGTCACCCGTCCACCGGATTCCCACCGGCTGCCCACCAGCTATCCACAGGGTTGTCCCTAGCCAGTTTCATCACTGTCATGTGAAGCTGTCATTGTTCCGTTTTCGCGGTGCGTTGTACCACCGCGATGACGCCTTTCGGGCTTGACTGCGCAGCCCGTTCCGGCAGGTCTGAAGCGTCTGATCCGGGCGCCGATGGCACGATCCTTGCGGCGCAAGGGATTGCCGAATTTCACTACATTTGGCGTTGACGGGCCCCATTACCCCCACTATCTTGTGGCCGTCGGTCGCAGCAACCCCAATTCCAGGGGGTGCCCGGGGTACCCATCCGCGATCGTCAGCGGCAGTGGCAGGCGCAGGGTCTCATCCCCTGCGACGCCGTCCTGCCATCCTGGGCTGTCATGTCCCGGGCTGCGTCACCCGATGCATCGAGCACCCACCAATCACGCCAAGAGGACACACGCCGTGACCACCGAATCCAGCGCCACCATCGAGAAGGAAAGCGAATTCCTGTTGACGTCGCCGCCGACGGCCAACGCGATGAGTGTGACCAAGCGCAATGGCACGACCGAACTGGTGGACCTGAACAAGATCGTGCGCGCGGTGCAGCGTTCCTCCGAAGGCCTGCACGCCGTCGATCCGATGCGCGTGGCCACCCGCACCATTTCCGGCCTGTACAACGGCGCCACCACCCGCGAGCTGGACGAACTGTCCATCCGCACCGCCGCCCTGCTGATCGGTGAAGAGCCCGAGTACGGCCGCCTCGCTGCGCGCCTGCTGGCCAACTACATCGCCAAGGAAGTCTCGGGCCAGGAAATCTACGCTTTCTCGCAGTCGGTCAGCCGTGGCCATGAAGTCGGCCTGATCAACGACCGCCTGCTGAACTTCGTGCAGACCAACGCGCGCAAGCTCAACGATGCCATCGACATCTCGCTGGACCTGAACTTCGATTACTTCGGCCTGCGTACCCTGTACGACCGTTACCTGCTGCGCCATCCGCACACCCGCAAGGTGATCGAGACCCCGCAGCAGTTCTTCCTGCGCATTGCCAGCGCGCTGAGCGAGGATGTGTCCGAGACCCTGGCGCTGTACAAGCGCATGGGCAACCTGGACTACCTGCCGTCCAGCCCGACCCTGTTCAATTCCGGCACCACCCACGAGCAGCTGTCCTCGTGCTTCCTGCTGGATTCGCCGCAGGACTCGCTGGAGTCGATCTATTCCAAGTACGGCGACATCGCCCAGCTGTCGAAGTTCTCCGGCGGCATCGGCGTCAGCTACACCCGCGTGCGTTCGCGTGGTTCGCTGATCAAGTCGACCAACGGCCACTCCAACGGCATCGTGCCGTGGCTGAAGACCATGGATTCGTCCGTGGCCGCGGTGAACCAGGGCGGCAAGCGCAAGGGCGCAGCCTGCGTCTACCTGGAAACCTGGCACGCCGACGTCGAGGACTTCCTCGAGCTGCGTGACAACACCGGTGACGAAGCCCGCCGTGCGCACAACCTGAACCTGGCCAACTGGGTGCCGGACCTGTTCATGAAGCGCGTCGAGGCCGACCAGGAATGGTCGCTGTTCGATCCGCGCGTCGTGCCGGAGTTCACCGACCTGTTCGGCGAAGCCTTCGAGCAGGCCTACCTGCAGGCCGAAGCCCAGGGCAAGGCCAACCGCACCATCTCCGCGCGCAAGCTGTACGCCCGCATGATGCGTACGCTGGCCGAGACCGGCAACGGCTGGATGACCTTCAAGGACAAGTGCAACCGCGCCAGCAACCAGACCCTGCGTCCGGGCAACGTGATCCACCTGTCCAACCTGTGCACCGAAATCCTGGAAGTCACTTCCAACGATGAAACCGCAGTGTGCAACCTGGGTTCGATCAACCTGGGCAACCACTTCGACGAGCACAACGAGTTCGACTTCGAGAAGCTGGCCGAGACCGTGCGCCTGGCCGTGCGCCAGCTCGACCGCGTCATCGACCTGAACTTCTACCCGATCGAAACCGCCCGCCGCGCCAACCTGCGCTGGCGTCCGGTCGGCCTGGGTTGCATGGGCCTGCAGGACGTGTTCTTCCGCAAGCGCCTGCCGTTCGACAGCGCCGAAGCCCGCGCCCTGTCGAAGAAGATTGCCGAAGCGATCTACTTCCACGCGCTGGAAACCTCCTGCGAGCTGGCCCAGGAACGCGGCAAGCACCCGTCGTTCAACGACACCCGCGCCGCCGGTGGCGAACTGCAGTTCGACGCCTGGAACGTGGTGCCGGAAGACACCGCGCGCTGGGATGCCCTGCGTGCCCGCATCAAGGAGCATGGCCTGCGCAACTCGCTGATGATCGCGATCGCGCCGACCGCGACCATCGCCTCGATCGCCGGCTGCTACGAGTGCGTCGAGCCGCAGGTGTCCAACCTGTTCAAGCGCGAGACCCTGTCCGGTGACTTCCTGCAGGTCAACCGCTACCTGGTGAACGAGCTGAAGAAGCTGGGCCTGTGGACCGCCGACATGCGCGATGCCATCAAGCTGGCCGAAGGCTCCATCGCCGGCGTGGCACAGATTCCGGAAACGCTGCGCGAGGTCTACCGCACCGCGTGGGAACTGCCGATGCGTTCGCTGATCGACATGGCCGCCGAGCGTGGCGCCTTCATCGACCAGTCGGCCTCGCTCAACCTGTTCATGGAAAGCCCGAACATCGGCGCGATGTCTTCCATGTACATGTACGCCTGGAAGCAGGGCATCAAGACCACCTACTACCTGCGTTCGCGCCCGGCCACCAAGATCGCCAAGACCACGGTCAGCAGCGCAGCCCCGGCCAAGGTGTTCAGCCCGGACGAAGCCATCGCCTGCTCGCTGGAAAACCCGGAAGCCTGCGAGGCCTGCCAATAAAAGCGGCCGTGCCGGCCTTTGGCCGGCACACCCCTTTGTAGAGTCGAGCCATGCTCGACTGCAGAAAACACCAAGGTAGCGCCGGGCCATGCCCGGCGTTTTGACCCGAGAAGACAAGGAAACACCCATGGCCGACAAGCCCAAGCAGATGCTGCTCGATCCCGGTTTTGAACTGACCCTGCGCCCGATGCGCTACCCGCAGTTCTATGACATGTACCGGAATGCGATCAAGAACACCTGGACGGTGGAAGAGATCAACTTCCAGATCGACATCACCGATCTGCACAGCAAGATGTCGCCGGGCGAGCGTCACCTGATCCACCGCCTGGTCGCGTTCTTCGCCACCGGCGACTCGATCGTGTCCAACAACCTGGTGCTGAACCTGTACCAGCACTTGAACGCGCCGGAAGCGCGCATGTACCTGTCGCGCCAGCTGTACGAAGAAGCGCTGCACGTGCAGTTCTACCTGACCCTGCTCGACAACTACCTGCCGGATCCGGAAGAGCGCGTCAAAGCCTTCGCCGCGGTGGAGAACATCGACTCGATCAAGAAGAAGGCCGACTTCTGCTTCAAGTGGATCGACTCGATCCAGGACCTGAAGCGCATCGAGACCCGTGCCGAGCGCCGCCAGTTCCTGCTCAACCAGATCTGCTTCGCCGCCTGCATCGAAGGCCTGTTCTTCTTCGCTGCCTTCGCCTACGTGTACTACTTCCGTTCGCGCGGCCTGCTGCCGGGCCTGGCCTCGGGCACCAACTGGGTGTTCCGCGACGAGAGCGCGCACATGGAGTTCGCGTTCGAGTCGGTGCGCGTGGTGCGTGAGGAAGAACCGGACCTGTTCGACGACGAGATGAAGCAGCAGGTCTACGACATGCTGGCCGAAGCCATCGAATGCGAAGTGCAGTTCGCCGAGGACGTGCTGTCCGGTGGCGTGGCCGGCATCTCGACCCGTGACATGCGCCAGTACCTGCAGCACTGCGCCGACCAGCACTTCGCCAAGCTGGGCATGGAAAAGAAGTACAACGTGCGCAACCCGCTGCCGTTCATGGAACTGCAGGACGTGCAGGAACTGACCAACTTCTTCGAACGCCGCGTCTCTGCCTACCAGGTCGGCGTGCAGGGCGAAGTCGCCTTCGACATGAACTTCTGATCGAAACGATCAGATCTGTCGCAACGAAAAACCCCGGCCAACGCCGGGGTTTTTTGTTGGTAGCGCCGGGCCATGCCCGGCGGAGCCTGCCTGGTGCTACTGGCCGCCATGCTGCACGCGGGCCTTTGTAGAGTCGAGCTTGCTCGACTGCCGTTCGCGCAAAGCAGTCGAGCAAGCTTGTATGTTCCTCCCGGCTCCTACGCGGTATGTAGGAGCCAGGGTGGAGGGACCGTCAAGCATGCATCTGCGGATACTAGCCGACAGACGAGTCGAGCGATCCCCATCCCGCACACGAACGTCGATAAAGGATCGTACGGCCCCCAAAGGGGATCGTCGATGTAGGCAAGCTAACGTCGGTGCGGTACCACCCCAGCCCCTTAAAGATAGCTGGGAGCCGTACAAATGTCTGATTCTCTCGATATTGGCGTGGACGTGGACTCCAAGGAGTTCGTACCGGCAGTGGCCGACCGCAAGGCCGGCGACAGGATCGCCAACACCCGACGGCATAGCCCAGTGGCTCAACACCTTGCCCCAGCGATGCCGGATTGGCATGGAGGCGACGGGGCGGTACTACGAGTTGTTGGCTCGGATGGCTGGCCAGGCAGGCCACGTTGTCTATGTGATCAATCCACGTCTGATCAAGTACTACGGCCGGGCGACGGGCTCGCGTGGCAAGACGGACGCCATGGACGCCGAAGCGATCGCCCGGTACGTGAAGAAGGAGAGCGATCGCCTGCGTGAATACGTACCGCGTACCGACGAGCAGCAGCAGATGCACGATTTGCTGCGCAAGCGGCAGACGCTGGTAAAGACACGCGCGCGCCTGGAGCAATCCTTCGGGGTAAGCAAAAGTGCCCCCGGGGAGCTGTCAGATCTGTTCTGCGCTCTGGCTGGGACGCTGTCCGAGCTGGAAAGCGAACTGCAGCGCTTGGGTCGCGATGGAGAGCATGGCGCGCTCTACAAGCGCCTGTTGACCATCCCTGGTATCGGCCCTGCCGTCGCCGCTCACCTGATCTACTACATGACGCGCTGGCCGTTGGCCAACGCCAACGCGTGGATCGCCTGCACCGGCCTGGATCCCCGGCCCAACGAGTCTGGCGGCAGAACGGGACGGCGTCGGCTGTCCAAACAGGGCGCGCCAGTGCTGCGCCAGATGCTCTACATGGCCGCAATGGGGCTCAAGCGGTGTCGCCGGGGGCAACCGCTCTACGACGAGCTGTCAAAACGCGGTCACCCCAGCACCGCCGTCTTCAACATCCTGGCCAGAAAGCTGGCCAGGATCGCCTGGGGTGTCTTCAAAAGCGGCCGGGACTTCGATCCGGCCATGCTGAAGGTGGGTCAAGCCTGCTTCCAGCAGGCTTGACCACGAACATAGGATCTCGACTCTACAATCAGCGCCGCCCTTCCACCGCCATGCGTACCGCCAGCCCGGCCAGCACCGTGCCCATCAGCCAGCGCTGCACCACCTGCCAGGTCGGGCGCGCGGCCAGGAAACCGGCGATGCTGCCAGCGGTCAGCGCAATCATGCCGTTCACGGTCACACTCACCGCGATCTGGGTGGAGCCCAGCACGATCGACTGCATCAGCACACTGCCTTCGCTGTCCGGGTGCAGGAACTGCGGCAGCAGCGACAGGTACATCACCGCCACTTTCGGGTTCAACAGATTGGTCAGGAACCCCATCGTGAACAGCTTGCGCGGGCTGTCCTGCGGCAGGTCACGCACCGCGAACGGCGAACGGCCACCGGGCTTGAGCGCCTGCCAGGCCAGGTACAGCAGGTACAGCGCGCCGCCGATGCGCAGCGCGTCGTAGGCGAACGGCACGGTCATCAGCAGGGCGGTGATGCCCAGTGCCGCACACAGCATGTAGAACACGAAGCCCAGCGCCACCCCGCCCAGCGAGATCAGGCCTGCCATCGGCCCCTGGCAGATCGAGCGTGAGATCAGGTAGATCATGTTCGGCCCGGGCGTAAGCACCATGGCCAGTGAAACAAGCGCGAAGGCCAGCAGGTCGGAAGTGGCGGGCATGGGCGGTCCTGGCAGTGGGCGTGGCGCAGTTTAACGCCTGCCGCAGGCGCGGCCTGCGCAGGCACCGCTGCCGGGTGACCGTTGCACGTGCATTCCGATGGCCATCACGCCGGTCGCTTAGAATTCGCAGCACCCCACACCGAAGCCCCCCATGACCCCCATCCCCGAGACCGTGCCGCCCACCGAAGTGCGCATGGCCGAAATCGTCTTTCCCAACCACACCAACCACCTTGGCACCCTGTTCGGTGGCCAGGCGCTGGCGTGGATGGACAAGGCCGCATTCCTGGCCGCCGCCCGTTACTCGCGCCGCACCGTGGTGACCGCGCGCAGCGACCAGGTCGACTTCAAGCTGCCGATCCGCATCGGCCAGATGGTGGAAACCATCGGCCGCATCGTCGAAGTCGGCCGCAGCTCGATGAAGGTGGAGGTGGAACTGGTCGCCGAAGACCTGCACAGCGGGGAGCGCAAGCTGTGCACCCGCGGCCACTTCGTGATGATCGCGCTGGACGAGGAAGGCCACCCGATCGCGGTGCCGCCGCTGCCGGCGGCCTGACCCGGCCAATGGACCGGCGCTTGCGGGGGCGCGGCCGCGCCCCCATCTGGCAGCCATGACCCTGCCACTGACCGACTTCATCGACCGTGCCCAGCGCCTGTTCGTGCTGACCGGCGCCGGCTGCAGCACCGCCTCGGGCATTCCCGATTACCGGGATGCCGACGGCCAGTGGAAACGCACGCCGCCGGTGACCTACCAGGCCTTCATGGGCGAGGCGGCCACCCGCCAGCGCTACTGGGCGCGCAGCCTGCTCGGCTGGCCGCGCTTCGGCCTGGCCCGGCCCAACGGCACCCACCAGGCCCTGGCCGCGCTGGAACGCCGCGGCACGCTGCAGGTGCTGCTGACCCAGAACGTGGACGGCCTGCACCAGCGCGCCGGCAGCCACAACGTGATCGACCTGCATGGCCGCCTGGACCTTGTGCGCTGCATGGGCTGTGAGCGTCGCAGCGATCGTGAAGGCTTCCAGCAGCGCCTGCTGGACGCCAATCCCGGCTGGGACGCGCTGGAGGCAGGCATCGCGCCCGATGGTGATGCCGATCTGGAGACCGATTTCTCCGCGTTCGTGGTGCCCGAGTGCCCGCATTGCGGCGGCCTGTTGAAGCCGGATGTGGTGTTCTTCGGCGAAAACGTGCCGCGGGAGCGCGTGCAGGCGGTGCAGGAGCACCTGCAGCAGGCCGACGCCGTGCTGGTGGTGGGTTCATCGCTGATGGTCTATTCCGGCTTCCGCTTCGTGCAGGCCGCAGCCAAGGCGGGGCTGCCGGTAGCCGCGTTGAACCGTGGCCGCACCCGCGCCGACGACCTGCTGCAGTTCAAGGATGAACGGGACTGCGCCGAGGCGCTGGCCGCGTGGGCTTCGTCCTGAGCCGAGCACGCGCTCGGCTGCACGCCCACCGCGAAACAGCGATCCATCCAGACGGTTGATTCGCAGGCCGTGCGGCGGTGCAATACGCACCCCCTACGTCGTTCATCACCGTCTTGAGCCAGCTGTTTTCGCCGATCTCGTTCGGCCCCCTGACCCTGTCCAACCGCATCGTCATCGCGCCGATGTGCCAGTACTCCGCCGAAGATGGCCGCGCCAGCGACTGGCACGCCATGCATCTGGGCAACCTGGCGCAGTCCGGTGCCGGCCTGCTGATCCTGGAAGCCACCGCGGTCGAACCGCGCGGCCGCATCAGCTGGGCCGACCTGGGCCTGTGGGATGACGGCACCGAGGCCGCACTGGCGCAGGTGCTGGCCAGCGTCCGCCGCTGGTCGCCGATGCCGCTGGGCGTCCAGCTGGGCCATGCCGGCCGCAAGGCCTCGGTGAGGCGTCCGTGGGACGGTGGTGGCCAGTTGCCGGCTGATGATGCGCGTGGCTGGGCCACCGTGGCGCCGTCGCCGCTGCCGTTCCATGCCGCCGATCCGGCACCGCAGGAACTGGACGAGGCCGGCATCGCCGAGGTCATCGCCGCCTTCGCCGCCAGTGCGGTGCGCGCCGAGCGCCTGGGCTTCGAGCTGATCGAGCTGCATGCCGCGCACGGTTATCTGCTGCACCAGTTCCTGTCGCCGCTGAGCAACCGCCGCACCGATGGCTACGGTGGCTCGCTGCCGAACCGCCTGCGCCTGCTGGTGGAGGTTTTCGATGCTGTGCGTGCGGCAGTGTCCGACAAGGTCGCGGTGGGCGTGCGCATCTCCGCCAGCGACTGGGTCGATGGCGGCTGGGATCTGGTGCAGAGCGAAGCGCTGGCGCAGGTGATGGACGCGCGCGGCTGCAACTTCCTGCATGTCTCCAGCGGTGGCCTGGACGAGCGCCAGAAGATCACCGTCGGCCCGGGCTATCAGGTGCCGTTCGCGGCGGCGATCAAGGCCAAGGTGCGCATGCCGGTCATCGCCGTGGGCATGATCACCGAGCCGGAGCAGGCCGAATCGATCCTGCGCCATCGCCACGCCGATGCGGTAGCCCTGGCGCGCGGCATCCTCTACGACCCGCGCTGGCCGTGGCATGCCGCCGCCGCGCTGCGTGACAGCGTGGAGCCGGCACCGCAGTACCTGCGCTGCGAGCCGCGTGATGCGCGCGGCGTGTTCAAGACGCGCTGAGGCTCACACCCGCCAGGCCGGCGCCATGCCGGCCTGCAGGTGCTCGAACAGCGCGCGGATCTTGGCAGTGAAATCGCGGCGGTCGCTGACGCAGAAATAGACCTCCATCGGCTCCGGGCGCCATGCAGTGTCGGCGCCGAACACTGCCTGCAGGCGGCCATCGCGCAGGTACGGCTCGGCCACGAATGCGGCCAGCCGGGTGATGCCGGCACCGGCTGCGGCCAGCGTCGCCAGCGCATCGATGTCATCGCAGACCATGCTCGGCGGCAGTGCGGCGTCCACGCGCTGGCCATCCTTCAGCAGTCCCCAGCGCAGCGGCCGGCCGTCGGTGGGAAAGCGGTGCAGCAGCCCGCGATGGCCGCTCAGCTCGGAGGGTTGCTGCGGGGTGCCGTGTGCCTTCAGGTAGGCCGGCGAGGCGCAGAACACGAACGGCACGCGCGCCAGCTGCCGTGCGACGACCCCGTCCTCCAGCTGTGCACCGATGCGGATGCTGGCATCCACCGCTTCCGGGCCGTGCTGCACGGCGCGATCGGTCAGCCGCAGCTCCAGCTGCAGTTGCGGGTAGCGCTGCTGCAGCGAAGGCAGCAACGGCGCAAGCACGTGGCGACCGAACGCGCTGCTGCTGGCGATGCGCAGCGGTCCTGCCGGTTCGATGTCACCGGAGGTGACCATCGCCTGCGCGCGCGCCAGGTCGGCTTCGATGTGGCGCACCTGCGCCAGGTACAACGCGCCGGCCTCGCTGAGGGCCAGCTGGCGCGTACTTCGGTTCAGCAACCGTACGCCCAGATGCGCCTCCAGCCGGTTGATGTTCTGGCCGACTGCGGTGGCGCTGATGCCAAGGATGCGGGCCGCTGCGGCAATGCTGCCGGTCTCTGCGGTGCGGGTGAAGCTGCGGATCAGTTGCAACAGGTTCATGACCGACCAGCTTGCCATGGAGAAACCCAAGTATCGCTTGGGACTGAACCAAGCAGGTCGGTTGCATCGGTGACCATCGATCCCGAGGACAGGCTGCTGCCCTACACTCGGGCGATGCGCCCCGATTCCATCCTCACCCTGTCCTGCCCCGACCGTACCGGCATCGTCTACCGCGTATCCGGCCTGCTGTTCGACCACGGCTGCAACATTCTCGACGCCCAGCAGTTCGGCGACGAGGAGAGCGGCCGCTTCTTCCTGCGCGTGCATTTCGATCGCGATGCTGGCCTGCCGCTGGAGACCGTGCACGCCGCCATGGCCACGCTCGCCGCCGGCTTCGGCATGGACTGGCAGCTGCATGATGGCCGCCGCCGTGCACGCCTGCTGGTGCTGGTCAGCAAGCAGGGGCACTGCCTCAACGACCTGCTGTTCCGTGCCCACAGCGGCCAGCTGAAGGTGGACATTGCCGCAGTAGCGTCCAACCACGCCGACTTCGCGCCGCTGGCGGCGTCCTACCAGGTGCCGTTCCACCACCTGCCGGTGACCGCTGATACGCGCGCGGTGCAGGAGCAGCAGATCATCGACCTGGTCGAGCGCGAACGCATCGATCTGGTGGTGCTGGCGCGCTACATGCAGATCCTGTCACCCACGCTGTGCCGCGCGCTGGCCGGCCGTGCGATCAACATCCACCACAGCTTCCTGCCCAGCTTCAAGGGCGCGCAGCCGTACCACCAGGCACACGCGCGCGGGGTCAAGATCATCGGCGCCACCGCGCACTACGTCACCGAGGATCTGGACGAAGGCCCGATCATCGAACAGGACGTGGCCCGCGTGGACCACGCGATGGCGCCGCGCGAGCTGGTGCGGCTGGGCAGCGATACCGAATCGCTGGTGCTGGCGCGCGCCGTGCGCCGCCATGTGGAACACCGCATCCTGCTCAACGGGCACCGTACGGTCGTGTTCCGGTAATCGCCCATCCCGCGTCCGCCGGGCATGGCCCGGCGCTACCACGGGTGCTATCCGGTAGTGCCGGCCGCTGGCCGGCAACTGCAGAGATCCCGAGGTTGCCGGCCAGCGGCCGGCACTACCGAATCCTGATTTCATCCAATGAAAAGCCCCCGGTTCGGCCGTCCCGCGATCTGTAGGGGGGCGTAGTTAGGGGGCTGGATGAATCGATTGTGTTGTCGTGGGCAGGAGCGCGCAAGCGGCATAAGCGACGTGCGCGGTAGCGCCGGGCCATGCCCGGCGGTCACGCCTCAGGCGATCGAAATCCCCGCCTTGCCCAGCGCTTCACGCACCATCGCGTCGTTGGCGTCGGTCACCGGCTTGGTCAGCTCCCACAGGAATTTCACCCGGAAGCCGGACCTCACCGCGTCCTGCGCGCTCCACAGCACGCAGTAGTCGCGGGCCAGGCCGCACACGTGCACTTCGCGGATGCGGCGTTCGTGCAGCCAGCCGGCCAGGCCGGTGGCCGGGCGCTCGCCATCGGGGCCATGGTTCTCGCGGAAGGCGCTGTATGAATCCACCTGTTGGCGGGTGCCCTTGCGCAGAATCAGGTCGGCCACGGTCCAGTCCACGCCCGGATGCAGCGCGGCACCGGCGCTGCCCTGCACGCAGTGGTCCGGCCACAGGGTCTGCGGCTGCGCGTGCAGCAGGATGGTCTCGAAGGGGCGTTGGCCGGGGTGCTGGCTGGCGAACGAGGCATGGTCGGCCGGGTGCCAGTCCTGTGTTGCCACCACGGTGCGGTAGCGGCGCTGTGCCAGCAGATCGGCGATCGGTGCCACCAGCGCATCGCCTTGGTCGCAGGCCAGCGCGCCACCGGGCATGAAGTCCGGCTGCAGGTCGATCACCAGCAGGGCGACATCGGCGGGCAGGGCGGTCATGGCAGTTCCGGTACAGCAGAAGGGGCGACCAGCGTGGCCGCCCCATGCCCACACGTCAATCGCCCTGCGGCGTCTCAGCGTCCTGCCCGTAGTACAGCAGGCCGATCTTGATCCGTTCGCGGCCATTCTCGCGGCGGTGACGGTTGGCATCGCGCAGCGAGTACACGCAGCCGCAGTATTCCTGCTGGTAGAACTGCTCGCGCTTGCTGATCTCGATCATGCGGCTGGCACCGCCGCCCTTGCGCCAGTTGTAGTCCCAGTACTGCAGGCCTTCATAGCGCGACGCGGCACGGATGCCGCAGTCGTTGATCTGCGCCATGTTCTTCCAGCGCGAGATGCCCAGCGACGAACTGATGGTGTCGTAGCCGTGCTCGTGCGCATACAGCGCGGTGCGCTCGAAACGCATGTCGAAGCACATCGTGCAGCGGATACCACGCTCGGGCTCGTTCTCCATGCCGCGTGCACGGCTGAACCAGTTGTCCGTGTCGTAATCGCAGTCGATGAAGGGGATGTTGTGCTGTTCGGCGAAGCGGATATTCTCCTGCTTGCGCAGCTCGTACTCCTTCACCGGGTGGATGTTGGGGTTGTAGAAGAAGATCGCGTAGTCGATCCCGGAGGCGGTGATCGCCTCCATTACTTCGCCGGAACAGGGCGCGCAGCACGAATGCAGCAGCAGGCGCTTGCCGTCGGCGGGCAGGGTCAGGGTGGGGCGTTGGAGCTCGGTCATCGTCAGGTACCGCATGGACCGCCGGCAACGGCGGTGGCCCATGCATCAGCGCGTGGGTGAACAGGGCTGGCCGGATACCGTGAACAGGACGCGCGCGGCCGCATCGCCTGCACGCGCAGGACAACGACGGCCCCGGCAACCTCCCCGCGGAGATTCCAGGTCGAGTCAGGGGACGGTCGTGTCCCCCGGCCGGGGCCGGTATTCGGGCTGATGGACACGGGCCGCAGCCCACCTACTACCCGCCGCTTCCCAGGCGTGAGCCCAGTGCTGTTGGCAGGATTCGTTTCCATTCACCGCTGCGGGGCAGCTCCGGAATGGGCGCGCGAGGCGCCTTCACCGGATTCCCGTTTAAATCCCTGCTGCCATCAAGGCCACGGCAGGGATACCTTCGGCGTGCCAACGGTGGACGCGTCGAGGCCAATGGTCAAGGGCCAATGAAAGCGCAGGGCTGTGGCTCGCTTCTCAGGCTGTGAGAGCGCCTCTTGCCATACTGGGCACCGACAGACGGGAGGTGGCTCGTGGCGGCGAAGTACTGCGATCTGGTCATGAAAGGCGGCATCACCAGCGGCATCGTGTACCCCAATGCGGTACTGGCGCTGGCGCGCGAGTATCGCTTCAAGAGCATCGGCGGCACCTCGGCCGGCGCCATCGCTGCAGCCGTAGCGGCCGCGGCGGCATGCGGTGATCGCCGCCAGCAGGCCGGCGAGCACCTGCCCGGCGATGCCGGCTACGGCGGGCTGTCGGCGGTGTCGGCGCAGCTGTCGCGGCGCGGCTTCATCTACAGCCTGTTCCAGCCGGCACGGGGGGCGCGCGCCGCCTACCGGTTGCTGGTGGTGCTGACCGGCAATGCCCGCCTGCCACACAAGCTGCTGTGCCTGGCCATCGCGGTGTTCGAGATTGCGCCACTGGAGGTGCTGGTGTCGCTGGCGCTGCTGCTCGGCCTGGGCTGGTGGGGCGGCGATTGGAGCGGCGTGGCCGCCACGCTGCTGCCATCACTGCTGTGCGCGTACGGTGCCGGCGTGGCCGGTGCCGCGCTGCGGGTAGCGCGGGTGGCGCGCCGTAACCTGCTGGGCCTGTGCAGCGGCCTCGGCCGCGATGCACGCACGCCGGCGTTGACCGAGTGGCTGCATGAATGCCTGCAGCAGCTGTCCGGCAAGCCGCTGGATGCACCGCTCACCTTCGCCGACCTGCACGATGCGCCGCGCTATGCCGGCGAGCCGGACAGCCCGCATGCGATCAGCCTGCAGATGATCACCACCTGTGTGTCGCACAACGAGCCGCGCACGCTGCCGCTGGGCGGCGCGCAGTTCTGGTTCCTGCGCGAGGAGTTCGAGCAGCTGTTTCCGGCCAGCGTGGTGCAGTGGCTGGTGACGCAGGCCGGCCCGCCACTGGAGGTGGATGGGCGCCGGTACTACCACCTGCCGCAGGGCCCGAAGCTGCCGGTGCTGGTGGCCACGCGCATGAGCCTGAGCTTCCCGCTGCTGATCAGCGCGGTGCCGTTGCATGAGCCCTCACGCCGCGAGCGTCGCTGTGAACCGACCGCACCTGCGGCCGACCAGGAGCACAACGTCGCCGACAGCATGGAAGGGCTGACCAGTGCCGGGCAGACCTGCGGACCGGTGATCACCGCGTTCCGCATCTGCTGGTTCTCCGATGGTGGCATCAGCAGCAACTTCCCGATCCACCTGTTCGATGCCGCGTTGCCGCGCTGGCCGACCTTCGCCATCAATCTGGTCTACCCGCAGCACGCCGAAGACGTGAGCCACGGCAGCAGTGGCCGACAGGCGCTGGAACATGCTGTGTTCCTGCCCACCGAGAACCGCCACGGTTGGCAGCGTACCTACCAGTCGATCGCCACGCCGTTGGCGGCCGCCGAGCTGGGCCGCTTCCTGTTCGCGGTGGTGGCGACCATGCAGAACTGGCGCGACCTGCTGCAGGCGCGTGCCCCGGGCTACCGCGACCGCATCGTGCATGTGAGCCTGCAGGGCGACGAGGGCGGCATGAACCTGGACATGCCGCAGGACGTGCTGACCCGCATCGCCGACAAGGGCAGCCTGGCCGGTGCGCGCTTCTGTTCGTTCTCGTTCGAGAACCACTATTGGATCCGCTGGCGCAACCTGGCCTCGGCCTACCAGCGCTACACGCTGGAAGTGGCGCGCACCGACGACCCGGCGCAGCAGGTACTGGCCTACCGCGCGGCGTACTCGATGGTTGCCAGTGGCCAGCCGACGCCACCGTCGTACAAGCTGGGCTCGGAAGACAAGCGGCTGGCATCGCAGCAGTTGTGGGGGCTGATGGTCGAGCAGGGACGTACCTGGGAGGACCTCGGCCCGGACCTCACCGACGGCGCACCGCGCCCGCTGCCGCAGATGAAGGTGACGCCGATCTACTGACCCGGTAGTAGATCCACGCCATGCGTGGATGGAACCCCATCGAAATCGAATATTTCGAACATTCATCGAAGAGCATCCCTGCACGACGTGGATCCACCGTGTCGACCAAGGTCGACACCTACCCACAGCAGCAAAGGATGCCGTTTCGACAGCTCGCGGAGACCTGTCGAAGGCGGGTGGGTCCGGTTGCGGGG
This sequence comes from Stenotrophomonas sp. 63632_Sma, assembly GCF_056482875.1. NCBI lineage: Bacteria > Pseudomonadati > Pseudomonadota > Gammaproteobacteria > Lysobacterales > Lysobacteraceae > Stenotrophomonas > Stenotrophomonas sp. 63632_Sma. Next base: position 237,480 of record NZ_CM151220.1, read on the forward strand.
GCGTGAGCCGCATGGGCCCGAGGCATGCCTCGGGCGGGTTGGGCAGGACGCCCAACCCCGGTCTTGCCGTGTGCGCAGGACTGCGCACACGAGCAAGCGGCGACCGAGCTTACATGGGTGAGGGCGCTTTGCTTGCGAAGCATTGCTTCGCAAGCGCCCGAACGCACAGCCGCCAGCGGCTGGGCCGGGCCCCGGAGGGGGACTTGCAGCGTCCCCCGCAACCGGATCCACCCCGCCATCCCACGGAAAGCCCGCTGTTGCTTTTGCTGTTGCCTTGGATTGAAGCAGGTGCAGGGCGCAGCCCTGCCGAACCAACCCTACCGCCCCGGCAACTGCGCGAATGCGCGCTGCATGCAGTCCTCCCGCGGGCACACCCGGCAACCCGGCCCGATCGACACCGAATTACCCGGGCTCTGCACATCCAGCCCCAGCGAATACACCAGTCGCTCGGCATGCTGCAGATCGCAGCCCAGCGCCACCGCGAAGGTCTTGCGTGGCTGGCCATGGCCGACCGGGCCGCTGCTGACCTGCCGCGCCAGCCAGAAATGGCGGCGCCCGTCGGGCATGCGCGCGGTCTGGGTAAGGATGCGGCCGGGCTGGTTGAACGCCTCGTAGACGATCCACAGCGGGCACGAACCACCCACCTGCGAGAAGTGGAAATCGGTGGCGGAGTGGCGCTTGGACACATTGCCGGCGCGATCCACGCGGATGAAGAAAAACGGCAGGCCAGGCGCACTGCGTCGCGCCAGCGTGCTCAGCCGGTGGCAGACCGCTTCGAAGCCGACGCCGAACTGATGCGCCAGCAGTTCGATGTCGTAGCTGCTGGTTTCCGCCGCACGCAGGAAGCGCATGTACGGCATCACCAGCGCGCCGGCGAAATAGTTGGAAAGACCGATCCGCGCCTGCGCAATGCGCGCGTCGTCGGTGAACCCGGCGCGCGCCACCACCGCATCGATCTGCGGCAGGTAGCCGTGAAGGGCCAGCTCGGCCGCCATCTGGAACGCCTGCTGGCCGGGCTCCAGGTAATCGGGCAGCCACAGCCGCCGCGCACCGGCATCGTATTGCCGCTTTTCGCGCCCGGCCTGCAGTGCGGCCACTTCCACCAGCACGCCATGGCGGTCGGCCAGCAGCTGGCGCAGCCGCGGTGCCACGTGCCCGGGCGACAGCCCCCACTCGGCGAACAGCTGCTCGGCCAGCTCGTCCAGCTCGGGAATGTGGTTGTGCATGCGGTTGAAGAACTCGCGCACCTGATCGCCAGCGGGCAGGGTGCTGCCGGCGCCGGGCTCGCCCAGCTGGAATTCCAGTGCGGCGGCATGCTCGCGCAGCGCCAGGTGGCGGCGGTGCAGGTCCAGCAGCGCGCGGCTGACCTGCGGCAGGTTGCCGGCCAGCGCGCGCAGTTCGGTGGCGCTGACCTCGGCCAGGCCCAGGTCACGCAGGGTCTCGCCCAGCGCTTCCTGCAGCGCGGCGGGCTCATCCTCGTCGAACAGTGCGGAAACGTCGCCCAATACCTCGCCCAGCTTCTTCTGCACAGCCGGGGTCAGTGGGCGCTTGTTGCGCTCGATCTGGTTCAGGTAGCTGGCCGACAGCCCCAGCGCCCGTGCCAGATCCGCCTGACTGTAGCCGCGCTGCTCGCGCAGCCGCAGCAGGCGCAGGCCAAGTTGTCGCTGGGGGGCTGAATAATTCACAGAATTAACATGAATCGTCTGGCGTGTTGGCCAGATTAAGCGGATTCAGCCCGGAAATCGAGGTGGGTGCTGTGAATAATGCCAAGCATCTTTCGCACCCTGTGGGATTGTCGTCATGACTGTTGCAGCGCCCCGTATCCGCATGCTGATCGATGGCCAGTTCGTTGAATCGGCCACCTCCCACTGGCAGGACGTGATCAATCCGGCCACCCAGGACGTGCTGGCCAAGGTGCCGTTCGCCACCACCGGCGAAGTGGACGCCGCCGTTGCCGCCGCCAAGGAAGCCTTCAAGACCTGGCGCAAGACCCCGATCGGCACCCGCGCGCGCATCTTCCTGAAGTACCAGCAGCTGATCCGCGAGAACATGAGCGAGCTGGCCCACATCCTCACCGCCGAACAGGGCAAGACCCTGCCGGACGCCGAAGGCGATGTGTTCCGCGGCCTGGAAGTGGTCGAGCACGCCGCCGCCATCGGCAACCTGCAGCTGGGCGAACTGGCCAACAACGTGGCCAATGGCGTGGATACCTATACGATCATGCAGCCGCTGGGCGTGTGCGCCGGCATCACCCCGTTCAACTTCCCGGCGATGATCCCGCTGTGGATGTTCCCGATGGCGATTGCAACGGGCAACACCTTCATCCTCAAGCCGTCCGAGCAGGACCCGATGGTCACCATGCGCCTGGTCGAGCTTGCGCTGGAAGCAGGCATTCCGAAGGGCGTGCTGAACGTCGTCCACGGCGGCGAGGAAGTGGTCAACGCGATCTGCGACCACCCGGACATCAAGGCCGTGTCGTTCGTCGGTTCCACCCGCGTCGGCACCCACGTCTACAACCGTGCCTCGCTGGCCGGCAAGCGCGTGCAGTGCATGATGGGCGCCAAGAACCACGCTGTGGTGCTGCCGGACGCCAACAAGGAACAGACCCTCAACGCGATGGTCGGCGCCGCCTTCGGTGCCGCGGGCCAGCGCTGCATGGCCGCCTCCACTCTGGTGCTGGTGGGTGAAGCACGCAACTGGGTGCAGGACCTGGTCACCAAGGCCGAGACCCTGAAGGTCAGCGGCGGCACCGTCGCCGGCACCGATGTAGGCCCGGTCATTTCCTGCAGCGCCCGCGAGCGCGTGGAAGGCCTGATCGCCTCGGGCGTGGAGCAGGGCGCCAAGCTGGTGCTCGACGGCCGCAAGCCGCAGGTCGATGGTTTCGAGAAGGGCAACTTCGTTGGCCCGACCATCTTTGCCGGTGTCACCACCGACATGCGCATCTACCAGGAAGAAATCTTCGGGCCGGTGCTGGTCATCCTCGAAGCGGAGACGCTGGAAGAGGCCATCGCGATGGTCAACAGCAACCCGAACGGCAACGGGACCGCACTGTTCACCCAGTCCGGCGCCGCCGCGCGCAAATTCCAGGAAGACATCGACGTCGGCCAGGTCGGCATCAACGTGCCGATCCCGGTGCCGGTGCCGCTGTTCTCGTTCACCGGTTCGCGCGCGTCCAAGCTGGGCGACCTGGGTCCGTATGGCAAGCAGGTGGTGTTGTTCTACACCCAGACCAAGACGGTCACCGCGCGCTGGTTCGATGACGAGACGCTCAGCCACGGCGTCAACACCACGATCAGCCTGAAGTAACGGCAGGAGCAGCCATGAGCCACTCGATGACGACGGAACTGGAAGAAGCGCAGCAGGCGTACCGCGAGGCGGCGCGCGACTTCGCACAGGCCGAACTGGCGCCGCACGCCGCGCGATGGGATGCGGAGGGCATCTTTCCGCGCGAGGCGATCGCCAAGGCCGGTGAACTGGGCTTCTGCGGTCTGTACATGGACCCGGAAGTGGGCGGCAGCGGCCTGAGCCGACTGGACGCCGCCGTCGTCATCGAGGAGCTCGCCAACGTCGATCCGTCGACCGCGGCGTACATCAGCATCCACAACATGGCGTCGTGGATGGTGTCCAAGTGGGGCCAGCCGGCGCTGCGCGATGCGTGGGGAACCGATCTGTCCTCGGGCAGCAAGCTGGCCTCGTACTGCCTGACCGAACCCGGTGCAGGTTCCGATGCGGCCTCGCTGAAGACCACCGCCGTGCGCGATGGCGACTTCTATGTGCTGAACGGCTCCAAGGCCTTCATTTCCGGCGCCGGTGCCACTGAACTGCTGGTGGTGATGGCGCGTACCGGTGGTGCCGGTGCCGGCGGTGTCAGCGCCATTGCGGTGCCGGCGGACCTGCCGGGCATCAGCTTCGGCCGCAAGGAAGAGAAGATGGGCTGGAACAGCCAGCCCACCCGTGGCATCACCTTCGAAAACGTCCGCGTGCCGGTCAGCCACCTTCTGGGAGAGGAAGGCGGCGGCTTCAAGCTGGCGATGAAGGGGCTCGATGGCGGCCGCATCAACATCGCCGCCTGCTCGCTGGGCGCCGCGCAGGGTGCGCTGGACGCTGCACGCCGCTACATGGGCGAGCGCCGCCAGTTCGGCAAGGCACTGGCCGAGTTCCAGGCCCTGCAGTTCAAGCTGGCCGACATGGTCACCCAGCTGGTGGCCGCCCGGCAGATGGTGCACACCGCTGCGCGCAAGCTCGATGCCGGTGCCAGCGACGCCAACGTGTGGTGCGCGATGGCCAAGCGCTTCGCCACCGATGCCGGTTTCAACGTCTGCAACGAAGCACTGCAGATCCATGGTGGCTACGGCTACATCCGCGAATACCCGATCGAGCGCCTGCTGCGTGACTGCCGCGTGCACCAGATCCTGGAAGGCACCAACGAGATCATGCGGGTGATCGTTGCCCGTCACCTGCTCAACACCGAAGAGGAACTGCGATGAAGGATTGGCGTACCCAGGAGCACGTAGGCCTGAAGGTCGAGGTGGATGGCCACACCGCCATGGTCACCCTGAACAACCCGCCGGCGCATACCTGGACCGTGCACAGCCTGTCGGCGCTGCGCGACCTGGTGGGCGCGCTCAACGCAGACCGCGACATCTACGCGCTGGTGATCACCGGTGACGGCGAGAAATTCTTCTCCGCCGGTGCCGACCTCAACCAGTTCGCCTCCGGCGACAAGGCCGCTGCGCGTGAAGCCGCGCGCCGCTTCGGTGAAGCCTTCGAGGCGCTGTCCGGTTTCCGTGGTGTGTCGATTGCCGCGATCAACGGCTACGCCATGGGCGGTGGCCTGGAATGCGCGCTGGCCTGCGACCTGCGCATCATTGAAGACCATGCCCAGGTTGCGCTGCCGGAGGCCACCGTCGGCCTGCTGCCGTGCGCCGGTGGCACCCAGAACCTGCCGCGCCTGGTCGGCGAGGGCTGGGCCAAGCGCATGATCCTGCTGGGCGAGCGCATCAACGCCGACACCGCACTGCGCATCGGCCTGGCCGAAGAAAAGGTCGGCAAGGGCGAAGCCAAGGCGCTGGCGCTGGAATGGGCGAAGAAGGCCGGCAAGCAGAGCCCGACCAGCATCGCCGCCTGCAAGACCCTGGTGCAGGCCACCCGCACCGGCACCCACGCTTCGGCGCTGGTGGCCGAACGCGAAGCCTTCGTCGATCTGTTCGACACCGCCGACCAGGTCGAGGGCGTGACCGCCTTCCTGGAAAAGCGCGCCGCGCAGTGGAAGAACGCATGAGCACCGACACCGCTGCCGACGACGCACCGGTGCTGTTCGAAGAGCGCGCCGCCAGCAACGGCACGCGCATCGGCATCGCCACGCTCAATGCGCCGCGTACGCTCAACGGCTTCTCGCTGCCGATGGCGCACCTGCTGCTGAAGCAGTTGAATGCCTGGGCCGACGACGATGGCATCGCCATGGTGGTGCTGCAGGGCGCTGGTGAAAAGGCGTTCTGCGCCGGCGGTGACCTGCACAGCCTGTACCAGAGCATGGTCGCCTTCCGCGAGGCCGGCCGCAGCGACATCCGCGAGAACGACTACGCCGCCGAGTTCTTCGACGTTGAATACCGCGTCGATTACCTCATCCACACCTACGCCAAGCCGATCCTGTGCTGGGGCCACGGCATCGTGATGGGCGGCGGCATCGGCCTGATGTCCGGCGCCAGCCACCGCGTGGTCAGCGAGCGCTCCAAGCTGGCCTTCCCGGAAATCACCGTCGGCCTTTTCCCCGATGTGGGTGGCAGCTGGCTGCTGCCGCGCGTGCCGGGCAAGGGCGGCCTGTTCCTGGCGCTGACCGGCGCGCTGCTCAATCCGGGCGACGCCATCTACGCCGGCCTGGCCGACGTGCACGTGGCCGAAGAACGCCGCAGCGCGGTGTTCGATGCGCTGCTGCAGGTCGCGTGGTCCAGCGATGCCGCACACAACCACGAACGGCTCAGCCATCTGCTGCAGTCGCATGCCAGTGACGCCGTCACCGGCCCGCTGCTGGCCAATGCGGCGCAGGTTGATGCGTTGTGCGAAGGCGATGACCTCTCAGCGATCATCGGCCGCATCTCCACTCTGCAGACCGACGATGCTTGGCTGCAGGCGGCGCAGAAGACCCTCGCCGCCGGTGCACCCGGTTCGGCACGGCTGTCGTACGAGCTGCAGCGACGCAGTGCCGGCCAGGGCCTGGCCGCGATCTATCGCCTGGAGTACATCGTCGCCCTGCATTGCGCCGCCCACGGTGATTTCGCCGAAGGCATCCGCGCGCTGCTGATCGACAAGGACCGCAATCCGCAGTGGAACCCGGCCACTCTGGCCGAGGCCACCGGCGCGTGGGCCGACACCTTCTTCGCTTCCCCCTGGGCCGATGCCGCGCATCCGCTGGCCGACCTGGGCACTCCCCTTGTTGAAAGGAGCCTTGCATGAGCCGCATTGCATTCATCGGGTTGGGCAACATGGGTGGCCCGATGGCCGCCAATCTGGTCAAGAACGGCCACACCGTGCGCGTGTTCGATCTGGTCCCGGCCGCGGTGCAGGCCGCCGTCGATGCCGGCGCCAGCGCGGCCGCATCGGCGCGCGAAACCCTGGCCGATGCCGAGGTGGTGATCTCGATGCTGCCGGCCAGCCGCCACGTCGAAGGCGTGTACCTGGGCGATGACGGCATTCTGGCCGCGATTCCGGCAGGCGCACTGGTCATCGACTGCAGCACGATCGCACCGGCCAGCGCCCGCAAGGTCTCTGAAGCCGCTGCCGCACGTGGCCTGCAGATGATCGACGCACCGGTGTCCGGCGGTACCGCCGGTGCCCAGGCCGGCACCCTGACCTTCATCGTCGGTGGCGAGGAGGATGCGCTGGAGCGCGCCCGCCCGGTGCTTCAGGCGATGGGCAAGAACATTTTCCATGTGGGCGCCAGTGGTGCCGGCCAAGTGGCCAAGCTGTGCAACAACATGGCGCTGGGCGTGATCATGGCCGTCACCGGTGAAGCCATCGCCCTCGGCGTGGCGCACGGGCTGGACCCGAAGGTGCTGTCGCAGATGATGGCGGTCAGCACCGGCCGCAGCTGGGCCACCGAAGTGTGCAACCCGTGGCCGGGCGTGCTGGAAAACGCCCCGGCCTCGCGCGGCTACAGCGGCGGCTTCGGCAGTGATCTGATGCTGAAGGACATGGGCCTGGCGGTGGAAGCGGCGATGAGTGTCGGCGCCTCGATCCCGCTGGGCGAAGTGGCCCGCAACCTGTACTCGATGAATCACCAGGCTGGCCGCGGCAAGCTGGATTTCTCCAGCGTCGTGCAGCTCATTACGAGCGAGAAGTGACCTGGTAGTGCCGGCCGCTGGCCGGCAACCTCATGCCCCCGTGCGGGACAACGAAGGTGGGATGGGCGGATGTTCGGTTTCGACCGGCATCCGCCCATTTTTTTCTGCAGTGGTAGTGCCGGCCGCTGGCCGGCATCACCGCATCAGGCAACGATCAGCGTCACGTCGATGTTGCCGCGGGTGGCGTTGGAGTACGGGCACACGATGTGCGCCTTCTGCACCAGATCTTCCACCTGCTCGCGCGGCACGCCCGGCACGTTGATGGTCAGCTCGGCTTCGATGCCGAAACCGGTCGGGATCTGGCCGATGCCGACCTTGCCGGTCACGGTGGTGTCGGCCGGCAGCGCGACCTTGGCCTGGCCGGCCACGAACTTCAGCGCGCCCAGGAAGCAGGCCGAGTAGCCGGCGGCGAACAGCTGTTCCGGGTTGGTGCCCGGGCCGCCGGCGCCGCCCAGCTCGCGCGGGGTCGACAGCTGGATATCCAGCACGTTGTCGGAGGAGACGGAACGGCCTTCACGGCCGCCGGTGGAGGTGGCCTGGGCGGTGTACAGAACCTTTTCGATGGACATCGGGATGCTCCTGGTCGGTGGGTGGGTGTTGCGTTGGAGCCTACTTTGCCCGGTTTCTGCGTACGTTGGGTTGCAATGCGTACGAAAAACTTGATCGATCGTCCTGCTGGCCTAGATCGTCCACTCGCGGTCGGTGGTGAACATGATGGTCAGCCAGCGGTCCGGCGAGGCCTCGCCCAGTGCATCGCCGATCTCGTCGCGCAGCTGGTCCCATTCCACCAGGGGCCGCGGCGGGTCGTTTTCCGGTACCACGAAGAACAGCTCGATCTGCTCGCCACGCCCCACCTGGGCCACGTAGCTGCGGTGCTCGACGAAGCCGTGCTTGGCCACGATCCCGCGTGCCACTGCATCCACATGGGCCTGCAGTTCCGGCGGGGTGACCAGCAGGATGCCGGCCAGCGCCCGGCGCACCGTGCCGAGCGGGGCGATCATCACCAGCACGCAGACGAAGGCGAGGATGGCCGGGTCGATGTACGGCCCGACCCACGCCAGCGACGTGCCCTGCACCAGTACGCCGCCGAGGAAAGCCAGCAGGTAGCAGGCCGACATGCTGGCCGCGATCACCCAGTTCTTCGCGTCCAATGCGATGAACTCCGAGCCGATGCGGCGGTTGGCGCGCAGGATGAACCAGGCCAGCGCGCCTTCGCCCACGATCGACAGCCCGGCGAAGGCAATGGCCGGGCCGAGGGCGATGTGGCGGCCCCCGGACATCAACGCGTCCACCGCATTGACCAGCGCATACAGCGCCGCGCCGATCATCAGCGTGCCGCTCACCCCCAGCACGATCGGCTCCAGGTGCCAGAAGCCCATGGTGAAGCGCTGGTTGAGCCGCGACTGCAGGGCGTCGGTCTGCGTGGACAGCGCGATCAACCGCGCCACCAGCAGCGACAGCCAGGTCATTACCACGTCGATCAGGCCGTAGATGCCGTCGAAGATGATCAGCGAGGAATTGGCCAGCAGGCCGAACACCACTGCGGCGGCGGCCAGCAGCAGCGAGGCGGCGATCGACAGGCGCAGCACGCCCTGTTCGGTGGCGGGGTCGAAGAACTGCGGGCGGTTGGCGGCCATGGTTCAATTGTAGAGCGGAGCCAGGCTCCGCTGCCTTTCGCTGCCTTCGCCGGCCAACCGCGCTACCCCCGTGGGGCCGCTTCCCGTAGACTGCGCCCCTCCCACGTACCGACGCCCGCCTGCAGTGATCACGCCACCCTGACCCTTGCCGCACATCGGCAGCCGGCCCGCCCGGCTCAGGAACCCGTGTCTTTCCACTGCAGCGCCATGCGGCCACGCCCGCCTGTGCGCGGAGCTTTCCCATGCAAACGTCCTACCCCCTGCGCCAGCAATGGCTCGGCAACATCCGTGGCGACCTGCTGTCCGGCATCGTCGTCGCCCTGGCCCTGATTCCCGAAGCCATCGCGTTCTCGCTCATTGCCGGCGTCGACCCCAAGGTTGGCCTGTACGCCGCGTTCTCGATTGCCGTCATCACTGCCATTGCTGGCGGCCGCCCTGGCATGATCTCCGCCGCCACCGGTGCGATGGCGCTGGTGATGGTCGACCTGGTCAAGGACCATGGCCTGCAGTACCTGTTCGCCGCCAGCATCCTGGCCGGCCTGCTGCAGGTGCTGGCCGGCGTGTTCAAGCTCGGCTCGTTGATGCGCTTCGTCTCGCGCTCGGTCATCACCGGCTTCGTCAACGCGCTGGCGATCCTGATCTTCCTGGCGCAGATGCCCGAGCTGATCGGTCGCGGTCCTACGGTCTATGTGCTGTGCGCCGCCGCGCTGGCGATCATCTACCTGTTGCCACGCCTCACCCGCGCCGTGCCATCACCGCTGGTGGCCATTGTGGTGCTGACCGCCGTGGTGATCGGCTTCGGCGTTGACGTACGCAGCGTCGGTGACATGGGCCAGTTGCCTGACAGCCTGCCGCATTTCCTCATTCCCGATGTGCCGCTCACCTGGGAAACGCTGCGCATCCTGCTGCCGGTGTCGGCCACGCTGGCCGTGGTCGGCCTGCTCGAATCGATGATGACCCTGCAGATCGTCGAGGACATCACCGAGACGCCCAGCGAGCGCAACCGCGAATGTGTCGGCCAGGGCGTGGCGAACACGGTGACCGGCTTCCTCGGCGGCATGGCCGGCTGCGCGATGATCGGCCAGTCGGTGATCAACGTGACCTCCGGTGGCCGCGGCCGCCTGTCCTGCCTGGTGGCCGGCGTGTTCCTGCTGGTGCTGGTGGTGTACGGCAGCGATCTGGTGCGGCAGATCCCGATGGCGGCGCTGGTGGCGGTGATGATCATGGTCAGCATCGGCACCTTCAGCTGGCGCTCGCTGCGCGACCTGCGCACGCATCCGCGTAGTTCCTCCGCGGTGATGCTGCTGACCGTGGTGGTCACCGTGGCCACCCATGATCTGGCCAAGGGCGTGCTCAGCGGTGTGCTGCTGTCGGCCCTGTTCTTCGCACGCAAGGTCGGCCGCATGCTGGACGTGCAGCGCGACGATGCCGGTGACACCCAGGTCTACCGCGTGCGTGGGCAGGTGTTCTTTGCCTCGGCAGGGCAGCTGGGTGCGGCGTTCGATTACCAGCACGTGGCGCCGAAGGTACAGATTGATCTGCGCGATGCGCACCTGTGGGACCTGACTGCCGTGGCCGCGCTGGAGCGGGCGCAGGAAAAGCTGGCCGCGCATGGGGCGGAGGTGACGGTGGTGGGGCTCAATGCGGCCAGCCAGACCCTCATTGAACAGGTGGGTGGCAAAGGCGCTGCTGGCAGCGCGCATTGACGCTATCGGCTCTCGTGGAGCAACTGCAACGCCATGGCCGCTGTTGCGGTTGCTGCATCTTCAGCCTGTGAACCCCACCCAAGGTGGAAGAATCGCCGCGATCGTGCTCCGTTGTGATCCTCACGACGGAGTACTTCTGCCGGAATGGATTCGCTCTTCAACAACGCCACCACGCTGCTGACCTTTCTGCTGCCGGGTTTCCTGTCTGCATGGGTGTTCTATGGGCTGACATCCCATCCCAAGCCGCCGCAGTTCGAACGGACCGTGGAAGCGTTGGTGTTCACCTTCGCGGTCCAGGTGCTGGTGAAGTTCACCGAACTGATGCTCCTGCTGGCGGGTCGCTGCTTTGTGCTGGGGACCTGGACCGAGACCAGCAGCCTGCTATGGGGTTTTGTCCTCGCCGCACTGCTGGGGGCAGGATTGGCCCTCGCTGCGAACAAGGATTCCCTCCACAGGGTTCTCCGTCGTGCAGGCTTCACCACGAGGACATCCCACCCGAGCGAGTGGTACTGCGTGCTGGGTACGCGTCCTGCCTTCGTGGTGCTGCAATTGAAGGATGGCCGTCGATTGACCGGCTACCCCAAGGAGTGGCCGATCAGCCCCGCTGCGGGACAGTTCTACATGCAGATGCCGGCCTGGCTGGTGGATGCGGATCCACCCGATGAAGGTGCCGATCCAGCAGCGGATCCCGTGGCCAGCCCCGCCGTGGTCGAGCTTCCGCAGCTCGATGGCATACTGATTCACGCAGTGGATGTGCAGTGGGTCGAGATTCTCCAGGAGACAGACGATGGCTAAGTTGAGGAAGGGTTCCAACCCACCACTGGACCAGTTGGTCGTATCCATGGAGAACGCGAACCCCAAGCTCCCCGAGGGCAGGAAGCGTCCGCCGCCACCGCCCAGCCCGCCCCGGCCGCCAGCCGGAGCCGGGCCCAACCGGCGCTCGCCGCGCGGCTGACCGGGCGCATTCAGCCGCCCGGTGTAAACTATTGATCTCACTGGCAATGCCAGTCTCCACGATCAATGCCCCGATGACGTCCGCCACCGCCCGTTACGCCGATTCCCTGCGCCTGTCCGTTGCCCCGATGATGGACTGGACGGACCGCCATTGCCGCGTGTTCCATCGCGTGCTGGCGCCGGGCGCGCGCCTGTACACGGAAATGGTGCACGCCAACGCGGTCATCCACGGCGATCGCGAGCGCCTGCTCGGCTTCGACCGCAGCGAACAGCCGCTGGCCCTGCAATTGGGTGGCAGTGATCCAGCGCTGCTGGCGCAGGCCGCCCGCATCGCCGCCGAATGGGGTTATGACGAGGTCAACCTCAACTGCGGCTGCCCGTCTGATCGCGTGCAGGCCGGGCGTTTTGGCGCGTGCCTGATGCGCGAGCCGGCGCTGGTGGCCAAGTGCGTCGCGGCGATGGTCGACGCGGTTGATATCCCGGTGACGGTGAAGTGCCGCCTGGGCGTGGACGAGGACAACGACTACGACGTGTTTGCCAGCTTCGTCGACTGCCAGGTTGCCGCCGGTGCGGCGATGGTGGTGGTGCACGCGCGCAACGCGTGGCTGAAGGGCCTGTCGCCGAAGGAGAACCGCGAGGTTCCGCCGCTGAAGTACGACTGGGCCTACCGCCTGAAGCAGGAGCGCCCGGCACTGCCGGTGGTGATCAACGGTGGACTGGCCAGCCTCGAGGCGGTGCAGGCGCAGGCCGCGCACGTCGATGGCGTGATGCTGGGCCGTGCGGCTTACCACGACCCCTACCTGCTGCATCAGCTGGACGCGCTGCACACCGGCGTCCCGCTGCAGGCCCGTGGCGATCTGCTGCGCGCGATGCGCCCCTACATCGAGGCGCGGCTGGGCGAAGGCCTGGCGCTGAAGCACATCACCCGCCACGTGCTCGGCCTGTTCCACGGCCAGCCCGGCGGCCGCGCATTCCGCCAGGTGCTGAGCGAGGGCGCACACCGTCCGGGCGCCGGCTGGAGCCTGATCGAACAGGCCCTGGCGGTCACCGACCGCGAAGCTGATCGCGCCGCAGCGTGACCGCAGTCACATTCCTGACTTGACAAGGGACGGCGATTCGTCCCGAATGTTCACTTAGCTGAACGACTCGGGCGCAGGGCCGGAAAAGTTCAGACCGGATTCACCGCTGTAAACCAAGAATTTGCAAAAGATTTGTAAAACGCTGGGTTTCGAACCCGGCGCCGGATTTACGACTTTTGAACGAATCGCCGTGCTCGGCTAGGATCGCATCGATGTCTTCCGCTCCCTTCCATCGCCGCATTGCCCTGGCCACCTGCGTGGTGCTGGCGGCTGCGCCGCTGTCTTCGGCGCTGGCGCAACAGCCGCCGCGCGGCGACCAGGGGCGGGCGGAGATGATGGAGCGGGGCGAGCGCGGTGGCCGTGGCGACGAGCGTTCGCTGTCCGATGCCGTGCGCCGCGTGCAGCGCACCACCGGCGGCCACATCCTCGGCGCCGAGCGCGTGCCGTTCGACGGTCGTGATATCAACCGGGTGAAGTACATGGACGATCGGGGCCGGGTCCGCTACATGGACGACCCCGCGCCGTCGCGTTCACAGCCGCGCACGCCGCGGTCGGATATGTCATCACTACGCGGCGATAACCCCTGAACAGGGATAGTCGTCGCTATCAACCCGTACCCCACAGGCCTCCGGGCCACACCCAGGACACTAGGGAGAGTTCATGCGTATCCTTCTGGTCGAAGACGAAGCCCCGCTGCGTGAGACCCTGGCAGCCCGGCTCAAGCGCGAAGGCTTTGCCGTCGATGCTGCGCAGGACGGCGAGGAAGGCCTCTACATGGGGCGCGAAGTTCCGTTCGATGTCGGCATCATCGACCTCGGCCTGCCCAAGATGTCGGGCATGGAGCTGATCAAGGCCCTGCGTGACGAAGGCAAGAAATTCCCGGTGCTGATCCTGACCGCGCGTTCGAGCTGGCAGGACAAGGTCGAAGGCCTGAAGCAAGGCGCCGATGATTACCTGGTCAAGCCGTTCCACGTCGAAGAACTGCTGGCCCGTGTCAACGCGCTGCTGCGCCGCGCCGCTGGCTGGAGCAAGCCGACGCTGGAATGCGGCCCGGTCGCCCTGGATCTGGCTGCCCAGACCGTTAGCGTGGCCGGCAGCAATGTCGACCTCACCAGCTACGAGTACAAGGTGCTGGAGTACCTGATGATGCACGCCGGTGAACTGGTCTCCAAGGCCGACCTCACCGAGCACATCTACCAGCAGGACTTCGACCGCGACTCGAACGTGCTGGAAGTCTTCATCGGCCGCCTGCGCAAGAAGCTGGACCCGGATGGCGAGCTGAAGCCGATCGAGACCGTGCGCGGTCGCGGCTACCGTTTCGCGATCCCGCGCAACGAGGGCTGAGCCGGCTCACCCTGGCGATAACACGATGTCCGGCCGTCTGTGGTTCTTCCGACGCTGGCGGCCGCGCTCACTGCAGGCGCGCCAGATGCTCGCCGCGTCCGTGGGCCTGGTCGCGTTCCTGGCACTGGCCGGTTACGCGCTCGATGCCGCCTTCGCCGATACGGCGAAGGCGAACCTGCGTGAGCGCCTGAAGAACTACGCGACGGCCTACGCGGCCGGCATCGACTTCACCCGCGACCGCTCGCTGTACATCCGCGAGCAGCCGCCGGATTCGCGCTTCGACGTGCCGGGCAGTGGCCTGTACCTGCAGGTGGTGATGCCGCACGGCAAGGGCAATTCGATGTCCGCCGAAGGCCCGATGCTGCCCACCGTCGGCGGCGGCCTGCTGGCGCCACGCCAGGAAGTGTTCGAAGGCCCGTTGCCGATGATCCAGATCGACGGCAGCCAGGGCTCGGTGTACCGGTACGGCCTGGGCCTGGTGTGGGACGCCGACGCCGACCCCGCTACCGAATTCCCGTACACCATCTATGTGATGGAAGACTCGCGCGCGCTGGGTGCGCAGCTGCGTGTGTTCCGTGGCCGGGTCTGGTTCTACCTGGGCGGCATCGGCCTGATCCTACTGTTGCTGCAGACCGTCATCCTGCAGTGGAGCCTGCGGCCCCTGCGTCGCGTGATCACCGAGCTGACCAAGGTGCAGCGTGGCGAGACCGCGCGCATGAGCGAGCGCCACCCGCGCGAGCTGGAACCCCTGACCGACAGCATCAACGCCTTCATTGAAAGCGAGCGCGAGAACCTCGAGCGTCAGCGCAATACCCTGGCCGACCTGGCGCACAGCCTGAAGACGCCCATTGCGGTGCTGCGCACGCAGATGGACAGCGGCGCGGGCGATGGTGCGCTGCGCGAGGAGCTGGACGTGCAGCTGCAGCGCATGAACAACCTGGTCTCCTACCAGCTGGCACGTGCTGCGTCGTCGGGCCACAAGCTGTTCTCCGCGCCGCTGCCGATCGAATCCAACGCCGAGGAAATCGTGCGTGGCCTGGAAAAGGTCTATGCCTCGAAGGGCGTGCTGTGCGAATTCGATATCGACCCGGCCGCACGCTTCCACGGCGAACCGGGTGACCTGCAGGAACTGCTGGGCAACCTGCTGGAGAATGCCTTCAAGTGGGCCAACCGCCGCGTGCTGCTGACCGCGCAGCCGCTGCCGGCACCGAACGCGCGCCGCGCCGGCCTGCTGCTGGCGGTGGACGACGATGGCCCGGGCATCGCCCCGGACGACATCGGCAAGGTGCTGCAGCGTGGCGTGCGTGGCGACGAGCGCGTGCAGGGCCACGGCATCGGCCTGTCGATCGTGCAGGACCTTATCAAGGATTATCGCGGTGAACTGGCTGTGGGCCGCTCCGAGGAACTGGGCGGCGCCCGTTTCGAAGTGCGCCTGCCGCCGGGGCCGTAACTCGCGCGTTCCTGTCCGCCGGGCATCGCCTGGCACAACAGCGCGTAGTGCTCCGGTAGTGCCTGCTGGCCGCGCAACCTCATGAACTTCGGTGGCATTGCCAAGGTGCTACCAGCGGCCAAGACTACCGTGTTTCGATCGCCTACGGCTTGCCATAGAACCGCCGCAGTTGCGCGTTCCCGTCCGCCGGGCATCGCCTGGCGCAACCGCGCGTAGTGTTCCGGTAGTGCTACCGCTGGCCTACAACCTCATGAACTTCGGTGGCATTGCCAAGGTGCCGGCCAGCGGCTTACACTGCCGTGTTTCGAGCCGGCGACGGCTCGCCATAGAACCGCCGCAGTTGCGCGTTCCCGTCCGCCGGGCATCGCCTGGCGCAACAGCGCGTGGTGTTCCGGTAGTAGAGCCGCTGGCCTACAACCCCATGAGCTTCGGTGGCATTGCCAGGTTGCGCTACCAGCGGCCGGCACTACTGTGTTTCGATCGTCGGCGGCTCGCCATAGAACCGCCGCAGCTGCGCGTTCCCGTCCGTCGGCCATCGCCTGGCGCAACAGCGCGTGGTGTTCCGGTAGTGGTACCGCTGGCTAACAACCTCATGATCTTCGGTGGCATTGCCAAGGTGCTTACCAGCGGCCTACACTACCGTGTTTCGATCATGCGGCGGCTCGCCATAGAACCGCCGCAGCCGCGCGTTCCCGTCCGGCCATCGCCTGCGCAATAACGCGTGGTGTTCCGGTAGTGCCGGCCGCTGGCCGGCAACCTCATGATCTTCGGTGGCATTGCCAAGGTGCCGGCCAGCGACCGGCACTACCGTGTTTCGATCGTCGGCGGCTTGCCATAGAACCGCCGCAGTTGCGCAGCGACGTCCGGCAACGCCTGCTGCAGCAGATCCGGCGCGGAGAAGTGGTACTCGCTGGTCACCGCGAAGAATTCTTCCGGTGCCTCGGCCGCATACGGATCGATCAGCGTTTCTTCGCCCGCATCGACCTGGGCACAGAAGGCATCGTAAGCCTGCTGGAACGTGGCCGCCCACTCGCGCTGCCATGCGCGCGGCAGCGGCGGCGTGCCGTCCATCGCACCATCCAGTGCATCCAGCTTGTGCACCATCTCGTGCACCGCCACGCAGTAGCCCTCGTGTGGCGCGGCCAGGTCGGCCTGCACGTCGGCCCAGGACAGGATCAACGGTCCGCTGTCCCACGATTCGCCAATCAGTTCGTCATCCCACTCGTGCAGCACGCCGGCCGCATCCATGTGGCTGCGGTGCACGCGGAATGCATCCGGGTAGACGATCAGCTGCGACCAGCCTTCCAGTCCCACCTCGCCGAATTGCAGCAGCGGCAGGCAGCACAGCGCGGCCAGCAGCACGCCATCGCCGGCCTGCAGCTGCAGCTCACCAATCGGGGTAATGGTCTTCTCATGCAGGAAGCGCGTGGTCAGCACACGCAGGCGCGCGCGGCGTTCGTCGTCCAGTCCGTGCAGCCACGCCGCGCGACGGCAGGCGTCTTCCCAAAGTGCATCGTCGATCGGCCGCGGCGCAGGCCGCAGCCACTGCAGCAACGACTTGATCAGCGGAACATTCCCGGCAGGTAGCTGTGCCACTTCGGCGCGCGGATGCGCGGCAGCACGTCGTCGTCGCTGCCACCGCCACCGGTGGTGGTGCTGGCCGCCGGGCGTACCGGCGCCGCCTTGGTACTGGCGGCCGATGCGCTGGCGGTGGGCGCGCGCTGCGAGGCGGCATCGCCATTGGAGGACACGCAGGCCGCACGGCTGTCGTCCAGCGCTGCCGTCGCAGACGCCGCGAAGGGCATCAGCAGCAGGATCAGGCAATGGGCATAACGGCGCATTGACGACATCCACGTTAAGGGAGGGTGAGTTCCCGATTCTAGCCCGAACCCGGCGCCCCGTTGGAAGCCCCCGCGGAACCCAGCGTGGCGGGCGTCGCTGGCGGCTTTCCCGCATAATTCCTTCCTGACTTCGTGGAAGCTGCCGTGGACGATCGCCAATTGCTGGCCAAACTCGCTGCCGGTCGCCTGTCCGGCGACGCCCTGGCCCGTGAGCTGGGCCAGACCCGGGCGGCCATTTGGAAGCGTATTCAAGGACTTAGGGCCGCCGGTGTGGACATCGAGGGCCGTGCTGGCGAAGGCTATGGCCTGACCCGTCCGGTCGACCTGCTGGACCCGGACGCGATCCGCGCCGGCTTGCCTGCCGACGTCCAGACCCTGCTGCACGAGCTGCAGGTGGCCTGGACGGTGGACTCGACCAACGCCGAATTGCTGCGTTGCAGCGCGCCCCAGCGCGGGGTGAGCGTTCTGCTGGCCGAACGCCAGACCGGCGGCCGTGGCCGTCGCGGCCGTGCTTGGGCCTCGCCGCTGGCCGCGCATATCTACCTGTCGGTGCTGCGCCTGTACTCCGGTGGCCTCGGCCGCCTGGCCGGGCTGAGCCTGGTGGCCGGTATCGCCGTGGCCGAAGCGCTGCACGACCTGGGCTACACCCAGGCGCAGCTGAAGTGGCCGAACGACCTGATCGTCGATGGCAAGCGCAAGCTGGTCGGCCTGCTCGCAGAAGGCGGTGGCGAGTACGCCGGCCCGGCGCGCGCGGTGATCGGCATCGGCATCAACACGCACATGCCGCCGTCGTTCGCCGAGCAGATCACCCAGCCGTGGGTAGACCTGGATACGCTGGCTGGCAAGCCGGTGGACCGCAACGTGGTCGTTGCTGCCGTGCTGACGCGGCTGCTGCCGGCGCTGGAAGAATTCGATCGCGAAGGCCTCGCTCCGTTCCTGCCGCGCTACGCCGCCTTCGACATGCTGGCCGGCCGCGAAGTGCGCGTGGAACTGGACGGGCAGTGGCAGCACGGCACCGCACTTGGCCTGGCCGATGACGGCGCGCTGCGCGTGCGCATTGATGGCCAGGAACGCCTGCTGCACGCCGGCGAAGTCAGCGTGAGGGCGGCATGAGCGATTGGTTGTTCGACCTCGGCAACTCGCGCTTCAAGTTCGCGCCGTTGCAGGGTGACCGCGCCGGCGACGTACAGGCCTGGGCGCACGGCGCCGAAGGCATGGCCGGGCAGCCGCCGCACAGCCTGCCCAGCGGCACCACCGCGTTCGTGGCCAGCGTGGCCGCACCGTCGCTGACCAGCGCCATGCTGGACCAGCTACAGCGCCGCTTCGAACACGTGCACGTGGTGCGCACCAGCGCCGAATGCGCGGGCGTGCGCATTGCCTATGCCAAGCCGGAAAAGTTCGGCGTCGACCGCTTCCTGGCCCTGCTGGCTGCGGCCAAGGCGCAGCGCCCGGTGCTGGTGGTCGGCGTGGGCACCGCACTGACGATTGATCTCCTTGACGCCAATGGCCAGCATCACGGCGGGCGCATTTCCGCGTCGCCCACCACCATGCGCGAAGCGCTGCACGCGCGTGCCGTGCAGTTGCCGGCCACCGGGGGTGACTACAGCGAGTTCGCCAACGACACCGCCGATGCGCTGGCCTCCGGCTGCGATGGCGCCGCCGTGGCGCTGATCGAACGCAGCGCGCAGCAGGCGCATGCGCTGCTGGGCGTGGCACCGTCGCTGCTGGTGCACGGTGGCGGCGCACCGGCGCTGATGCCGTTGCTGCCCGGCGCCGACTACCACCCCTCGCTGGTGCTGGATGGCCTCGCCCGCTGGGCGGTGCACCAGCCCGCAGGCTAGTATCCGCGCATGCTGACCCGTGCCCTGATCGTCGTACTGGCCATCCTCAATCTTGGCGTCGCCTGCTGGTGGCTGCTGCGCGATGCACCGCAACCGCCCGCGCCGCCGCCGCAACCGGCTGGCGTAGCCGAGCTGCGGTGGGTGCCCGGTGGCGTGGATGCCGCTGCGGCCGCCGAGGCCACTGCCGCCGCCCCGACCGCGCCGCTGGTGGAACGCGAACCGGCGGAGAAGACCGCTGTGGCTGCGACGCCTGCACCGGCCACGCCGGCCACGCCGGAAATTGCCAAGCCACAGGTGGCTGAGGCTACGCCGGTTGCTGCCGCTGCCAAGCCGGTAACGCCGCCTGCACCGGCCCCGGCGCCGGAAAAACCCGTAACCCCACCCGTGGCTGCCGAGCCGCCGCGCTGCATCGCGCTGGGCCCGTTCGCCGACCGCGCTGCTGCGACCAGTGCGCAAGGCAAGGCCGGCAACGTCATCAGTAAGGTGCGCCTGCGCGAACAGCCTGCTGCCAGCGGCAGCGCACGTTTCCGGGTGATGCTGCCGGCCGCCGCCAGCCGCGAAGAAGCCCAAGCCACGGTGAAGCGTATCGTCGCCGCCGGCCTGAGCGACTACTACATCATCAGCCAGGGCGAGGACATCAACGCCGTGGCGCTGGGCCAGTACCGCAACCGTGAAGGCGCCGAGCGCCGCATGGCGGCGGTGCAGGCCGCCGGCTTCCAGCCGCGCCTGGTCGCCAGTGGCGACGCCGGCCAGTGGTGGCTGGAAGGGCAGCTGGCGGCGGGCACGCAGCCGGCCCAGGCCCAGCAGCGCAGCGGGGCGGCACAGAGCCGGTCGCTGGAATGCACACGGTTGCGCTAGAATCCCCCCACCGCGGCGCTGCCGCCGGTGATCCAACCTTGCCGCTTTAGCTCAGTTGGTAGAGCAACTGTCTTGTAAACAGTAGGTCATCCGTTCGATTCGGATAAGCGGCACCATCTTCGATCCCTTGGCATCCGCACATGTCCACGGGGAACAATCAACCCGCTGAAATGGCGGGTTTTTTTGTGATTTTTTGTCCCCGGTTGTCCATGAGCATCCGCCTGCGTGGGGGGCAATTGGGGCGCACATACGGTAGTTGTAAGCTGAGTTTTATCTGTTGTTGAGCGCTGTTGAGGCAAGGAATGCAAAAAGATTGAAGTGCTCTGTCTCACTCCATTCTTCCGACTCGTGGTCCCATAAAAATACTTCAGAGGAGCATTTTTCTTCTGTCGACCGAAATCCGTAGTAATCGCCTGATCCGTTTTCAGAAAATATTATGTAGTTCTTTCGAATGGCTTGATTTGTTAGATTTTTCTTTTCCAATGGAAAGGCGCTACTAAGGCTAGGCGAGTAAACAATCCCGAAAGCAAAGTACCCGCTGCCATACTTGGTTGTGAACTGTTTGTATTCATCCGGCAATTGTGCGCCGATATTCGCCTCCAGCTGAGAAATTTCTTCTCTGCTGCTGGGTGAATCACTCTCCAATTGAAACCAGATAGGGTTCGTGCGCATTTTATTGGCAACAAGATTAGAGAATTCTTGAAAATTCATTTGTATCCCTCGGTTGTCTTGGATCGGCCTAGCGCCGTTGATCCTGTATCTTGTTCTCGCGCGCGGTAAAGCCAGTGCAGGTTTTTCTTGATTCACCCCCTGTAGGGCTAGGCAAATACAGCTTGCTGTTTAACCCTCCCGCCAGTTTGATCGAATCCGCCGTCTGGTGCCGCCCGGTACTGGCTGCAGTGGCGATGCAGCTCATAACGCAGCGCGCTTTGAGCTTCCCCAGCGGCGCGCTCTGGGTGCTAGTGCGTCGTGGCTGTGCGATAGTCAAGGGAGGTGCAATGTGCCTCGGTGCTCCATCACTGGAGAGGAGAATGCTGGCAAGCCCAGTTCCACCTGCCGTTCCTCGCCAGCGTTCACCCTTGTGCGGTCCGAGTCCAGTGCTCCTTGGAGCTCCAGCGCATACTCGGATCAGGCATCTGACGTCGACTAACGAATGGATGACGATCCAGGTAAGATCGATCTGCCTGATGGTCAGGTCATCAGCCGGAATGGCATCACCTGGCGGTTGACTCTGCGTAACCAAGATAAAGCGAAATGAAGGGGCAGGCTTGAGTCCGAGCAAGCTTCAGTTTAAATCGGCAGCCCTGACACACGTATCGGATTGCCCGTCGGGATTGAGCGATGCCTGTGGCGGCACACTGTTGGCTCGCTTTCTGCCAGAGGCGCTGGCGATCATCGTGCTGATAGCGACAAAGTCCGTCATAGGCAAGGCCGCAATCGCCTCCATCGCGTTCAGTATCTGTCTTTAGGTGCGGGGCAGGGCCAAGGAGCTCTGGTTGCAGCCATAGCGGGCGACTCGGCTCAACGACCAAGCCTGAGCGCCGTTGTGTCCCGGGCTAAGCATCCGGCGCACAGCTCGGCCGCTTCTTCTGCACCAAGGTGCCGCATCAATTTCAAACTTGTTGCATTCCATTGGCGCCCGAGTGGCTCTAGAGTTGCTATTTGCAGCGGGCTTGTCTCAGTGATTCGGGACGTAGACGCAAGAACACGCTACACGGATCCACTCGAGACCCTGCTGCGCAAGCTGCGGTCCTTCGCGGAAGGTGATCCGTGACCGTCACCTTCTTCCATTCTCACCGGACCCGTCCCATTGCCCAAAGGTTCGCGACAAGCCGCGTCTCCATCTGGCGCGCTGGATCGGCTGCCCCGTCTATCGTCGCTGCGCAGCAATGCAGGTCGCGATGATCCCCACCGATCCCGACTGAACGCGCCTAGCACGATTCGGGAACACAGAGACCAAAGATCGCGATGAGCTGCATCGACGACATCGAACGTGAAGTCGACAAGATCGAACTCAATAACGCAAAAGGCCGGCCAGTCATCAGGCTTGGCCTGATTGCCACGCTCTACTTTCGACATGGCTACCACCCTGCGGTAAGAAAGAGGATAGCGGCCTGCTTCAGCGATTTCCATGCGGAGTTCGGTGACGTCCTTCGCGCGATCGTATACCGGCGTCGTGGTCGGTTGACGCCCGGGAAATTGCAGAGCGCGCTGGAGCGATTCAGCGCGGAAGGGGAAGGTCGTGAGCTAAACATCAACAGTGCGAGGTCGGTGCATGAAGCGGAATCGCATTGCCTGCAGGTGCTGACAGAGCGTGAAGTATGTGAGTCCGTCAGCCGCTCATACATCAAAATGACAATGCCTTGGCAGATGCTGAAGAGCCAGGATGATGTTGACCGCTTTCAGGCATGGGTGATGCGACTAGCCGACCGCGTCGATGCTGAGCATGGCTATGCCGGTCTGTCTCCTGTGCTGCCTTACGACTTCGACAGTTGTTCACACCTGGAGTATGCGATCGCGCGGACGTATCCGGGCCTGGAGGCCGATACGCACGCCTATGCAGCTTCGCTCAAGCTGGCCGGCTTCATCAAAGGGATCAACTGGCTCACCCTCGTGAGTCGCCCTCTGCTGGAGAGGTTGGGCGGATTGGATCTGGTTCGAACCGATCTTTCGTCGCACGAAGGCATCCAATGCCTGGAGTATGCCGGTGGATTGGCGATCAGGGCGGGTGCGCGGCCCGAGCTTGGCTCAGAGACTGAGCCGCCTGTGAGATATGTAACTGTCAATCGGGTGATGAGGCCATTGCGCTCGCCGGACCAAGACGAACTGCAATCCTACTCTTTCGATGGCGAGGACCGTGACAAGGACCCATCAAGTCGCTGGTACGCAAGGTTTGACCAGAACTGATGCGGGAAGCGCCCACCATTGATTCGGTGGGATAGTTAGTCTCGAGACCTGCGCGCCGACGCACCCTGCAAAAAGGTAGGCGGCGCCGTTCTTTCTCGATACGGGTGCAACGCTAGTAGCTTCGCATCGCATCTTCTCACCCTGTGACTTGGAGCTGGGTGATCCTCGTTTGCAGCTCTCATTGGATGCTGCCCGCGATCCACTAGAAGCATTTTCGCTTGTTCCTCTGGGTAAAGTCGAAGTTGATAGGTAACAATTCAGATGATGCAGGTAGCCACAAGTCTAGGCGGGCTGCAGGAGGCGTCTTGATTTGCCTGGTTGCGTTGCTTTTATTGCTGTTTGCCAGCTGGCTGATGGTGCGGCAGATGGCTTCCGATGCCGGGAAAGAGCTGCGCAGTGCCGACAGCCAGAATGGCAGCTGCGTGCTCAAGACCTATACGCGGCGCTACAGTGTCGCCGGACTCGGAGGGCGCATCGCATCGCTGTTCGGCAGCAGCTACTACTACAGGGTGTACAGCCGCGACGGGCGATTGCTGGCCACCTCGGAGTGGACACTGTGGGAGCGCGAGTTTGGGGATATGGATGCTCACTGGATCAATCGAACTGCGATGTACCCCGGCCAAGACGGCTGGGCGGGTTGGAGGTTGCCGCAATGCGACTGATAAGAACGCAGGGTATTGCGTGTTTGTGTGAGGTGATCAGAGCGAGTAAACGCTGATCCCGGTAACGCGTTCTCGCTTCCGTTCTTGCCAAGTTCTCCAGTCTGGCGTGCGGCCAGCGACCTGAATTTTCCTGCGGGCTGCTGTTGCGGTGGAATTGCCCACCAAGCTTCTGAGGAGCGTAGCTTTTAGGCTGCGGCCAGTAGCGTAGGTAGTTAACTTGTCTGCTGGCTAGAGGCGGCAAGGGTGTGCAGCAGCGCGATATCGAGAGGGCCAGGAGATTGCGCATGCCCTGTGAGTATCAAATTAGCTGTAGGTGAAACGACTCAATACCGAAGTACTGGAGCTGTCCCATCATGGCCATCAAGAAGAAGATAGAACTCAAAGCATTTGATGTGGCCGAGCACCTTCAGACACCGGAGGAGATGGCGGCCTATCTCGATGCCTGCATCGAAGAAAGCGATGGCGATTCTGCGTTCATTGCCAAGGCGCTCGGCGACATCGCGCGCGCTCAAGGGATGAGCAAGGTCGCACGAGCGGCGGGCCTCTCGCGTGAGAGTCTGTATCGCGCACTGTCGGGCGAGCGCAGCCCTGATTTCGCGACCATCCTCAAAGTCACCCGTGCCTTGGGTGTTCGCCTGCATGCCAGCGCAGCATAAGCACATGCGCCGATCTTGATGCGTCGGCGCGCCGCCGGTCGCAAAGGTGGTGGAACGAACATGAAAAACCGCCTTTCGGCGGTTTTTCGTCCCGAGCCGGTGAGTCAATTCAATGACGCAGCAAAGGAGGAGTCGTTGGGCCATTCTGGTTCGAAGCAGCTCGTGTGTCACGCGGCGCATCGATGCATTGCTTGTCAACCGTTGCCAGCTCAAGACGTCAGGCGCGAACAGGCTCAATCAAACTGGATGATGCGGATCAACCCCTTGGTCGACGATCCATCTCCGAAGGCGGCCAACGTGCCACAGGGGAATACCTCTTTCGCACCGTCATGGTTGACGAATGAGATCGCGCAGTGTGCCCGCGTGCCAGGCGTGATCCGGGTGATGGCACGGTCATTCAGCACGAAGCTCTACCACATGAGTTCGGGGCTTATCGAAAGCGCCATGGGGCGCGCGGTGGAGTCGATCATCTCTGCAACAGCGCCGCCGCGCGAATCTACTTCGTTCAGCTGCAGCTCAACGAGAACAGGTTTCAGGTTTGGATAGGGTGTGCTCATCCCAGGAGCGGGTCTGCCTGATTCGATAGCCGGGGTAGTGACGCGCTGAACCTGTACGTTGGGGATCCCACTGTTCTGTATTGCGGCCAAGCGGTATTGATGAAGGGCGACATCGCAATCTTCCATGAAGGACGGTCGGGTCCGCGCGGCATCATGCCATGTGATCGCCCTGCTGCACCGCCGCGAGTGGTGTCACACAGCTCTGGCTAGACTGTGCTTCTTTTTCCCCACCGCAGGAGGCACCCATGGCCCATCCCATTTCCGTATCCCTGATTGGCGTTCCCACCGATGTCGGTGCGGGCCATCGCGGTGCACGGCTGGGGCCGGAAGCGCTGCGCGTGGCGGGCCTGCCGGAGGCGCTGGAGGCGCGCGGCGTGGACGTGCGCGACCTGGGCAACCTGGATGGCCCGCGCAACCCGTGGACCGCGCCGGTGGAAGGCTACCGCCACCTGGATGAAGTGGTGGCGTGGAACCATGCGCTGATGGAAGCCAGCTATGCCGAACTGCAGGCTGGCCGCATGCCGATCATGCTCGGCGGCGACCACTGCCTCGGCATCGGTTCGATCACCGCCGTGGCGCGCTGGTGCCGCGAGCAGGGCAAGACCCTGCGCGTGCTGTGGCTGGATGCCCATTCGGATTTCAACACCAGCGACGTGACCCCGTCGGGCAACATCCACGGCATGCCGGTGGCCTGCCTGTGCGGCCTCGGCCCGGATGCGTTGACCCGCCTCGGCGGCACCGTGCCGGCGATCACCCCGGCGCAGATGCATCAGATCGGCATCCGTTCGGTTGACCCGGACGAGAAGCGCCTGATCAAGACCCACAAGGTGGATGTCTATGACATGCGCTACATCGATGAGAACGGCATGAAGCGCACCGTAGAAGCAGCGCTGGCAGGCATCGACGAGAACACCCATCTGCATGTCAGCTTCGATGTGGACTTCCTCGACCCCAGCATCGCGCCGGGCGTGGGCACCACTGTGCCGGGCGGGGTGAACTACCGCGAGGCGCAGCTGGTGATGGAGATGATCGCCGACACCGGGCGCATGGGTTCGCTGGACATCGTCGAGCTCAACCCCTTGCTGGACAAGCAGAATGCCACCGCCGAACTGGCCGTGGACCTGGTCGAAAGCCTGTTCGGCAAGTCCACCCTGATGCGTGACTGACGGCGCCGCCTGAACGGATCTGTGATCCGTTCACGCCCGCTCCACGCCACTGCCGCCAGATTGCACTTCACGCGGCGGTGGTGGGCATTGGCCTTCTCCCGCCGAGCGAAACAATCCCATCCGCGAATGAAGCGGTGTAGCGGCAAACCCAAGGAGAAGCCCATGAAGCGCGTAGTTGCCCTGATGCTGTTGTCGATGTTCTCGGTGGCCCTGCTGGCCGGCTGCAACACCATTGCCGGTGCCGGCAAGGACGTGCAGAAGGCGGGCGAGAAGGTCGAGGACACCGCGAAGGGCCGTTGAGCCCTGCACGGAACGGAAAGAGAAAAGGCCGGGGATTTCCCCGGCCTTTTTTTGCGCGTGCCTTTCGCTGCGTGCTGTCGAAGCGGAGTGAACCATTCAAGCAGGTGAGCATCTATTTCATTGCCGGTTGACCGGTATTCAACAGCCGCTGCGCGAAGCTGGAGCCACGGTAAGAACGCCGTTGCAACCAAGGACTCCCAGCAATGAACAAAGACATCATTTCCGGCAAGTGGTCGCAGCTGAAGGGCAAGGCCCAGGCCAAGTGGGGCGATCTGACCAACGACGACTTCGATGTGGCCGAAGGCAATGCCGAGTATCTGGCCGGTCGCCTGCAGGAACGTTATGGCTGGGCCAAGGACCGCGCGGAGAAGGAAGTGCGTGAGTTCCAGGACGCCGTGAGCAAGGACTACCCGGACTACAAGTAAGCACTTCGGTTTCCCCCACAACACAACGCCCGCACCGAGAGGTTGCGGGCGTTGTGTTGTCTGGGCGGTACGATCAGCGCGCCGGCGGGTCCGGCACGTAGCGGTTCGGGAACGCCTGCGGCTCGCGCGGCAGGCGCGAGGGCGAATCCACCAGGATGCCGCGTGCGCGCAGGTTGCGGGCGCTGTCGTAACGCAGCTGCAGTACCTGTGCGGGGCTGCGGCTGGCGCGTTCGAAGTCGGTATCGCGCACCGAAGACTGCTCGCGTGCACCGTGGCCGGTGCCCAGCGCTGGCGCCTGCGACTTGTTGGCGTAGCCCTCGATGCGGCTGCTGCTGGCGCTGGCATCGGCCGACGCTTCCGCCGCCGGGGCTGGCAGCGGCAGGCCACGGCGCAGGATCGGATCCGGACGCCAGCGGCGCGCTTCCTCGAACACCGCCACGCCCACCACGCCGATGTTGTCCGGACGGCCGGTGCGGCTGGCGTAGCTGCCGCTGGGGCTGCTGAACACGAACTGCGCCACTTCGTCCTGGCTCTTGCGCCAGCCGGTGATGTCGGCGCGCTGGCCGGGATTGAGCACGTAGCCGGTCTGCGAGGGATCGGCATCTTCGCCGGAGATGGCGTTGACGCCGTCCACCGAGAGCACCACCAGTACCCGGCGCGGGCTGTCGTTGTACAGGCGCACGGCGTAGCGGTGGCCGCGCTCGCCGGCCACCCAGCGCTGGCCCTCGGCGGGGTAGCTGCGCAGTTCGGTGCCGCGGTCGCGGTCGACCAGGGCCATGCGCACGGGGCCGCCGTCGTACACCGGCGGCGGCATCGGGGCCGGGCGGAAGCCGGCCAGGGGCAGGATCAGCAGCAGGGGCAGCAGGCGTTTCATCGGGCGTCTCCAGCGGGGTTGCGTGAATGAACGCGCCGCAGGCCCTGACGGGGTTGGTGGCGTGCAAGGTAAACTGGCCCCGTTCATCGAAGGTTACCCCACGCAGTCATGACGACCCGAGTCCTTACCGGCATCACCCCCTCCGGCACGCCCCACCTGGGCAACTACGTTGGCGCCATCCGTCCGGCCATCGCGGCCAGCCGCGCGCCGGGGATCGAGAGCTTCTTCTTCCTGGCGGACCTGCACAGCCTGATCAAGTCCCAGGACCCGCAGCGCACCCAGCGCGCGACCCTGGAGATCGCGGCCAGCTGGCTGGCCTGCGGCCTGGACCCGGAACACGTGTGGTTCTACCGCCAGAGCGACATCCGCGAGACCACCGAGCTGATGTGGTTCCTGACCGCCATCGCCAGCAAGGGCATCCTCAACCGCGCGCATGCCTACAAGGCGGCCGTGGACAAGAACCGCGAGGAAGGCGTGGACGAGGATGCAGGCGTCAGCGCCGGCCTGTTCATGTACCCGGTGCTGATGGCCGCCGACATCCTGATCTTCAAGGCCAACCAGGTGCCGGTGGGCCGCGACCAGATCCAGCACATCGAGATGGCGCGCGACTTCGCCCAGCGCTTCAACCATGTGTACGGCAAGGAGTACTTCCCGCTGCCGGACGTGGTGATCGACGAGCAGGTGGCGACGCTGGCGGGCCTGGATGGCCGCAAGATGAGCAAGAGCTACCACAACACCATTCCGCTGTTCGTGCCGCGCGAGGAGCTGAAGAAGCTGGTGTTCTCGATCCTGACCGACTCGCGCGCACCCGGCGAGCCGAAGGACACCGAGGGCTCGGCGCTGTTCCAGATGTACCAGGCGTTCGCCACCCCGGAGCAGACCGCCGAATTCGCCAAGGCGTTCGCGGCCGGCATCAGCTGGGGCGATGCAAAGCAGCAGCTGTTCGAGCGCATCGATGAGGAGCTTTCGCCGCTGCGCGAGCGCTACAACGCGCTGATGGCCGAGCCGGAGAAGATCGAGGCGCTGCTCAAGCGCCGTGGCCAGCAGCTGCGCGAGCAGCTGGCGGCACCGCTGCTGGACGAGCTGCGCCATGCGGTCGGCCTGCGTGATCTGTCCAGCGCGGGCGATATCGCCAGCGAGGATGCCGGCGTGGCCCGCGTGGCACCGCCGCTGTTCAAGCAGTACCGCGAAAAGGATGGCCGCTTCTACTTCAAGCTGACCGCTGGTGACGGCACGCTGCTGATCCAGAGCGAAGGCTTCGATTCGCCGCGCGATGCGGGCCAGCTGATCGCGGTGATCAAGCAGGCCGAGCAGGGTGACCAGCTGCAGAGCGAGCTGTTCAAGCTGGACGCCGAGGTGGACGCCGTGCTGGCTGCCCTGGCCATGCTGCGCGAAGCGTAAGGGGTAGTGCCGGCCGCTGGCCGGCAACTGCATAGGAAATGCCGGCCAGCGGCCGGCACTACCACGGCACTGCATAGGAAAACGCCGGCCAGCGGCCGGCACTACCCGTGAACGAAGGTCATGGCATGATGTCCGCGCGCCTCCGGCGCGATGACATGGAGTCTGCGATGGCCTGGTTGTCGCTGCTGCTGTTCCTGCCCTGGTTCCTGCTGCTGGGCAGCCTGTACTGGCTGTTCCCGCGCCAGCCGCGCACCGCGCGGCGGCGCCTGTTCGACAGCACCACCCTGGTGCTCGCATTCGCGCTGAGCATCGTGTCGATGCTGTGGGGCTACCGCATTGGCGTGGTGCAGCCGGGCGCCGGCCCGATCTGGCCGCAGGTGCTGGCGGTGCTGTACGCCTACGGCGCGTTCCTGGCGGTGCTGGTGTTGGCCCTGTTGCTGCGGCCGCGGTTCGCATTGCGCTCCGGCTGATCGGTAGTGCCAGGCCGCTGGCCAACATACATTCTCCTGGCTATCCCGAGGTTGCTAGGCCGGCTCGTCCTACCCGACCAAAGCCGCATCGAACCCGGGCCGCCTGCGCGCCTACCATGGGGGTCTGTTCCCGATCCTGCCAGGTGCGTGCCGATGACCGCCGACCCCAGCATCCACACCATCGATACCGGCTTCCAGCGCCCGGATTTCGACGCGGCGTACCTGATCGTTGAAAACGGCCGCGCTGCGTTCGTCGACTGCGGTACCGGCCTGTCGGTGCCGGCGATGCTGCAGGCGCTGGCGGAGGCCGGCCTGGGCGTGGAGGCGGTGGACTGGCTGCTGCTCACCCACGTGCATCTGGATCATGCAGGCGGTGCAGGCCTGCTGATGCAGCAGTTGCCGAATGCGAAGGCGGTGCTGCACCCGCGCGGTGCGCCGCACATGATCGATCCGACCCGCCTGATTGCGGGTGCCACGGCGGTATATGGCGCCGAAGAGATCGCGCGCAGCTATGGCCGCATCGAGGCGATTCCGGAGCACCGTGTGGTGGTGGCCGAAGACGGCCACCGCATCGATCTGGCCGGCCGCGAGCTGGTGCTGCTGCATACCCCGGGCCACGCGCTGCACCACTACTGCGTGTGGGATGCGCGCAGCCGCAGCTGGTTCACCGGCGATACGTTCGGTATCTCCTACCGTGAGCTGGACAGTGCGCAGGGTGCTTTCATCTTCCCCACCTCATCGCCGGTGCAGTTCGATCCGGAGGCGATGAAGGCCTCGATCCGGCGCATGCTCGATTACGCGCCGCAAGCGATGTACCTGACCCACTACGGTCGTGTGGAACAGGTGGAGAAACTGGCCGACGACCTGTTCGAGCAGATCGATGCGATGGCCGCCATCGGCCGCCAGTGCGATGGCCGACCGGACCGCCACCGCTGCCTGCTGGCTGCGCTGCAGGCGCTGTACCTGGAACGTGCACAGCTGCATGGCTGTGCGCTGGACGATGCCGCGGTGACCGCTGTTCTGGCGATGGACATCGAACTCAACGCGCAGGGCCTGGCCTGCTGGCTGGACCGCGTATCGCGCTGACCTGGGCGCGCCCTGCCGGCGGGAATCCGGTGTGCCACTGGTAGATCCACGCCATGCGTGGATGACGTGGGCCCAGGCTGCGCCGTGATGTCACGACCACGTTACACTCTGGTGACTTCCAAGCTAGCCGTGGTACTGCCGTGAATCCGATGCGCGTGTTGCTGCTGTCGTCCTGCCTGTTCGTCGGTGGCCTGGCCCATGCGGCCAACGACCTGCCGGGTGGCGGTATCGATCCGCAGGCACTATCGCGCCACGTGCATGTGCTGGCGTCGGATGAATTCGAGGGCCGCGCGCCGGCCACCGAGGGCGAAGAGCGCACGGTGCAGTATCTGATCGAGCAGTTCCGCAGCTACGGCCTGCAGCCGGGTGGCGTGGATGGCAGCTGGGTACAGCCGGTGCCGCTGGTGCGCGCACAGCTGGAGGGTGCGGCCAAGGCCAGCCTGTCGCTGAAGCAGGGCAAGCGCGCGCTGGCCAACGGCGTGGACGTGACCCTGCAGAGCCTGCAGCCGCGCAAGCGCGTGCAGATCAAGGATGCGCCGCTGGTGTTCGTCGGCTACGGCATCGACGCGCCGGAGCGCCAGTGGAACGACTACAAGGATGTGGACCTGCACGGCAAGATCGCCGTCGTGCTGATCAATGACGCCGATTTCGAAGCCGATGCGCCGGGCGCGTTCGACGGCAAGGCGGTGACCTACTACGGCCGCTGGACCTACAAGTTCGAGGAAGCCGCACGCCGTGGCGCCGAAGGCGTGCTGATCGTGCACGAGACCGCGCCGGCCGCCTATGGCTGGGCCACGGTGAAGAGCTCGGGTACCTCGCCGCTGTTCGACATCGAGCGCGGCCAGGCCGAGGCGATGGCGCAGCACACCCCGCTGCGTGGCTGGATGCAGCGCGAACTGGCCGAGGCGATCTTCGCCGACGCCGGCCTCGACTTCGATGCCGAGAAGCGCAAGGCGATGCGCGCCGACTTCCGTCCGGTGGCGCTGGATAACGCGAAGCTGAGCGTTGATTTCGCGCTGAAGCGCGAGCAGGTGGTGACCCGCAACGTGGTGGCCAAGCTGCCCGGTGGCGAGCATGCCGACGAGGCGGTGATCTTCTCGGCGCACTGGGATGCCTTTGGTATCGGCCAGGCCGACGCCAAGGGTGACCGCATCCGCCGCGGTGCGATCGACAACGCCACCGGTGTGGCCACCGTGCTGGAACTGGGCCGCGTGTTCGCCGCCGGCCCGCAGCCGCAGCGCACGCTGTACTTCGTGGCCCTGACCGCCGAAGAGAAGGGCCTGCTGGGTGCCAGCTACTACGCCGCGCACCCGCTGGCGCCGCTGGACAAGACCGCTGCAGTGCTGAACATCGAAATGTTCAGCCCGGATGGCGCGACCCGTGACATCGCGTCGTGGGGCAAGGGCCGGGTCTCGCTGGAGGGTGACCTGGAGCGTGTGGCCAAGGCCCGCGGCCGCAGCTACAGCCCGGACCCGAACCTGGAAGCCGGCTTCTTCTACCGTGCCGACCATTTCGCCTTCGCCCGCCTGGGCGTGCCGGCGATCACCATCGGCCCGGGCCTGGACAAGCTGGACGGTGGGATTGAAGCCGGCCGCGCGCTGCGCGAGAAGTACTTCGCTGACTGCTACCACCAGGCCTGCGATGCCTGGACCCCGAGCTGGGACCCGAGCGGCCACGCCGCCGACACCCTGCTGGTCTATGACCTGGGCGCCGAGCTGGCCAACAGCCGCCGTTGGCCGACGTGGGAAAAGGAATCGGAGTTCCGCGGCGCGCGCGACAAGAGCGAAGCGGCCCGCCGTTGAGGTAGTGCCGGCCGCTGGCCGGCAACTCCCTGCTCTTTCTGGAGGTTCATGAGGTTGCTAGGCCAGCGGCACTACCGAAAGAGGTGGCGTTTTAGCCGGCGGGCGCACGCCCGGGTATTCGTCAGGGCCGGCGCAGCAGCTTCCACGCGCCCCAGCCACTGGCGGCGAGCGCTGCCAGATAGCACGCCACCATCGTGCGCAGTCCAACCGGCGACCCGGAATTGATGCCGCGGTGCAGGCGCAGCTGCAGCGAGCTGTGGCCGCTGCCCAGGTCCACCGCCAGCTGCAGCGCCAGCGCGGCGCAGAACACCAGCAGGGCAATCCCGAATCCGATGCGCGGCCACGCGGCCTGTGCGTTGGGGCGGCGCAGCAGCCAGGCCAATGCCGTGGCTGCGGCCAGCGTCGCCGCGATCCACATCAGAGGCGTGGCGGGAGACGCAGCGGCCACCGGCAGTGCACCGGTGGCCGCGATCAGGTCAACGCGCTTACTTGCGGGTGCCGTCGAGCCAGTTCGGGCCCTTGTTGGTGAGGAAGAACACATAGACCACCAACGATACCGCGATCGTCGCGGTCACGTAGATGGCGAACCAGTCGACGTGGCCGGTCTTCAGCGCGCCCTGGTAAAGCAGCGGGGCGGTGCCGCCGAACAGCGAGTTGGCCAGCGCGTAGCCCAGGCCCACGCCCAGTGCGCGCACATGGGTGGGGAACAGCTCGGCCTTCACCACCGCGTTGATGGAGGTGTAACCGGTGAGGATGACGAACGCCATGGCCAGGGTCAGGAAGGCCAGGGTGGCGTCATGCTGGTGCGGCAGCTGGGTGATCAGGTACCAGCTGTACAGCACGCCGCCGACGCCGAAGAACACCAGCAGGGTCTTGCGGCCGATGATGTCCGACAGCCAGCCACCGACCGGCTGCAGCACCATCAGGAACGCCAGCACGCCCAGGTTGATCAGGGTGCCGGTCATCGGGTCGTTGCCGGCGAAGGCGCTCTGGATCATCTTCGGGCCGTTCACCGAATAGGTGTAGAAGGCCACGGTGCCGCCGGCGGTGATTAGGAAGCACAGCAGCAGCGGCCGCCACTGGTGCACGAACAGTTCGTACATCGAGCCGGACTTCTGTGCCTTGCCCTCGCGTGCGGCCTCGATGGACGACTCCGACAGCGACTCGTCCATGCCACGACGCAGCCAGAACACCACCACTGCGGCGATGCCACCGATGCCGAAGGCGATGCGCCAGCCCCACTCGGAGATTTCCGGCTTGCCCCAGAAGGTCAGCATCAGCAGTAGCGTCAGCTGGGCCAGCACATGACCACCGACCAGGGTGACGTAGTGGAAGGAGGACAGGAAGCCGCGGCGGCCGGGAATGGCGGCCTCGGACATGTAGGTGGCGCTGGCACCATATTCGCCACCGGTGGCGAAGCCCTGCAGCAGGCGTGCGAACAGCAGGATCACCGCGGCCCAGATGCCGATGCTGGCGGCGGTGGGGGTGATGGCGATCAGGAACGAACACAGCGCCATCAGCGTGACCGAGACGGTCAGCGCAAGGCGGCGGCCATGGCGGTCGGCGAAGCGGCCGAAGAACCAGGCACCGATCGGGCGCATCAGGAAGGTCGCCGCGAAGATCGCCCACACGTACATCGTGGAGTTCTTGTCGTCGGGCGAGAAGAACTGCGATTCGAAGTACACGGCGAACACCGAGTACACGTAGACGTCGTACCACTCCACCAGGTTGCCGGCGGAGCCTTTGAGGGTGTTGGAGATCGACCGCCGCAGGGCGGCGCGGTCGTTCGCGGGGACAGCAGGTTGGGACGTGGTGCTCATCTGGGTGGGAATCCTCGATGCGGCGCGTCCGTGCGCAGGGAAAACGGCGCCCGGCCTTGGGGCGGCGCGGCCGGGCAGCCCTCTTGGTACTGCATCGACCGTCAACACGGGGTAGCAGACCAGAGCAGGGTGCATGGATGGATGACAGCGTGCCACCGTATGGGGTCCCGGACCATACTCAAAACGTCCTAGAATCCGCCTTCCCCCGGCTCCCTGGTGTGTCATGTCGGCTCCCCCCTCTTCGTCTGTGGCTGCCCCCCGGGGTGGCCTTGTCGCGCTGGCACTGCTGCTGGTCTACGTGGTCTGGGGCTCGACCTACCTGGGCATCGCCAAGGCCCTGCACGGCGGCGCGCTACCGCTGACGATGGTCTCCGGCAGCCGGTTCATCATTGCCGGTGGTCTGATGTTCCTGGCCTTGCGCCTGTTCTGGAAGATGCCGAACCCGACCCTGCGGCAGTGGCGCAACCTGGTCATCATGGGCGTGACCATGCTGGTGCTGGGCAACGGCATGGTGGTGCTGGCCGAGCGCGAGGTGTCCTCGGGCCTGGCCGCCACCGCAGTGGCCTCGGTGCCGCTGTGGATGGCGCTGTTCTCGGCGCTGCGTGGCCAGCACGCCAGCAAGGGCGAATGGCTGGGCATCGCCATCGGTTTCCTGGGCGTGGTCTGGCTCAACGCCGGCAGCAGCCTGACGGCCTCGCCGACCGGGCTGGTGCTGCTGCTGATCGCGCCGATCGGCTGGGCCTTCGGTTCGGTGTGGGCGCGTGGGCTGGACCTGCCGGGCCCGTTCATGACCGCTGCCGGGCAGATGGTCTGCGGTGGCGTGCTGCTGGTGCTGATCGGCCTGGCGGTAGGCGAGCGCCCGACCACGCTGCCCGATACCGGTGGCCTGCTGGCGATGGCCTACCTGTGCGTGTTCGGCTCCATCGTCGCGTTCACCGCCTACGTGTGGCTGCTGCAGAACGTGCGCCCCGCGCTGGCGGGCAGCTACGCGTACGTCAATCCGGTGATCGCGGTGCTGCTGGGCGCACTGCTCAACGGTGAACGGTTCGGCTGGCGCGACCTGTTGGCGATGGTGGTGATTCTTCTGGGTGTGGTGGTGCTGACGATGGCAAGGACGAGAAAGAAATGAGCATGGATGAGAAAGAACAACGCCGGGGCCTGCTGGTCACTGCGTCCACCTTCGTGATCTGGGGCCTGGTCCCGGTGTACTGGCACCTGCTCAACGAGGTGCCCTCGTTCCAGATCATCGCCCACCGCATCATCTGGAGCACCGTGCTGGTGCTGGGCTGGCTGCTGATCAGCTCGCGCCTGGGCTGGTGGCAGAAGATCGCCGCACAGCCGCGCGCGCTGCCGATCCTGCTGGTGTCGAGCCTGACCATCGCCTTCAACTGGGGCCTGTACATCTGGGCGGTCAACGCCGGCCATGTCATCGAGACCAGCCTGGGCTACTTCATCAACCCGCTGGTGAACGTGCTGCTGGGCGTGCTGGTGCTGAAGGAACGCCTGCGCCGCCTGCAGTGGGTGGCGGTGGCAATGGCGGCGGTGGGCGTGGCCTGGCTGACCATCGATGCCGGTACACCACCGTGGATCGCGCTGGGCCTGGCCTGTTCGTTCGGCCTGTATGGCCTGCTGCGCAAGCTGGTTTCGGTCGACCCGGTGGCCGGCCTGGGCGTGGAAAGCATGTACCTGTTCCTGCCGGCGCTGGCCTTCGCGATCTGGGCCGAGAACGGCCATGGCGGCGCGTTCTTCCATGGCTGGGGCTGGCGCAACGACCTGCTGCTGATCTTCGGCGGCGCAGTCACCGCCGTGCCGCTGATCGGCTTCGCCTACGGCGTGAAGCGCATTCCGCTGTCGCTGGTCGGCATCCTGCAGTACATCGCGCCGAGCCTGCAGCTGCTGCTGGGTGTGTTCTTCTTCCACGAAGCGTTCGACACCGCAAAGGCGATCGGCTTTGCCGCGATCTGGGCCGGCCTGGTGCTGTTCGTCGGCGACAACATCCGCACGATGCGCGCCAAGCGCTAGCGCCGCATCCGCTCGGCTGACACGTGTGCACAAAAAAGAGCGGCGCCCCGAGGGGCGCCGCTCTGCTTCCATCCACAGCCAGGAGAGAGTTGGCTGTGACGGGAACGCGGTTGCAGGCTTAGAAGCGCTGCTGGTACTTCATGTACATGAAACGACCGATATCGAAGCCACCGTAGTAGGTGAAGCTGCTGTTCGGCTGGCTGTACATGATCGGACCCTGGTGGTCGAAGACGTTGTTCACGCCCAGCGACACGGTGCCGTCCCACGGCAGGCTGTAACGCACCTGCAGGTCGTGGAAGGTGTTGGAGCCCACCTTGTTGGTCGGCGATGCACTGGTGTACGACGAACTGAAGCCCGGCAGGTTGCACTCGTCCATGTACGAGCACTTCTCCTTCATGCTGGAGTAGTAGCGCGCGGTCCAGCCGATGCCGAGGTCGCCGTACTGCCAATCCAGGTTGAAGGTCGAGCGGACGCGGAAGTCGCCGCCCCAGCTGGTGCGCTGCTCCACCGGCGTGGTCGCGGCGTTGTCGTTGCGCTGCTTCAGGTAGTCGGTGTAGGTGGTGTTCCAGTTGACGGCGAACTGGCCGAACGTGGTTTCCGGCAGGCGGTAACGCACGTTGATGTCATAGCCGGCGGTTTCGCGGAAACCGGCATTGACCAGCGAGCGGTCCAGGCTGTTGACCTGGCCGTTGCTGCCACGGGTGAAGCGACCACAGGCGGCGTCCGAACCCTGCACATAGCACTGCTCGAGAATGCTGTTGGTGGTCTCGGAGACGATGGCGTTGTTGATGCGGATCTTCCACCAGTCGAGGCTGACATCCAGGCCGGCCACGAAGTCCGGGCTGTACACCAGGCCCACGGTCCAGGTCTTGGCGGTTTCCGGCTTCAGCGCCGCGTTGGAACCCGAGTTGAAGTCGACGGTCGACTGCTGGCCCGGCTTGGTGGCAACGGTGCCATCGCTGTTGAGCTGGCGGAAGTTGGCCGGCACCTTCAGCGCCTGGCAACGGGCAGCAACGGTCGGGCTGGTGGCCGCGGTACCGAACGAGGTATCGCACGGATCGGTGAACGAATCGCGGGTGCTGACGGTACCGCCGTACAGGTCATCCACGGTGGGCGCACGGAAGCCGGTGCCATAGGTTGCGCGGACCAGCAGGCTGTCGATCGGCTTCCACTTCAGGCCGAACTTGCTGTTGGTGGTCGAGCCGAAGTTGTTGTAATCCGAGTAGCGACCGGCCACGTCCAGCGACAGTTCGCGCGCGAACGGCAGATCGGCCAGCAGTGGCACCTGCAGCTCCAGGTAGACCTCGTTGAGCGAGTAGTCGCCACGGGTCGGCTGGCCGCTGGTGCCGGTAATCTCACCCTTCTGCACCCGCATGTCCGGGGTGTAGCTGGCTTCTTCGCTGCGGTGCTCGAAGCCCATCGCGCCCATGATGTCGCCGGCCGGCAGGGTGAACAGCGAACCGGAGATGTTGGCGCTGGCCACCTTGGTGGTGCTCTTCATCTTGTCGACAAAGCGGGCGAACAGGTAGTCCTGTACGTCCTGGTTGCTCAGCGAGCCAGGGCCGGTATAACCCATCGGCGCAGCCGGGTTCCACGGCACGCAGCCGGCGATCACCGCACCCGGTGAGCCGCAGCGGGCCACGTTGCCATCCATGAAGGACGGGCCGACGGCCTGGTTGACGTGCGGCTGGTACATGCTGCCGGTACCGATGCGCTCGCCTTCATTGCGGTTGTACATGTAGCTGACGTTCCAGTCCCAGTACCGCGAACCGGTTTCGAAGCTGCCTTCCAAGCCGATGCTGGCGCGCTTGGTCTCCAGATTGTTCTCGGTGCCGCGCGGCAGCTCCTCGGAGCGGTGCGCGAACAGCACATCCTGGCCCCACAGGTTGAACGTGCTGTCCTTGGACAGGGCGGCACGGCTGCCGTTGCGCGCCTGGGCGGCGCTGACCGAGTACGGGTAGCCGGCTAGCTGCTTGGTCGATTCGCGCTTGCTGTACAGCGCGTCGGCGACGATGCGCAGGTCGTCGGTGATCGAGAAGCCGCCGTTGGCGAACACCGAGGTGCGCTCCAGGCCGGTCAGCAGGCTCATGTTGGTCTTGCTGTTGGCACCATCGGCCGGATCCGGCGCGTGGAAGTTGCCCTTCTGGCTCGGATCGCCGCCCGGGCCCACGGTCAGGTTCTTGCCACCGACGGTGACGTAGCCCCACGGGGTGTTGCCGTTCAGGTTGTCGGTCGGGTGGCGCGGGCCGTTGGGATAGCGGCTGAACTCGCGATCCTTGCCCAGCACTTCGTCTTCCTTGGTGCGCTCAGCACCCACGGTGAACCAGCCGCGGTCGAAGGTCTTGCCGAAGGTGGCGCTGTAGGAGCGCTTCTGGCCGTCACCCTGGCCGTACTGGCCGACATAGACGCTGGCTTGGCCACCGTCGAAGTTCTTGCGGGTAATGATGTTGACCACGCCGGCGATGGCGTCCGAGCCGTACAGCGCGGACGCGCCATCGGTCAGCACTTCCACGCGCTCGACGATGGCCGACGGAATCGAGGCCAGGTCGGAGTAGCCGCCGGCGCTGACGCCCATGCGGCGGCCGTCGATCAGCACCAGGCTGCGTTCCGGGCCGAGGTTGCGCAGGCTGACGTACATGCCGCCGAAGTCGCGCGAGGAGGTCAGCGAAGACGCGCGGCTCATGCTCGGCGAACCAGCAGCGGGAATGTCCTGCAGGATGTCGGCGACGTTGACGTAGCCCTTCTTCTCGATCTCGGCGCGGTTGAGCGCGATCACTGGCTGTGCGGTCTCGACACTGGCCTGGCGGATGCGCGAGCCGGTGATTTCGATGCGGTCGAGGGTGGTGGTGGCGTCGCCGGTGCTCTGTGCGAAGGCGGGGGTGGTGCAGCTGGCGGCCAGCGCGATGACGATCGCGTTGCGCAGCGGATTGGTTTTCAGGGACATCCGTGAAATCTCGTGTTTCAGTAAAAACAAGCGCCCGTTCTATGGGCGCGTGGGGTGCTGCAAACCAACGTGGGGGGGCGCGATTCTAGAATGTTTCCATTCGTAACTGTTTGTCTCTGCGCCACGGATGTGCGCGAAAATGAATCGCAACCAACAATCCACAGATGCGCTGTGTGCAGCGTCACGCGCGCTGCGTTTGCGATGGGCAGAGGCATCGATAGCGGCGGATTTCCCGCAATCTGTAGCAGTGCGTGTGTGCAGGCATCCATCCACGCATGGCGTGGATCTACTGGACGTACTGGTTCATCACCCGGCCTGGATGCATCGCCCTCGGTAGATCCACGCCATGCGCGGATGACGCGCAAGAAAAAAGGGACGGAGCCTTCGCTCCGTCCCCTGCGAAATGCGCGTTGTATCGCTGCGTGATGCTCAGGTTTCGCGCAACGCCGTGGTGATGGGCAACCGCGCCGCGCGCAGCGCCGGGAACAGGCCGCCGACCAGGCCGATGCCCAGCGCCCATTTCAGGCCGGTCCACAGCAGTTCCGGCGACACATGGAACTTGAACACCACTGCGCTGAAGTTGCTGCCGATGGTGGACACGCTGTAGCCATTGAACAGCAGCCATGCCACCGCACACCCCAGCAGGCCACCCAGCAGGGCCAGCAGCATTGTTTCCAGCATCACTGCAGTCACCACCGGCAAACCGCGGAAGCCGATCGCCCGCATGGTGGCGATCTCGCGCGCACGCGTGGCGACCGCCGCGTACATGGTGTTGAGCGCGCCGAACACCGCACCGACCGCCATGATGGTGCCGATCACCTTGCCGAGGATGTCGATCAGCTTGGTCAGCCCGCCGCCCTGCTTGCTGTAGTAGACGCGGGTGGTTTCCACGTCCAGTTTCAGGCGCGGGTCGGCGGCGACGGCGGCCTTGAACTGCTCGAAGCCGGCCTTGCCATCGGTGCGCACGCTGATCGACTGCCACGCACTGCGCTGGTAGGTGGTGGCCAGCGTATCGGCGTCGGTCCACAGTTCCGAGTCATGCGCATCGCCGGTGGCGAACACACCCACCACGGTCCAGGTCTGGTTGCCCAGGGTCAGCGTCTTGCCAACGTCCAGATCGCGGAACTGGCCCTTGGCGCCCTGGCCGACCACGATCTCGCGCAGGCCGGTGGCGAACGTGCGGCCTTCGACGATCTTGACCTTGTCATGCACCGCCCACGCCTGCGGGCCGACGCCGCGGAACTGCGCGTTGACGTCGGTGCCGTCGGACTTCGATACCAGGTTGACCACCTGCGACAGCTCCGGCGACAGCAGCGGCCGGCCTTCGGCATCGCGAGTGATGCCGGGCAGAGTGGACAGCGTCGGCACCTGTTCGCGGGTGATGACCGAGTTGGTTTCGGCCTGCGAGCCGCCGCGCAGCACGATGGCAGTGGTGTCATCGCCGGTGTTGTTGAGCGTGGCCTGGAAGCCTTCGCCCATCGCCAGCATCGCCACCAGCACGCCGACCACGCCAGCGATGCCGACCACGATCACCGAGGACGCGCCCCAGCGCTGCGGCAGGCTGGCCACGCCGATGCGGGTGGCGGCCAGTGCCAGTCGCCCACCGCGGGTCAGCAGCAGCCACAGTGCCACCAGCACGGCCACGGCCAGCACGCCGATCCACGGCAGGCTGATCCACAGCACCAGGCCGATCACCAGCAGCAGCACCGTCACGCCGTTGCCCAGCCACTTCTTGAGTTTGCTCTTGAACATGTCTGCGTTCTCCTCAGCGGCCGGCCAGTGCGTCGACGATCTTCAGGCGCTTGGCACGCAGCGCGGGCAACAGGCCGACGATGATGCCGATCACCACGATCAGGCCCAGCCCCATCAGCCAGGTCGGCGTCGGCACGTGCGGCGGCAGCATGCCCATGCTCTTTGGCCCGATCGCCGGCAGGATCAGCGC
The DNA here is from genome assembly GCF_056482875.1 of Stenotrophomonas sp. 63632_Sma. Lineage (NCBI taxonomy): Bacteria > Pseudomonadati > Pseudomonadota > Gammaproteobacteria > Lysobacterales > Lysobacteraceae > Stenotrophomonas > Stenotrophomonas sp. 63632_Sma. Next base: position 278,564 of record NZ_CM151220.1, read on the forward strand.
AGCCAGGCCCATGCCGATCAGGCCGCCCAGGCCGATCAGCAGCACCGACTCCACCATCACCAGGGTGAGCACGGTGCTGTCCTTGAAGCCCAGTGTCTTCAGCGTGGCCAGTTCGGGTACGCGCTCGCGCACGGCTTGCGCCATGGTGTTGCCGGTCAACAGCAGCAGGGTGAAGAACACCGCGCCCATGATCGAGGTGACGATCATGCCGATGTCCGCGAACTGCTTGACGAAGGCCTGCTGGAACGCTGATTCGGTCTGGGTCTTGGTCTCGTGGTCGGAGTTGGCCGAGATCGCGTCGATCGCCTGCGCCACCCGCGAGGACTGGTCCGGATTGTCCAGCGTCACCGTGTACCAGCTCACCTGGTTCTTGATGTAGTCGTTGGATTCATCGAAGTACTTCCAGTTCATCATCAGCTGGCGTTCTTCGTTGGCGGCCAGCGCACGGTCCTTGGAGCGGTAGATGCCCTTCAGTTCCAGCGGCCAGTCGTTGCTGCCGCCACGCGGGAAGATCGTTGCCTGCAGCGGGATGGTGTCGCCGATCTTCCAGCCGAACTGCTTGGCCAGAGTCTCGCCGACGATGGCGCCGGTGCGGGTCTGCTTCCAGTCCTCCAGCTGTGCCGGATCGATCTGCAGCTCGCGGTAGACATCGAAGTAGTTGGGTGACACCGAGAAGTTCGGGAAGAAGTTCTTCGGGTCCTGGTAGATGCCGCCGAACCACATGCCGTAGGCCACGTCGCGCACGCCGGCCACCTGCCGCACCTGCGCTTCCAGGCGGATCGGCAGTGACTGGGTGATCGACAGCCGCGACGCCACCACCAGCCGGTTGGCGCCTTCCACGCTGCCGCCGGAGGTGAATGCCACGCGTACCGAGTCGAGCATGCCGAACAGCAGGAACGCGGCCACCACCGAAAGCAGGGTCAGCAATGTACGGGTGCGGCTGCGGAACAGCTGCGCCCATACCAACGAGAAATATTTCATCGCCGTGGCCTCCGTCAGTGGGCCAGCGGCGCGTCGGCCAGCTCGCCCTTGTCCAGGTGCACCGTGTGCGTGGCGTACTCGGCGGCCTTCGGGTCATGGGTGACCATGATGATGGTCTTGCCGTGCTCGCGGTTGAGCTGCTGCAGCAGGCCGAGGATTTCCTCGGCAGACTGGCGGTCGAGGTCGCCGGTCGGTTCGTCGCAGATCAGGAAAGTCGGGTCGGAGACGATTGCGCGGGCGATCGCCACGCGCTGCTGCTGGCCGCCGGACAGTTCATTGGGGCGGTGGCTGCGGCGGTCGGCCAGGCCGACCAGGGTCAGCGCGATCTCGGCGTTGCGCTTGCGCTGCGCCGCGCTGAGGTGGGTCAGCAGCAGCGGCAGTTCCACGTTCTTCTGCGCGGTCAGCATCGGCATCAGGTTGTAGAACTGGAACACGAAGCCGACGTGGTGGCTGCGCCAGGTCGACAGCTGGCCGCCACTCATCTGGTCGATGCGCTCGCCTTCGATGCTGATCTCGCCGCCGCTGGGGTTGTCCAGGCCACCGATCAGGTTGAGCAGGGTGGTCTTGCCCGAGCCGGACGGGCCCATCAGCGCGACGAAGTCGCCGCTGGCGATGTCCAGGTCGATGCCGTGCAGCACCTGTACCTTTTCGGGGCCACGCTGGTAGGTCTTGGTGATGTTGCGCAATGAAACCAGGGTCGACATGGGTGGTTCTCCACGGAAGGCGGGAAACGGGGAAGCGCACCTGCGGTGGCCGCAGGCGTGCGTCGAGCGGTGTTGCCGGCGGCGCCCATGGGCGCCAGGCCGTTACTGCGCTTGTTTCTGTTGCACCTTGGCGCCATCGCGCAGGGTGTCGGGCGGGTTCACCACCACCGATTCACCCGCGCTCACGCCCTTGAGGATCTGGCGGTCCTTGCCCATCGCCTGGCCGGCCTCGACCGTGCGCTGCTGCACGCGGTTCTCATCACCCAGCACGAAGGCCACCGAGGCGCTCTCGCGCTGCACCACGGCGCCCGCCGGCACGCGCACGCCCTGCGGCTTGGCGGCCGCCTGCGGCTGCGCCTGCTCCAGGAAGCTGACGCGCACGCCCATCTCCGGCACGATGCGCGGGTCTTTCACCTTCAGCGCCACGCGCACTTTCACCGTGGCCTTGCCGCGGTCGGCGGTGGGGATGATGGCGATCACCTCGCCGGGAATCTTCCATTCCGGGTAGGCATTGAGCGTGGCTTCCACCGGCATCTTCGGCTGCACGCGGCCGATGAAGGCTTCGCCGACCTCGACTTCGATCTCCAGCGAGTCCATGTCGACGATGGTGCCGATACCGGTGCGGGTAAAGCCGCCGCCGGCCGACAGCGGCGAAACGATTTCGCCGGGCTGCGCAGCCTTGGCGGTGACCACGCCGGAGAACGGCGCGCGCACGATGTTGTTGTCCACGCCCAGGTCGGCGATGGCCAGCTGGTCGTTGGCCACCTTGACGTTGCGCTGTGCGGTGTCCAGCTGTGCCCGCAGGCTGTCGCGCTGGGCCACCGCCTGGTCGTACTGCGAGCGCGACACCAGCTGCTGGCCGACCAGTGCCTGCAGGCGGCTGGCTTCAGCGGCGGCCTGCTTCTGCTGTGCTTCCAGCCCGGCCACCTGGCTGCGTGCGGCCTGCAGCTGCGAGGCATACAGGCTGCGCTGCGCGTCGGCATCGATCGGGTCCAGCGTGGCCATGATCTGGCCCTGCTCCACGCGCATGCCTTCCTCGATCATCACTTCACGCACCTTGCCGGTGATCTTGGCCGAGACCGTGGCCATGCGCCGCGCAACTACATAGCCGCTGGCGTCGAGCACCGAACTGCTGGCGCTGCCCTGCTGGATGGCCACCGCTGGCGCGGTTTCCACCTCCACCGCTGGCGTACGCCCGAATAGGGCGAAAGCGACAGCGGCCAGCAGCAACACGACCACGATGATCGCGATCCACAGCCAGCGGCGGCCACCACCACTGCCACTCCCTCCGGAGGCGGGCGGCGGGGACTTGCGGTCGATACGGAGTTCCTTCAACAGCTCGGCAGAAGCGTTCATTCGTTCCATCACAGGCGTTCGGGCGGGTGTGACCGGAAGGGCGGACGGCGGCGGTTCCGGCGGTGGAGCGTGCGGCACAGCATGAAGGCAGGCACAGCGATGACGGCAGTGACAGCTGTCACCCGATGACACTGACGGCGGCAACTGCGAAATGTGACCACGGCGGCACAGGATGGCAACGTCCCCGCTACCGGTACCGCCCATGGATCCGATCGCCCCGTCGCTGGCCCGCCTGCAGCAGGTGCAGGTGCGTTACCGCGACCATACCGCCCTGCATGGCATCGACCTGCAGGTCCGCGCTGGCCAGGTGCTGGCGCTGCTGGGCCGCAACGGTGCCGGCAAGAGTACCGCGATCAGCGTGTTGTTGGGCCTGCGCCGCGCCGATGGCGGGCAGGTCGAACTGCTCGGCGGCGACCCGCAGCAGCGCGCCAGCCGTATCGGCCTGGGCGTGATGCTGCAGAGCACCAGCCTGCCGCCGATGCTGCAGGTGGACGAACTGGTGGCACAGGCCAGCGCCTGCTATCCCGACCCGATGCCGTTGCAGGAGGTGCTGCAGCGTGCTGGCCTGCAGGCGCTCGCGCGCCGCCGCTACGGCCAGCTGTCAGGTGGCCAGCAGCGCGCCGTGCAGTTCGCCATCGCGCTGTGTGGCCGCCCGCGCGTGCTGTTCCTGGACGAGCCCACCACCGGCCTGGACATCCAGGCGCGGCAGGCGATGTGGCAGGCGATCCGGCAGCTGGTGGCCGAAGGCTGTGGTGTGCTGCTGACCACCCATTACCTGGAGGAAGCCGAAGCGCTGGCGCAGCAGGTGGTGGTGCTGGAGCAGGGCCGGGTACTGGCCGACGCGCCGCTGAGCGAGCTGCGGCTGGCCGATCGGCCGCGCCGCATCCGCTGCCGCAGCGGGTTGCCCATTGCGGACGTGCAGCAGTGGCCGGGCGTGCAGGAGGTGCAGCGCGACGGCGAGCACCTGCAGCTGCTGGCGAGCCCGGCCGAGCCTGTGGTGGCGCGCCTGCTGGCCGCCGATGCGCAGCTGCGCGAACTGGAAGTACAGGGCGCGGCGCTGGCCGACGCCTTCCTCGACATGACCCGGGAGGCCGCATGAACACCCTTGTCCGTACCACCGGATTGCCGCTGCCTGCATGGCGACAGGCACTACGTCCGTACCGCGCCGAGCTGATGGCCGAACTGCGCCGCGCCTGGCGCACGCCGGCGTTCGCGGTGCCCTCGCTGCTGTTCCCGGTGCTGTTCTACCTGCTGTTCGGCGTGCTGCTGGGGCGCGGTCATGCGCCGTTGTACCTGTTGGCCACCTACTGCGTGTTCGGCGCGATGGCCCCGGCCCTGTTCGGCTTCGGCGTGCAGTTGGCGCTGGATCGTGAAGGCGGCCTGCTGACCCTCAAGCGCGCGCTGCCGATGCCGGCGGCGGCACCGCTGCTGGCACGGCTGGCGATGGCGGTGATGTTCGCGCTGCTGGTGGCGTTGCTGCTGATCGGCGTCGCACGCGTGTTCGGTGGTGTGCAGCTGCAGGCGTTGCAGATGGTGCAGCTGCTGGTGGTGGCGGGCCTGGCGGCACTGCCGCTGGGGGCGATTGGCCTGCTGATCGGCAGCCATGTCAGTGCCAGCGCGGCACCGGCGATGGTCAATCTGGTCTACCTGCCGTTGGCCCTGCTGTCGGGCCTGTGGCTGCCGTTGTCTGTGCTGCCCACGCTGTTCTCGACGATGGCCCCACTGTGGCCGACCTGGCATCTGGCGCAGCTGGCGCTGCCGGTGGTCGGGCTGCCGTCGGTGGGCAGCCTCGCCGGCCACCTGCTGGTGCTGCTGGCGGTCACGGTGGTGGCGCTGCTGCTGGCGCGCCGTCGCCTGCGCCGGATCGGCTGAACTGGCATGATCGGCAGCGATCGTCCCCGCCTGGATTCTCCCGTGTCGTCGAGCTGGCTTGCGTCCCTGCTGCGCCCTGCGCCGGATTCGGCGGTGGCCGAACTGCTGCGACGTGGCAAGTCGCCCTGGAGCGGAGCGATCCACCTGCTGTGGTCGGTATGGATCTTCCTCACCCCGGTGCTGGGCAATGGCTTCACGCTGCGCTGGCTGCTGCTGACCCTGGCCAGCTATCCGTTGTTCCTGCTGCTCTATGCCAGGGTGATGCTGTCGCCACGGCATCATGGGTGGCGCTATGCGCTGGGCATGATCGTGCTAGCGCTGGTACTGCTGCCCTGGTACCCCTCGGGACTGAGCTACTTCGTGTTCGGCTGCGTGATGATTCGCATGAGCGGGCGCAGCAGCTGGTGGGCGTACCTGCTGCAGCTGACCGCGCTGAACCTGCTGTTCTGCGGCACCGCGCTGTACTTCGGCTATCCGTGGCAGGCCATGGTGTGGATGCCGGCGGTGTCGTTCATCGTCGGGCTGGTGGTGAACGTGGAGGCCCTGAGCCAGCAGCGCGACGTTGCCCTGCAGCTGTCGCAGGACGAGGTGCGGCGACTGGCCACCACCGCCGAGCGCGAGCGTATCGGCCGCGACCTGCACGACCTGCTGGGGCACACGCTGTCGCTGATCACGCTGAAGCTGGAGCTGGCACGCAAGCTCTACGATCGCGATGACGCGCGTGCACGGCAGGAGATCGGCGAGGCCGAGGACATTGCACGCGAAGCGCTGGCACAGGTGCGCAGTGCAGTGACCGGCATCCGCGCCAGCGACCTTGCTGGCGAGCTGGCATCGGCGCGCCTGCTGCTGGAATGCCAGCAGGTACATCTGCAGTACACGACGCCACCTGCGATGCCGGTGGAGGTGGAGCGCGGGCTGGCGTTGGTGCTGCGCGAGGCGGCGACCAACATCGTGCGCCATGCGCAGGCGACCCGGGTGCAGGTGGATTTCATGCTTGAGGAACGACAGTTGGCGATGCAGATACGCGATGACGGCCGTGGAGGCGTGCAGGCCGAGGGCAATGGGTTGAGTGGCATGCGTGAGCGGGCCGCAGCACTGGGTGGCCAGTTGACGCTGCAGTCGCCGCGCGGGGCGGGCACCGTGCTGACGGTACGCGTGCCGTTGATGGCCGCGACCACGCCGCTGTCGCCCACGTCGTTGGCGCAGGACGGTGTCGCATGATCCGCATCCTGCTGGCCGAAGACCAGGCCATGGTGCGCGGTGCGTTGTCGGCGCTGCTCGGCCTGGAGCCGGACATCGAAGTGCTGGGCAGTGCTGCCGATGGCGAGGCCGCGTGGCGGATGCTGCAGCAGCTGCAGCCGGACATTCTGGTCACCGACATCGAGATGCCTGGCTTGTCCGGTCTGGAACTGGCGCAGCGCATCGCCCGCCACGAACTGCCGATCAAGGTGGTGATCGTGACCACCTTCGCCCGCGCCGGTTTCCTGCGCCGCGCGCTGGAAGCTGGCGTGCTGGGCTACCTGCTGAAGGACGCACCGGCCGAGAACCTGGCCGACGCCCTGCGCAAGGTGAAGCAGGGCATCCGCGCGATCGACCCGCAGCTGGCACTGGATGCGTGGTCGCAGGCCGACCCGCTGACCGACCGTGAGCGCCGCGTGCTGCGGCTGGCGGGCGAGGGCCGTACCGCCAGTGAGATCGCCGAGCAGCTGGGGTTGTCGCACGGCACGGTGCGCAATTACCTGTCCGAGTGCATCGGCAAGCTGGGTGTGGCCAATCGGATCGAGGCGTATCGGCTGGCGCGGCAGAAGGGGTGGTTGTAGCGGCGCCCTGCTGTTCCCAATGATGTCGTTTCCGCGACCGCGGGTGGGTGTCACTTTCTTTGCTCGTGCACCACGCTGCAGGAGCAGCGTGGAACGGCGTAGCCGGCCCGCAGGGTGGCGCACATGGATGTGCGCCATCAAGAAAGTAACCAAAGAAACGCTCCGCCGGCCGCGAGCCGGCGCGCTTCGCACGCCGGTGCCCTGCGCTCCTCGGTCCGGCGAGGGACGGTGCGGGAACTCGCTGCGCTCAGACACCCGCACCTCTTCGCCCTCGCCGGACCTGCGGTGCTCGGCTCGCTCAAGGCGGACTTGAAGGGCAAGATCAACAGCAAGAGCATCCACGCATGGCGTGGATCTACTGGGTGCAGCTGTGGCATTTGACCTTGGGTCCGCCTTGAGCGAGCCGAGCATCGCAGGGGAATCAGGGGCGAAGAGGCGCCGGTGTTTGAGCGCAGCGAGTTCGGCGCCGTCCCCTGATTCACCGAGAAGCACAGGGCACCGGTGCGCAGCACCGGCTCGCGCTCTGGCGGCGCGTTTCTTTTGGTTGCTTTTCTTTTCGCGCAAAGAAAGTGACACCCCCCGCGGTCGCGGAAACGATCCGCCGGGAACACCCGGCGAACCCTTTCAATCCTTCCCGCGCGCCATCGCCTGGAACACCCCATCACGCCGCACCCACAGGTGGAACAGCGCCGCACCCACGTGCATCAGCACCGTGGCGAACAACACATACGCCAGCAGGCTGTGCGCATTGCGCAACGCGGCATACAGCGCCGGGGTGTGCGGCACGATCGGCGGCAGGTGCAGGCCACCCCACAGCACGATCGGGTAACCGCCGGCCGACAGCATCGCCCAGCCGATCAGCGGCATCGCCAGCATCAGTGCATACAGCATCCAGTGCGAGGCCTTGGCCGCCATCACCTGCCATACCGGCAGATCCGCTGGCAACGGCGGCGGGCGATGGCGCAGCCGGTTGTACAGGCGCAACAGCACCAGTACGCCGATGGCGATGCCCAGCGGGCGGTGCAGGTCGATCAGCATCGGCCGCAGGTGCAGCGAGGCGACCATGGTCACGCCGATGAACAGCATGGCGATGATCATCAGTGCCATGGACCAGTGCAGCACGCGCGCGAGCAGGTTGAAGTGGCCGTTGCCGGTGCTCATCGTGCGGCCTCCTTCGGTTGCTCGACGTTGCCGGTGGCGCGCTCGCGTTCGCGGCGGTTGAAGGACTGCGAGTACACGGCGGAGCGGGCCGCCAGGATCGGATCGTCACTGCCACGCACGCCACTGGGCAGGATCAGCGGATCGAAGTTGATCTGGCCGCACGCGCCCTGTTCCTGCGACTGCATGCGGTCCAGGCTGAGTACGCCGGCCACCACCTGATCACGCGACTCGGGCCACGGCACTGAAGGATCATCGATGGCATCGCCGGGCTCGGCGGTGGTCACGACCAGGTTCCAGCGCACCGGGCCGCTGGCCAGGCGCTGCTGCAGTTCCTGGCTGAGGAAATCGACGCTGGCCTGCTTGCGGGTTTCCGCATCCATCTCCACCACCGGCGCCTGCGGCTGCCAGCGCCAGCGCACCGCGCGTTTCTGGCCCTGCGCGTTGGTGAACCAGAAGCTGTTGACGCTGTTGAAGGTGGTGTCAGCCCAGCTGCTGGTCCACGGCGCGGTCTTGGCCCACTGCTGGAACGCTTGTGCACTGGGGTATTTCGCCAGCACCGCGGCCATTTTCTGCGGGTCGGGCTTGCCGGTGGCCGGGTCCGGGATGGAGGCGCGCGTCTGCGCGTAGAACGCCTCGGCGTTGGGCACGGCGAAGAACGGGAAGCTGTTCATCGCCATCCGCCATTCCTGGCCGTCATCGCTGACCATCTGCACCGCGAGGCTGCGCACGCGTGCGGTGTTGTCGGCGCCGTACGGGTCGCCGCCGCCGATCGACAGGCGGCCCATCACCGGCACGCGGCGCTGCGAGAACACGCGGGCGCTGGACAGGGTGGGGGCCTGCGCACTGGGTTCGAACCAACCGCTTACACACACGCCCTTGCTGTGCGCACGGCGGAAGCCCGGATGGGCCGGGCCGGTGGCCTCGATGGTGTCGGTGAAGCGCTGCGCGGTCAGGCGGCCGCCAATCCAGCCGGCCAACCAGGCGAAGGCCAGCGCCACCGCACCCAGAATGAGTGCGATCAGTGCGATCCAGAGCAGGGGGGAATGCTTGCGCGGCGCGCCCGGTGTCTGGCCGGCGCGGGTGTAGCGGAAGAGCGACATGGTCGGAGTCCTGCCTTCACGGAGCGTGTGGGTGGTCGACCCACACATCCTCGCAGAACCCTTCCAGGCCCGGTATTCAATTTTTCGTCAAGTTTGCCGGGGACGGCGTGCCGACCAAGGTCGGCACTCACCCGATCAGCTGTAGCGCTGCTTCAGCATCGCCCACGCCGAACGCAGCGCCAGTGCTTCACCGCCAGCCGGCCGGCCCGGGCGTTCGCCGTCGTTCCAGGCGTACACGTCCAGATGCGCCCAGCGCTGGCCGTCTTCCAGGAAGCGTTCCAGGTACAGCGCGGCGGTGACCGAGCCAGCCATGCGCGAACCGGCGTTGGCCAGGTCGGCGATGCCGCTGCTCAGGTAACGCAGGTAGGGGCGCCACAGCGGCATGCGCCAGACCGGGTCGCGGGTCGCGTTGCCGGCCTGCAGCCACTGCTGGGCCACGCTGTCGTCGTTGCTGAAGAGCGCCGGCAGGTCCGGGCCCAGCGCGATGCGCGCGGCGCCGGTGAGGGTGGCGAAGTCCAGCACCAGGTCCGGTTTCTGCTCGCTGGCGAAGGTCAGCGCATCGCACAGGATCACGCGGCCTTCGGCGTCGGTGTTGTCGATCTCCACGCTCAGGCCCTTGCGGGTGGCGATCACTTCGCCCGGGCGGAAGGCATCGGGGCCGATCGCGTTTTCCACCGCCGGCACCAGCAGGGTCAGGCGCACCGGCAGGCCGCGCGCCATCACCAGGCCGGCCAGGGCCAGTGCATGCGCGGCACCGCCCATGTCCTTCTTCATGTTGCGCATGCCGTCGGCCGGTTTGATGTCCAGGCCGCCGGTATCGAAGCACACGCCCTTGCCGACCAGCACCAGTGCCGGATCGGTGTCCTTGCCCCAGCGCAGCACGACCAGGCGCGGAGCGCGGTGCGAGGCGCGGCCGACGGCATGGATGGCCGGGAAGTTCTGCTTCAGCAGTTCATCGCCGGTGATCGCCTCGACCTGCGCACCGTGCGCATCGGCCAGCGCGCGCGCGGCGTCTTCCAGCTGCTGCGGACCCATGTCTTCGGTCGGGGTGTTGACCCAGTCGCGCACGCGCAGGCTGGCGGCGATCAGGTCGGCCACTTCGCCGGTCGGCTCAGCCACCAGGCGTGCCGGTGCACGGTGGCGCTTGCGGTAGCGATCGAAGCGGTAGCTGCCCAGGCCCCAGCCCAGCTGCAGCAGCGCCTGTTCGGCGGCCGGCAGTTCGCTGGCCAGCTGCCACACGCTGCCTTCCGGCAGGGCATGCGGAGCATGCGAGTAGCTGTAGGCATCGCCACGATCACCCACGCCGATCACCGCACCGGCCAGGCCATCGGCGCCGGGCAGCAACGCCGTGGTGAAGGCACCGGCGGTGAAGCCCTGCGACGCCAGCCATGCCTGGGTGGCGGCCGGCTGGCCGTCCTTCCAGGACGCGAACTGCTCGCGGTCCAGCACGTACAGCGGCAGTGCTGCGGCGGTGTCGGCAGTGAAACCAGTGATCTCGCTCATGCGTCAGGTACTCCGGGGTGCGGCAGCGTCGAGGTTGGCATCCAACCAGTCGGCCAGGCCGGTGAGGGTGTCGAACTGCAGGTCCGGCTGCAGCTGCGGATGGGTCCAGGTGGCTGCTTCGCGGTTGATCCAGCAGCCGCGCAGGCCGGCGGCGATCGCCCCGGCCACGTCCATTTCGGCGTGGTCGCCGACGTGCAGTACCTGTGCCGGCGCAACACCCAGGCGGGTGCAGGCGGCGTGGAAGATGCTCGCCTCCGGCTTCGCTGCGCCGTGTTCGCGCGCGCCCAGCTGGAAGGCGAAATGATGGGCCAGGCCGATCCGCTCCAGATCGGCATTGCCGTTGCTCAGCGCCGCCACCGGCACCCGCGCGGCAATCCGCGCCAGTGCGTCGATCGCATCGGGGTAGCACTCGACCTGGTTGCGCGCGGCGAAGAACACGTCATACGCCGGCTCCAGCAGATCCAGGCTGGCACCACTGGTGTGCAGCGCTTCGTGCAGGGTCAGCCGGCGCAGTGCGCTCAGGTCGTGATGGAGGTGCGGATGGGCGTGGTACAGGCGCTCGCGCAGTTCGCGCATCGCCGCCACCGGATACATCTCGGCCGTGGCGGGGCTGTGCTCACGCATCCACGCGTGCAGGACCAGGTCGATGCGGGCGCCGATCGGAGCGAACGGCCACAGCGTGTCGTCAAGGTCGAGGGTGATGGCTTGGACGGGGAAATTCACCCCGCCATTCTACCCCTGCCCGCGCGGGCTTTCATTCCAGCAGACGCGCCCAGCCCTGCATCCCGTCCAGCCGCGCCAGCACCAGCTTGATGCAGACCAGCAGCGGCACCGCCAGCAGCAGGCCGATCATGCCCCAGGCCCAGCCGAACACCATCAGCGCCAGGATCAGCACCAGTGGCGACAGTTTCATGCGACGGCCCAGCACGATCGGGGTCACCATCTGCCCTTCCAGGGTGTGCAGGCCCAGGTAGGCGGCGGCTGGCAGCAGGGCCTGCAGCGGGTCGCGGAATTCCACGAAGCCCATCAGCAGCATCAGCGCCACGCCGATCAACGGACCCACATACGGAGCGAAATTCAGCAGTGCGGCCACCGTGCCCCACAGCAACGCTTCCTGCAGGCCGATGCCGAGCAGCATCAGTACGCCGGCGAACACCAGCCCGACCAGGGTGTTGATCACGCTGATGGTCAGCACATAGCGCGACACCTCGCGCTCGATCGAACGCAGGATGTCACTGGTGAAGCGCTGCTGCTGACGGTTCGGGAACAGGGCGATCGCCGCGCGTTGCAGGCTCTGCCCGTAGATCATGAAGAACAGGGTCAGCAGCACCACCGCCAGCACCGAGGCGGCCAGCCGTGGCGCGCGGGTCAGCATGCGGTAGGGGTCGTCCAGCTGGGTGCGGATCACCTGCACCTTGCGGTTGCTGTCACCGCCGGCGACGCGGGCGAAGTTCTCCGCGGCCTGGTTGGCCTGCTGCACCGGCTTGGTCAGGTCCTGCACCTGGCGGGCGATCTTGCGCAGCTGCTGCGGTGCTTCCTGTGCCCATTCCATTGCCGGGCCGATCAACTGCACCGCCAGCGAACCGGTCACGCCCAGGCCCGCGCCGAGGATCAGCAGAGCGCCCAGCGCACGCGGAATCCACAGCTTCTGCAGCAGGCGCAGGATCGGATTGCCGACCAGTGCGAAGAACATCGCCAGCAGCACCGGCAGGATGATGTCCTGTGCCGCCCACAGTGTGTAGCCCACCGCCAGGGTCGCCAGCACCACCAGCGACATCGGTCCGCGCGGACGCGACGGTGGCGGCAACGGGGCGTCGGGCTGTTCGGGGCCGGCCGGTGACGGGGACAGGAGGGACTCGCTCATCGACGCACCAACCGGGAAGGGGAGCGCATTATCCGCCGGCCGCGATCGGCGCGGCGGATTCCATGGATCAACGTTCGGACAGCTCGGTAGCCGCTTCGGCCGGACGCGGTCCGCGCAGGTCCGGTTCCGGTTCTGGCTCCGGCACGGAACGTGGAGCCGGTGCCGGCCGTGGCTCGGCAGCGGAGGCCGCCGCCTGTGCCTGTTCGCTGGCTTCGTCGGCTTCCTCAGCCGCGTCGTCGGCAGTGGCTGCGGCCTGCGCCGCCATCGCCGTGGCGAACGCCGCCTGTGCACTGGCGAACAGGTTCGAGACCGAACCCACCATCTGCAGCCAGCGGGCACCGTTGACCTTGCCCGGCACTTCCAGCTTGCCGGCGATGAAGCCACCGGCCAGGCCGACCACCACGATGCGCAGCGGCGACCAGCCCTTTCGCCAGACGTCGCTGAGCGTGGACCAGTGGTCCTGGGTTTCGCCCAGGCGCACGGTCACCACCTGTTCGCAGCGTTTCACACGCCGTTGCAGCGCGCCGAACTTCATGGCTTGCCCTCGGGCAGCTGCACTTCGGCATCGGGATCGTCTTCGCTGGGTTCGTCGAACAGGCCCAAGCGTGACAGCTGGCGCCGGGTAGCGTGCATGCCAGTGTGGTGGAAGAAGTAGGACACCCGCCAGATCGCATAACCGGTGACGGCCAGGCTCAGCAGCGAGGTGATCAGCAGCGCCTGCAGCCAGCTCAGGCCCCAGCTCTGCAGCAGGGCGATGAGGGTGGCGGCCATCAGCAGCCAGGCCGAGGCACCGAACACGATCGCCACGCCGGCCCAGGCCAGCGCGCGACCGAATGCACTACGCGCCAGCGCGAAGTCGGCCGAGGCCAACCGGCGCAGCGAGCGCAGCGTGTGCTTGGCAGAATCGGCAGCGGCACGACCGGCCGCGCCGACCTGGCGGATGCTCTCATCCAGCGGCGGGGTAGCCGCCGGATCAGGCGCTTGCGCGTTGTCTTCGCTCACGCCGCGGCTTACTTGTCGCTGCTGCCGCGGGCCAGCTTGGCGATGATCCAGCCGGCAGCGAAGGCGACACCGAACGAGGCCAGCGGACGTTCACGGATCAGCTCAGCGGCGCTGTCGATCAGGTCCTTGCCCTTGTCCATCAGTGCGTCGACCTGTTCCTTGGCGGCTGCACCACCAAACTCGGCGGCGGCCAGGCCGGACAGCGCGCTGTCGGACAGTTCAGCCTTGACGTTGGCCTTGCCGATGCGCAGTTCGTCGCCGGCTGCGCCGGTTGCACCCTTGATCGCACCGCCGGCGGCCGACGCGGCCTGCTTCAGGTGGGAACCGGCTTCACCCAGGTGTTCCTTCAGGTTCTCGGTATTGGTGGGGCTCATCGAATCACTCCTGTTGCGATGGGGGAACGGGAGTCGGCGGTGCCGACCTGGACTGACAGCAATAGCATTGCCGGGGTATAGGGGGTGTTACGGCAGGGCGATCAGCGCATCACGAGCTGGCCCTGCTGCTGGCCATTGTTGCGCAGCACGCGTATCACCAGGGTCGGCGGGCGCTGCTGGAAGTTGGCGCGCCAGCTGGCCAGGTCGGCGAATTCGCCCACGGTGGCATCGGTGATGATGTCGCCCTGCTGCAGGCCGTTGGTGGCCGCGCGGCTGCCGCGCTTGACCTCGCTGACCAGCACGCCACCGACACCGGACTGGCGCAGCGACTCGGGCAGGTCGACGAAGGTGGCCCCGGTCAGGCGCGGGTCCAGGCTCTCGCCGGTGACCGCGCGCGCCTGTTCCTTCAAGGTTGCCTTGATCTGCAGCGGCTTGCCCTCGCGGCGCACGTCCAGCGTCAGCGTGCTGCCGACCGCCGCCAGGCCTTCCACGTTGTGCAGGGCTTCTGCGCTGTCCACGCGCTGGCCGTTGGCCGAAACCACCACGTCGCCCGGCTTCAGTCCGGCGGTCGCAGCGGCCGAACCGGCCAGCACGCGGGTGATCAGCGCACCACGGGTTTCACCCAGGCCCAGGCCCTGCGCGATCTGCGCGGTCAGGTTCTGGCTCTCCACGCCCAGCGTGCCGCGCACCACTACGCCGTGCTTGACCAGCTGGTCGACCACGCTGCGCGCCAGGTTGGAGGGGATCGCCAGGCCCAGGCCGATGTTGCCGGCCATGCTGCCCTGCGGGTTGAAGCTGGCGGTATTGATGCCGACCAGCTGGCCCTGCAGGTCGACCAGTGCGCCACCGGAGTTGCCCGGGTTGATCGACGCATCGGTCTGGATGAAGTTCTGGTAGCCCAGCCCGCGGATGCCGCTGCGGCCCACCGCCGAGACGATGCCGGAGGTGACCGTCTGGCTGAAACCGAACGGGTTGCCGATGGCCACCACGAAGTCACCGACCCGAAGCTGGTCGCTGTTGCCGAGCTTGATGTCGGTCAGGTTCTGCGCCGGGATGCGGATCAGCGCGATGTCGGTATCGCGGTCCGAACCGAGGAACTCGGCCTTGACCGTGCGCCCGTCGGCCAGTGTCACCTGCACGTCATCGGCGTTGTCGATGACGTGGTGGTTGGTCAGCACCAGGCCCTCCTTGGCGTCGATGATCACGCCCGAGCCCAGCGATTCGTTGATGCGTTCCTGCGGGATGTCCGGGAACAGGCGGCGGAAGAACGGATCGTTGAAGAAGGGGTTGCGCACGCGCACCACCTGCTTGGTGTTGACGCTGACCACGGCCGGCATCGCCTTCTCCAGCATCGGTGCCAGCGACGGCACCGCCTGTCCGGCCACCGAGGCCGGCAATGCCGCCGTGGTCGGCAGTACCGCAGGCAGCGGCGCGGCGTCGGCGCGGTTGTCCAGGTGGGCATTGATGCCGGTGGCAACGAAGCCACCGAAGGCGGCGGCGATTGCGAGCGTGAGCAGGGTGGGAAGCGGTCGCATGGGAGTCGGTTCGCTGGCGTGGGTGGGGGCGGTTCGGCCCTACGGTAAAACAAGCTGAATGAGTGTGTCGCGATCTGGATAAATGCGCCATGAAAACCGGGCGCCCGGAACGCGGGTCGGCGTCGCCATCTGTGGGGCGGTGGCGACAACGTCGGGCGTGCTTCGCAATGTGCCGACGTCTGCCGAAGCGCGTGTGGATACAGGCTGATACTTGCGCAGTTCTGCGCATCCTGGTGCCGCGATGCGCCATATCGCATGCCTTTCGCAGCACTCTGGCAGGTGCGCGCAGGCAGCACCTGCCGCTACCCGCACCGTGCGGCGCAGCACTGAAAAAAAGGGGTTTCCTGTCAACCCACTGTGCTCGAGAGGGTGCTGGGCTACACCATTACCGTCGCAGCAGATGCGATTGCGGGCGCATGCCCCGTTCCACGATCGTCAATGTCGGTATAGCATCGCCCCGTTTTGATACTTAAGGCCCGCAGGAGGGCAACATGAGCAACGGTAATGGTGTGTCGGTCGTGACCGACGCCGTCGAGAACGTCAAAGAAACCGCCACCAACGTTGGCGAGACCATCGCCCACGCTGCCGAAGACGCAGTGAAGTCGGTCAAGAAGACCGTCAAGCGCGCCACCAAGGCTGCCGGCACCCGCGTTGCCAAGGCCAAGAAGGCCGTGGCGAAGGTCGAGAAGACCGTTGCCAAGAAGGCCGAGAAGGCTGCCAAGTCGGTCGGCAAGACTGTTGCCAACGCCAAGAAGAAGCTGGAAGCCGCCAAGAAGAACGCCAAGGCCGAAGCCGCTGCCCTGAAGAAGGAAGTGGCCAAGAAGAAGGCGGCTGCAGGCAAGGCCGTGACCAAGAAGGCCGCCGCTGCCAAGAAGACCACCAAGGCTGCCACCAAGGCTGCTGGCAAGAAGGTCGCTACCGTGAAGAAGGCTGCCACCAAGAAGGCCGCCGTCGCGAAGAAGACCGTTGCCAAGAAGACCGCGGCCGCCAAGAAGGTTGTCGGCAAGAAGGTCGCCACCGCCAAGAAGGCCGTGGCCAAGAAGACCGTCGCCGCCAAGAAGGTCGCTGGCAAGAAGGCCGTGGCTGCGAAGAAGGTTGTCGGCAAGAAGGTTGTCGGCAAGAAGGTTGCCGCTACCAAGAAGGTCGCCACCAGGAAGACCGCGGCCGCCAAGAAGGTTGTCGGCAAGAAGGCCGCTGTCGCCAAGAAGGCCGTCGGCAAGAAGACCGCTGCTGCCAAGAAGGTTGTCGGCAAGAAGACCGCCGTTGCCAAGAAGGCGGTGGGCAAGAAGGTTGCCGCCACCCGCAAGACGGTCGCCAAGAAGGCTGCGCCGCTGAAGAAGGTCGCCGCCAAGAAGGCTCCGGCCAAGAAGGCCGTGCGCAAGGTCGCCAAGCGCAAGTAATCGCGCCGTGACCGAAGGCCCTGCCACCCAACGGGTGGTGGGGCCTTTCGCGTTTCTGGGGCACGGTCTGGGGCAAGATGCAGGTTCTTCCTGCAGGAGCCCCGGGCATGCGTGGTATCGACTTCAGTTCCTGGCAGGGCGTGCTGTCCACATTGGCCGGCCTGGTCCTGATCACCCTGCTGGGCGTGGGCATCCGCCTGCTGGTGATGCAGACCCTGCAACAGCGCCGCGAGCGCGAGAACCGGCAGATCAACGAACGGCTGCGCACGCTGATGGCGGCCTACAAGACCCTGGGCGGGTCGTTCACTGGCGAACTGGGCGTGGATCCCAGCCATCGCCGCGACCTGCGCCAGCGCGAAGATGTCGAAGGCATCGCCGAACCCCGCTCGGATCGCGCGCGCCGCATCCGCGATGCCGTCGAGGCCGCGTTGTCGGACATCCTGTTGCTGGGCACCGACGAGCAGGTGCGGCTGGCCGCGCGTGCGGCCAACGAACTGGCACAGGGGCGGCCGGTGCACCTCCACGAACTGGTGGTCTCGCTGCGCGACTTCGTGCGCGAAGCGCTGGATCTGGCCCCCATCCCGACCGACCTGCAGATTCCACCGCAGGGCCCGACCCGGCCCGCTGCCAGTGGCGGTGGCAAGGGCCGCAACGATGGCGATGCCAAGGGCGGTCGTGCGGGTGGTGGCGGTGGCGGCGGCGGTGGCGGAATGGGGGCCGGAATGGGCGGCATGGGCCTCGGCGCCGGCGCCGCACTGGGCGCCGGCCATGCCTCCGCCAGCGATGACACGGACGCGCGCTGAGCACGTCCGCCCGGTTCAGCGCGTCAGCTCGTAGATCGGCACGAACCCACCGTAGATCATCCGCGCGCCGTCGAACGGCATCGGATTCGTCGCGGGATCAAACCGCGGGTCTTCCATCATCTTCTTCATGCCGGCGTCGCGGGTCGGCTTGTCCGGCCATTCGATCCAGGAAAACACGACCGTCTCATCTGGTGTGGCTTTCACCGCACCGAAGAAGTCGGTGGTTTTGCCGTGCGGTACGTCGTCACCCCAGCACTCGACCACGCGCAGCGCGCCGTACTCGATGAAAACGGGATCCCCTGTGCGTGCATGGGCGAGGAACTTCTCTTTGTTGGCGGTGGGCACCGCCAGGACGAAACCATCGATGTAGCTCATTGCCTGCCTCCGGATGGACCGTGCCGCATGCACGGCCTTCAAGTACCCGACGAACCAGGGCGCCGTGGATCGACATCCTGTGTGCGCCTGTTCAGCCCGGCCCACCGGGCAGCGGCGCCAGCACCGTCTCCGGTGGCTGCTGGCCGGCCAGGTGGCGCACGAAGTAGTCCCACATGCGGTGCGTGTAGGTGGCGTCGTTGCGGAACAGTTCGTGGTCCTGCCGGGCCAGGTACAGCAGGTCGTAGCTGCGCTGGGCCTTGTTCAGGGCGGCGGCCAGCTGCAGGGTCAGCGCCGGCGGCGCGTTCTCGTCCAGTTCGCCATAGACCAGCATCAGATGCCCACGCAGGTTGCCGGCCAACGCTGCATTGTCGAGTCCGGCAAACGGCGCCGGCACGCCATCGGCCAGGGGTGTTGGTGGCAGCACGCCACCGAACAGCCGGTCCATGCCGTGCAATGCACCGCCGTACATGCCCTGGAAATTGTGGCTGCCGGCCGAGGCCACGCCCACCTTGTAGAACGCCGGATAGCGCAGCAGGGCGCGCGCTGCACTGTAACCACCGAACGAATGCCCGTAGATGCCGACCCGCTGCAGGTCGATGCCCCGGTAGCGTTCGCCCAGCTGGCGCAGCGCAGCCACATGGTCATCCAGCTGCACATCTGCCCCGTGCAGGAAGCTGCTGTCATGGAACGCCTTGTCGCGGCCACCGGTGCCGCGCGCGTCGATGCTGACCACCACGAAGCCCAGTTCGGTCAGGCTGGCGCGTGACACCGGATTCAAGGCGGACACCGCCTCGGCGTAGGTCACCGGCGCATTGCTGACGAAGGAGCCACCGTACATCGCGTCGATCACCGGAAAGCGGCCGTCGTCGCGATAGTCGCGGGGCAGGTAGACGGTGGCGAAGATCGGCGTTCGCCCATCGGCGGCCAGCAGCCGTTCGCGCCGTGGGGGGCGCCAGCCGGCAGCAATGATCGCGCCGTCATCCGCTGTTTCCAGCACCATCACTTCACGGCCGTCATCGCTGGCCCGCAGCACGGTGCGTGGTGGCTGGTCGAGACGGGAAACGGTATCCACCAGATAGCCACCGCCAGGCGACAGCGCCTGGGGGGCGCGCCCGCCGAACAACGCGCCGGTGCCGGCATCGGCCAGATGGTCGTTGCCATCGGCGGCCAGGCGCTGGACCGGTCCCCCCTGCAGCGATACACGGTACAGGCCGCGTACGTAGGGGTCGCCACCGTCGACGCCGCCGGCGCTGAAGTACGCCCAGCCACCCGCAGCGTCCACGCCCAGCAGGTCGCGCACCGCCCATTGGCCGCGGGTGAGCTGGCGCAGCACCTTGCCGTCGGACAGGCGGACCCGGTACAGATGGCCCCAGCCATCGCGCTGCGAGAACCACACCGCCGTGTCCTGGCCGGGCAGGATGGCCACCGCTGGCCGGTTGTAGGAATACACGTTGAGCTGCAGGCGGGTGTCGCTGGCTTCTTCCAGAACCGTGCGCAACGCACCGCTGTTGGCATCGATCTCCACCAGGCGCAGCCTGCGCGGTGCGCCGAAGTGCGCGATCACGGCATACAACCGGTCGCCGTCCCAGCCGAGTACGCCGGCTTCGCTGAGGGTGTTCCAGCCTTCCGGCAAGGCGATGTCATGCTGCTGGCCGTTGCGGGTGTCGACCACATACAGGCTGTCGCGCACCTGCCGGGTGTCACCCAGCAGCCCCAGCTTCACCGTATGCACGCGCGGCCGCGCGCTGTTGGCCGGGCTGCTTTCCAGATAGGGGTAGTCCTGCAGCGCGCGTTCGTCGTAGCGGATGCCGGCCACGTAGCGGCCATCCCGTGACCAGCCGACCGCGAACGGCCGCGTCGGCATCCGGCCCTGGCGGCGTGGAATGCCGCGCAGGGTGAAGTCCGGCAGCACGCCATAGCCATGATTGGATTCACCGCCGCTGGTCAGCGCTCGTGCTGCCATTCCGGGCGAGTGCAGCCACAGGTTGTGATCGCGTACCTGCAGCCAGGCATCACCGCCGGGCGATGGCAGTGCATCGGTCGCTGGCGCTGCATCCCGCGAACGCACGCACTGCAGGCGTGGCCATTGACAGCTGATCGCCGCCTCGCCGTTGAACTGCAGGCGCAGGCCTCCATCCAGTACCTGCACGTTGTTCAAGCGCAGGCGTGGTCCGCTGGCGCCGAGAGGTGCAACCGCCGCGTCCAGCGCATCGGGTTCGAACAGGATCTGGCGTGTGGCCTGGACTGGATCGACCAGTACCGCTTGGCGCCGGCCCTGCGTGGTTTCGCGTTCGTACCAGAAGCGCCCATCGGCCAGCCAGTGGGGCAGCACCGAAGCATTGCGCAGCGCACCGCGAAGGTGACTGTCATGCACGCGTTCGGCGCGCTGGTAGTCAGCGGCCTGCAGTGCGTGCGCAGCGTGGATCGGGAACAGGGCAGCGCATGCCAGGAGCGCGGCGCGAACAGGCACCAGCGGCGGATCGGAAACGTACAAGGCAACCTCCTGTTGCAATCGACGACGAATCACAAATGCACGCGCGCCGCGCGCGTATGCCAGAGACAGCCTGAATCAAGGCAAAAAATTCAGCAATGCGAAGAGCGCTGTTTTCAGGGAGCGTTGTGGCGAATAACGGAGAATTTACATTCCCGATGCGATGGCGCCCTGGCGCTGCTGCACACCATAAGAAAGTAAAGGTGTACCCCCATGAAGAATTCGCTGATTGCTCTGGCCCTGGCCGCTGCCCTGCCGTTCACCGCCTCGGCTGCTGAGAACCTGTCGTACAACTACGCCGAAGCCGACTACGCCAAGACCGACATCGACGCGTTCAAGGCCGACGGCTGGGGCGTGAAGGGTTCGTACGGCTTCCTGCCGAACTTCCACGCTTTCGGTGAGTACAGCCGCCAGGAAATCGACCACACCAACATCAAGCTGGACCAGTGGAAGATCGGCGCCGGCTACAACGTTGAAATCGCCCCGACCACCGACTTCGTTGCCCGCGTTGCTTACCAGAAGCGCGACCAGAAGCACGGCCTGGACTTCAATGGCTACAGCGCTGAAGCCGGTATCCGCACCGCCTTCGGTGCCCACGCCGAAGTCTACGGCATGGTCGGCTACGAAGATTTCTCGAAGAAGCACGGCATCAATCCGGAAGGCCAGTGGTACGGCCGCCTGGGTGGTCAGGTCAAGCTGAACCAGAACTGGGGCCTGAATGGCGAGCTGAAGATGAACCGCGACGGCGACAAGGAATACACCGTCGGCCCGCGCTTCAGCTGGTAATTGCTTCCTCGGCGCGCCTGCGCGCCGAAGATGCCTCGACAGGCCCGGCCCATGCCGGGCCTGTTGCGTTTCCGGCTGGGCAAACGCTACCTGACCGTGTCGCGGCGGAAGGGCGGCATTGCAACGAATTGGATTCCGCAGGCGTCGGCTGCGCCCTAGGGTGAGTGGCCTGTTCTGCAGGAATGCAACGATGCCCACGTTTCCGTCGCCCCGCGATCCTCCCTGCCGCCTCTTGCTGCTGGATCCACACCCGCTGTTGCGGCATGGCGTGCAGGAAGTCCTGGCCCGGCAGGCGGGCCTGCAGGTCGATGGAAGCTACGGCCGCAGCGGTGATCTGCTGCAGCGCCTGCAGCAGCAGGCGGCCGCGATCGATCTGCTGCTGGTCGACGCCTTGCCGATCGGTGACAGCGGCGAAGGCCTGGAACTGCTGCGGCACCTATCACGCCACTGGCCGGCAGTGCCGATCCTGGTGCTGACCGCACACTGCAACGCGGGTGTCATGTCCTTGGCCTTGCAGGCCGGTGCGCGCGGATTCCTGTCCAAGGCCTGCGCGCCGCAGATGCTGCTGCGGGCAGTGAGCGTGGTTGCCCGTGGCGGGCGCTTCGTGCCGCCGGATCTGCGTGCACAGTTGAACCAGTCCCGTCGGCAGCGCCAGCAGTCCATGCGTTCACCACGGTTGAGTACCCGCGAGCGCACCGTCCTGCAGTGGGTGCTGCGTGGTTGCAGCACCGGCGAGATGGCACGCCGCAGTGGGCGTGCAGCCAGCACCATCAGCACGCAGAAGCGAGCGGCGTACCGCAAGCTGGGCATCCGCAACGATGGCGAGCTGTTCCGCTTCCGCCATCTGATCGACGCTGATTGAGGTGGCGTTACTCGCCCTGGTACTGCTTTTCTTCCACCAGGGCCGAACCGGCCACGCGGTTGATCTCGTTCTTCACCTGCACGCGCTCGCCATTGGTGCCATAGACACCACGCGCCAACTGGATGAAGGCATCGTCGAACACCTGGGCCGCTTCCTTGTCGCGCAGCTGGTCCTGGATGTCCCACATGCGCTCGTTGATCGCCTTCAGCTGCTGCTTCAGCACGGCCAGCGCCGGCTGAGCCTGCAGCTGCAGCTGCAGCAACGGCAGCAGGCCGTCCAGCTCGGTGCGCACGTTGCTCAGCTTGGCGGCATCGTCGATGCGCTCGGCCTTGATCTCGAGAATGGTGATCTTGTCGATCAGCTCGCCGATCGATACCGGAGTCAGGATGGCGTCCACGCGGTTGGTTCCTGGAAACAGGGCGCCATGATACCGCGCTGCTGGCATGTGGCCCCGGTCCGCGGGATTTACGCCGAATTTGCGCCACGGGCCCGGCAGCACCCTCGATCCGTTACGGCCACCGCCTCGACACTGCGGTCCCGGCGGCGTGACCGCCTTCGACGAGGAACACAGTGCAGTGAACAGCAAGGGGATGATGGCGGCAGTGGTGGCCGCCCTGGCAGGGCTGCTCGGCATCGGCACCGCCCAGGCGCAGGTGCAGGTGAGTGGCAGTGCCGCATTGACCAGCGATTACGTGTGGCGCGGCAGCTCGCAGAGCGACGGCGACCCGGCGGTGCAGGCCGGCGCGAAGGTCTCGATCCCATCGGGCTGGTACGCCAGCGTGTGGGGGTCCAACGTATCGTTCAAGCCGGACAACGGCGCGCGCAGCGAGTTCGACCTGGTGGCCGGTTGGAGTGGTGCACTGGCACCGGACTGGGCACTGGATGCCAACCTGACCCGCTACGTGTACCCGGGCACCGGCCGCGCGCTGGACTGGACCGAGCTCAATACCACCGTGACCTGGAAGCAGCGCGCTTGGCTGCAGCTGGCGCATTCCAACGACGCGCTGGCGGGCGGCCATCGCGGCACCTACGCCCAGCTGGGTGTGCGGGTGCCGCTGCACGAGCGGTTCCGCCTCGAAGCGGCGGTAGGCCAGTACTGGCTGGCCACCGCACAGGGGCCTGATTACCTGCATGGCCAGCTCAGTGCCATCGCCTCGCTGACCCCGGCATGGGAACTGCGCGCCACCGTGCATGACACCGACAACGCAGCGAAGCGGCTGTTTCCGGGCAATGCCGGCGGACGCTGGGAGCTGGCGCTGCAGGGCAGCTTCTAGTCAGTCACCGAAGCCTGGCGCGCGCGCAGCGCGCCGGGCAGCCACAGCAGCAGGGCGAGCATGGCCACCGCAGCACCGGCCACGCAGACGCCGGTCCAGCCGAAGCGCTGGTAGACCTGCGCCGACAGCAGCGAACCCAGCGAACCGCCGATGAAGTAGCCGGTCATGTAGCCGGCATTGAGGCGGTTGCGCGCTGCCGGTTGCAGTGCATAGATCAGGTTCTGGTTACTCACGTGCAGCAGCTGCGCGGCCAGGTCCAGCACCACCACGCCGACCAGCAGCGCCAGCAGCGAGTGTGCCGACAGCCCCAACGGCAGCCACGAGAGCAGCAACAGCATCAGTGCGATGGCAGTGGCACGTCCGGTCTGGCCACGATCGGACATGCGCCCGGCCAGGCCGGCCGCCAGCGTACCGGCGGCGCCGACCAGCCCGAACAGGCCGATGGTGGCATCGCTGTAGGCGTAGGGCGGTTGTGCCAGCAGGAACGCCAGCGGCGTCCAGAAGATCGCGAACATGGCGAAGCTGCAGGCGCCCAGCAGGGTGCGCTGGCGCAGTACCGGCTCCTGCACGAACAGCACGCCGATCGAGCGCAGCAATGCGAAATAGCCGAGGCCGGCGCTGTGGTGGAATCGCGGCAGGCCGCGCTGCAGCGCCAGCGCGGTCAGCACCAGGGTGCCGGCGGCGATCGCATACACCAGGCGCCAGTCGCCCAGGCTGGAAAGCAGGCCGGCCACGGTGCGCGCCAGCAGGATGCCCAGCAGCAGGCCACTCATCAATGTGCCGACCACGCGGCCACGATGTTCCGGCGCGGCCAGCGTGGCCGCAAACGGCACCAGTACCTGCGCCACCACCGAGAACAGGCCGGTGATCGCGGTGCCGACCAGCAACCAGGCCAGCGATGGTGCACAGGCACTGATCACCAGCCCGCCTGCCGACAGCAGGCTCATCACCACGATCAGGCGGCGGCGTTCGAACAGGTCTCCCAGCGGCACCAGCAGGATCAGTCCGGCGGCATAGCTCAGCTGTGCGGCAGTGACCACCATGCCGACCTGGCCGAATGGCACGCCGAAGGCATCGGCGATGGTGTGCAGCAGTGGCTGCGCATAGTAGTTGCTGGCCACGGCCACGCCGGTAGCCACCGACATCAGCAGCACCTGCCAGCGGTGCAGAGGGGGGAGGGACGGACTCACGCGGTATTCCACAAAGCGGGATGCACAGTGTCCGCCTGCTGCGGCCATGATGGAAATGAATCATCATCATCCATGCCATCTGGAAACGAGATAGTTGGATGAATCTCAAACAGCTCGAGTTTGCCGTCGCCCTGGCCGAAGAGGGCAATTTCACCCGCGCCGCGGAACGCTGCCATGTGGTGCAGTCCGCGTTGAGCCACCAGATTGCCTACCTGGAGCAGGAACTGGGTACGCCCCTGTTCGAGCGCCTGCCGCGGCAGGTGCGGGCCACCGCCGCCGGCGAGGCGCTGCTGGTGCATGCACGCCAGGTGCTGGCCAGCCTGCGCCACCTGCGCGCCGACGTGGCCGCCGTTACTGGTGAGGTGCGTGGCCTGCTGGCGATCGGGCAGATCTCCTCGCTGACCGACATTGATGTGGTGGCGATGCTGGCGGCCTTCCAGCAGGCGCACCCGCAGGTGGAGTTCCAGCTGCGGGTCGACAAGAGCGAGGACCTGATCGCGCAGGTGCAGTCGCGAGAGCTGGACGTGGCACTGGTCGGATTGGCGCCGTCGGCGGGGCTGGACGGGGTCTGCCACCAGATGCTGCAGGAAGAAGACCTGGTGGCGGTGCTGGCGCCATCGCACCGCTTGGCCCGGCGCAAGCGGCTGCCATTGACCGAACTGCAGGACGAGGCGCTGGTCGACTTTCCGCGCGGCACCGGTGCGCGGCGGCAGACCGACGATGCCTTCGCTGCCGCTGGCCTGCCGCACACGGTGCGCTTCGAGGTCAATCTGATGGAACTGATCGAGCGCTTCGTCCGCCATGGGCTGGCGGTTGGCATCGTGCCAGCGTTGATCGCCGACGGGTTCCAGGGGGTGGTACAGATTCCGCTGCAGCCGACCCCGACCCGCCGCGTGCACCTGGTCTGGCAGCGACTGCCGACACCGGCGGCGCGTGCGTTCGTCGAGGCCGTGCTCAGCCGCGCAGGCGCAGGCTCAGGCCCTTGAGGAAATTGCGCAGCATCTGGTCCAGGCAGCGC
This sequence comes from Stenotrophomonas sp. 63632_Sma, assembly GCF_056482875.1. Classification (NCBI taxonomy): domain Bacteria; kingdom Pseudomonadati; phylum Pseudomonadota; class Gammaproteobacteria; order Lysobacterales; family Lysobacteraceae; genus Stenotrophomonas; species Stenotrophomonas sp. 63632_Sma. The sequence goes on from NZ_CM151220.1 coordinate 304,035, forward strand.
CGGTAGTTGGTGTGCCCGGGCTGGCGGAACAAGGCGCCCACTTCCGACTTGGAGACGTTGAAGCCGGCGCTGGCGAAGATCTCCATCAGATCGACGTCGCGCAGCTGGAAGGCCACGCGCAGCTTCTTCAGCACCAGGTTGTTGTCGATGCGGGTTTCCACCGCACGCTGCGGCTGGCTTTCGTCGCGACCGCGCAGGTGCACGATCAGGCCGTCGAGGAAGTGCGCCAGCGCGCTGTCGCTCATCGCCTCGAAACCGGCTTCGTCCTCGCGGCGCAGCCAGGCCTTCACCTGTTCCGGATCCACGGCGAAGGCCGGGTCGGCCATCTGGCACAGGGTCACCACGTGGTGGTCGCCCAGGTCCAGGGAGTAGCGCACGCTGCGCAGGACATCGTTGTTGATCATGGCCCCAATTGTACCGGTCACCCCGACAGGTGGGGCCGGATCTGGCCGATCAGGCAACGCAACCCCCGGCCGACGGTGCCAGAATGGGGGTCTGGTTTTTCCCCCTGGAGTTGCCTGATGACCCGCACTGTCCTGATTACCGGCGCCACGTCCGGCTTCGGCGCCGCCGCCGTCCACCGCTTCGCCCAGGCGGGCTGGAAGGTGATCGCCACCGGCCGCCGCGGCGAACGCCTGCAGCCGCTGGTCGAGCGCTACGGCAAGGACGTGGTGCATGCCGCCGCCTTCGACATCCGCGATCCGGTGGCGATGGAAGCGGCGCTGCTGGCACTGCCGCCGGCCTTTGGCGAGATCGATCTGCTGGTCAACAACGCCGGTCTGGCGCAGGGCACTGCGCCGGCACAGAGCGCCAAGTTGTCGGACTGGACCACGATGATCGACACCAACATCACCGCGCTGGTGACCCTGACCCACCGCCTGCTGCCGCAGCTGGTGGAGCGCAAGGGCGCAATCATCAACATTTCGTCGGTGGCCGGCGTCTACCCGTACCCGGGCGGCAATGCCTACGGTGGCACCAAGGCTTTCGTCAGCCAGTTCTCGCTCGGCCTGCGTTCGGACCTGCACGGCACCGGCGTGCGCGTGACCACGATCGAGCCGGGCATGGCCGAAACCGAGTTCACCGTGGTGCGTACCCATGGCGACCAGGCGGCGTCGGACAAGCTCTATACCGGCGCCAACCCGATGACCGCCGAAGACATCGCCGAACAGATCTTCTGGGTGGCCAGCCTGCCGCCGCACCTGAACATCAATCGCCTGGAACTGATGCCGGTCAGCCAGTCCTTCGCCGGTTTCCAGGTCGCCCGCGAAGGCTGACGTTCATTTGTAGAGTCGAGCCATGCTCGACTGCTCTTCGCCCTTTGTAGAGTCGAGCTTGCTCGACTGCTTTGAACGGCAGTCGAGCAAGCTCGACTCTACACAGACAAAAAAAAGCCGGGCTGTGCCCGGCTTTTTCATTCACTTCGGCAGACTCACTGTGCCTTGATCGCCATCGCCTGCAGGCCGGTGCCATCCAGCTTCTGCTTGGCTTCAGACAGTTCACCTGCACTGCCATACGGTCCCATGCGCACGCGGTACACGGTCTTGCCGTTGATCTGCGCCGATTCGACGCGTGCCGCCAGGCCCATCATCGCCAGCTTGGCCTTGGTCGCTTCGGCATCGCCGGAGGCACCGAACGCACCCGCCTGCAGGATGTAGCGGGCATTGTCGGCGGCAGCCGGTGCCGCAGCGGCGGGGGTAGTGGCCGCGGTCGGCGCGGTTTCCGCACGCGCTGCCGGAGTGGCGGCGGCGGTGCTGGTCGACGCCGTCGGCGTGCTGGCCGGAGGCGTTGCCGCAGCCGGTCGTTCGCTCAGCGGTGCCGGCAGCGGACGGCTGGTGGCGGTCACCGGCGCGGTGCTGGCCACGCTGGCGGTTGCCGTCGGTGCCGGCGCGGTAGCCGCTGGCGGCGGAACCGGCTTGCCTTCCAGTGCCGCCTGCGCGCGCTGCGCTTCGGCCTTGGCCCGGCGCTGGTCCTCGGCACGCGCGCTGGCAGCCAGTTCGGCGTCGGACATTTCAACTTCCTTGCCCGGCAGCAGGGTGTAGAAGTCGTACTGGGTGGCGGCCGGCTTTTCCGGTTCGGCCGGCTTCGGCGTGGCCGGCTGCGCGGCCGGCTGGGTGCCGACATCGCTGTCGGCATCAGCGACCGGGGCAGGCTGCGCGTTCGGGTTCGGCTGCGGACCGGCGCGAAGGAAGCCATCGCCTTCGCCCTTGAACAGGTTCGGCGCCGCCAGGAACACCACGGCCGCAATCGCCACGCCAGCGACCAGCCACACCCATCCGGGTGTGCCCTGGCTGCTGCTGTTGCGTCGTGCCTGGTTTTTGCCGCGTCGTGCTGCCATGTGTACTGCGTCTCCTGATGCTTACATTTTTTCCGGGGCGCTGACGCCCAGGAGTTCGAGGCCGTTGGCCAGCACCTGGCGCGCGGCGCAGGCCAGGGTCAGCTTGGCGTTGCGATCCGCAGCGTCTTCCACCAGCACCGGCGTCCCGTGATACCACGTGTGGAACGCGTGCGCCAATTCACGCAGGTACTGCGCCACCAGATGCGGTTCCAGCGCCACGCCGGCCGCCTCCACCACTTCCGGGTACCGCGAGATCTCGTTCATCAGCAGCAGCGAGGCGTCGTCGGCCAGGCGGCCGAGGTTGGCCAGGCCATTGCCCTGTTCGTACACCAGGCCCTTCTCCTGTGCCTGGCGCAGCAGGCTGCAGACGCGGGCGTGCGCGTACTGCACGTAGAACACCGGGTTGTCGTTGCTCTGCTGGCGGGCCAGGTCGATGTCGAAGGTCAGCTGCGAATCGGGCTTGCGCGCGATCAGGAACCAGCGGGTGGCATCGCGGCCGGCTTCCTCGATCAGGTCGCGCAGGGTGAAGTAGCTGCCGGCACGCTTGGACAGCTTCACTTCCTCGCCGCCACGCATGACGGTGACCATCTGGTGCAGCACGTACTCCGGCCAGCCCTGCGGGATGCCCACTTCCATGGCCTGCAGGCCGGCGCGCACGCGTGCCAGCGAACCATGGTGATCGGCGCCGAGCTCGGTGATCGCGCGCTCGTAGCCGCGCTGCCACTTGGACAGGTGGTAGGCCACGTCCGGCACGAAGTAGGTGAAGGTGCCGTCGGACTTGCGCATCACGCGGTCCTTGTCGTCACCGAAGTCGGTGCTGCGCAGCCACAGCGCGCCACCTTCTTCATAGGTATGACCCGACGCCTGCAGCTTGGCCACCGCTTCGGCCACCTTGCCATCGGCGTACAGCGAGCTTTCCAGGAAGTAGATGTCGAAGTCGACGCCGAACGCGGCCAGGTCCAGATTCTGCTCGTTGCGCAGGTAGGCCACGGCGAAGCGGCGGATCGCCTGCATGTCGTCCGGGTCCTTGGCACCGACCACGGTGCTGCCTTCCAGATCGACGCTGGCGCCGGCCATGTAGGCGCGGGCGACGTCGGCGATGTATTCACCGCGGTAGCCACCTTCCGGCCAGCCATCCTGGTCCGGCGCGATGCCCTTGATCCGCGCCTGGGTGGACAGCGCCAGGTTCTCGATCTGCACGCCGGCGTCGTTGTAGTAGAACTCACGCTTGGCGTTCCAGCCGTTGGCGTCGAGCACACGCGCCACGCAGTCGCCGATCGCCGCCGCGCGGCCATGGCCGACATGGAGCGGGCCGGTCGGGTTGGCCGACACGTACTCCACACCCACCGTGCGGCCATTGCCGGACAGGTTGCGGCCGTAGTCGTGGGCTTCCTTGATGACCGACGCGGCTTCACGCTGGTACGCGGCCGGCGCCAGGTGGAAATTGATGAAGCCGGGGCCGGCGATCTCGACCTTGCTGACGTCCTCGCTGCGCGGCAGTGCCTCGACCAGCGCCTGTGCCAGTGCGCGCGGATTGCTGCGCGCGGCCTTGGCCAGCAGCATCGCGGCATTGGTGGCGAAGTCGCCGTGGTCACGGGTCTTCGGGCGCTCGACCACGAAGTCCGGCGGCAGGGAGTCGGCGGGCAGGGTGCCATTGGCGCGCAAGGCTTCGATGCCTTGGCTGATCAGGGCGCGGAGGAGATTTTTCACGAGGCCTGCTGTGAGAATGAGCGGCGGAATCGCCCATTTTAGCGCAGATACCAGCGGCCACGCTGACCGAAACCTGCCTGTGGGGGCGACCGATGGCGCCTGGAGGGCGGGCGCTCAGCCGAACAGGCGGGGCTGGGGCGGCGACAGCAGGCCTCGTTCAGCAAACGAAACGGGGCGGCCCTCACCGACCACGAAGTGGTCCAGCAGGCGGACATCCACCAGCGCCAGTGCCTGCTGCAGTTCGTCGGTGATGCGGGTATCGGCGCTGGAGGGTTCCGGGTCGCCGGAGGGGTGGTTGTGGCTGAGGATCACCGCCGCCGCGTTGTGCAGCAGGGCGCGCCGCACCACTTCGCGGGGGTAGACCGGTGCGGCGTTGATGGTGCCGTGGAACAGCTCCTCGCAAGCGATCAGGCGGTGCCGGTTGTCCAGGAACAGGGCCATGAAGATCTCCCGGGCCTGCCCCCGCAGGCGGTGCTGCAGATAGCGGCCGACCGCGGCCGGGTTGTTGCCGACCGCTTCGCCGTGTTCCAGCTCGGCAGCCAGGTAGCGGTGGGCCAGTTCCAGCCCGGCAGCCAGCGTACAGCTGCGCGCCGGGCCGAGCCCGGGCAGGCGGGCCAGATCACGCGCGGGGCGGTCCAGCAGCACCCGCAACGGGCCGTGCGCCTGCAGCAGGTCGCGCGCGGTCTGCACGGCATCGCGGCCACCGAACCCGGAGCCGAGAAACAGGGCCAGCAGTTCGGCGTCGGAAAGTGCCGTGGGCCCGCGCGCGATCAGCTTCTCACGGGGGCGTTCCTGTTCGGGCCAGTCATGGATGGGCATGCCTGCATCATCGCCAGCCCGGGTGGCGGCTCCCATCAGTGCATACCGCAGCACCGGGTCGGGCGATGCCTCACCCGCGCCGGGTCTGCAGATAGTCGAACAGTTCCTGGTTGTTCTGCAGGCCCAGCTTGCGCTTGGCTTCGGCCTTCTGCCGGCTGATGGTCTTCGGGCTGCGCCCGCAACGCTCGGCGACGGCATTCACGCTGAGCCCGGCCGCCAGCAGATCCAGCACTTCCTGTTCCCGCGCCGACAGCGGCGCCGGTTCGCGCGGGAACAGCAGGTCGCGCGCCTGCAGGTGGTGGCGCAGTTGTTGGGAAACGAACACCTGGCCGGCCAGTGCGGCGTTCAGTGCCTGCGGCAGTTCGGCGAAATCGGCGCATTTGTCGACCAGCCCACTGATGCCCTCGCGCAGCAGTCCGTCCAGCAGCCCGGGATGGCGGGCGCCGGTCAGCACCACCACCGGCAGCCCGGGGTGACGCACGCGCAGCGCGTCGATCAGCTCTGGACCGTCCGGGCCGTCACCCGGCATCGACAGGTCGGTCAGCACCGCATCGCAGTCGTGGTGGTCCACCAGCTCCAGCAGCTGGGCGCCGTCACGTGCACTGCCGACGATGTCCATCAGGTGGGTCTGCAGCACGATACGGATGCCATGCAGGACCACGGGATGGTCGTCGGCAATGATGATGCGTGGATGCACGAGGCTCCTCGAAGGTCGAACAGGCCACGGCAGACGGCAGCCAATGCCTGATTCTGCAAAAGCGCAGACCCGTAGAGGTATAGGAAAGGTCCGAAACCGATGCCCGGCTAGCCCAGGGTCAGGCGCAGCGCGCTCCATCTACTGATAGCTGTCCGCTATGTGCACCCTGCACCGGGACATTACCGACCATCGGGTAAGCTAGCGCCCTCGTTTGCACAGGAATTCCAGGTGGCTGACTCCCCCAACGCTTCCCCCGCGCAGGCCCGCGCGCTGGAAGGTCAGAAACTGCTGTTGTGCGTCGGAGGCGGGATCGCGGCCTACAAGGCCCTGGAACTGGTGCGGCGCCTGCGCGACGCCGGTGCCCAGGTGCAGGTGGCGATGACCGCCGGTGCCCAGCAGTTCGTCACTCCGCTCAGTTTCCAGGCCCTGTCCGGGCAGCCTACCCGCACCACGCTGTGGGACAGCGCCGCCGAACAGGCCATGGGCCACATCGAGCTGGCGCGCTGGGCCGACCGCATCGTGGTTGCCCCGGGAACCGCCGATCTGCTGGCCCGGCTGGCCCAGGGCCATGCCGATGACCTGGTCAGCACGCTGTGCCTGGCCAGTACCGCGCCGTTGACGATCTGCCCGGCGATGAACCATCGCATGTGGCTGCACCCGGCCACCCAGGCCAACATCGCCCTGCTGCGCCAGCGCGGCGCGCAGGTGATCGGCCCGGTCGATGGCCCGCTGGCCGAAGGCGAGTCCGGTCCGGGGCGTCTGGCCGAACCGGGCGACATCGTGGCCGCGCTGGCCGCCAATGGCAGCAGCGCGGCGTCCGTTGCCGCGCCGGAAACCCGCGCGCTGCAGGGCCTGCGCCTGCTGATCAGCGCCGGCCCGACCTATGAAGACATCGATCCGGTGCGCTATGTCGGCAACCGCAGCAGCGGCAAGATGGGCTTTGCCCTGGCCGCGACCGCCGCCGCGATGGGTGCTCAGGTGGTGCTGGTCAGCGGCCCGGTACAGCTGCCGACGCCGCCCGGCGTGCAGCGTGTGGACGTGCGCTCGGCTGCGCAGATGCGCGATGCCGTGCTGAAGTCGCTGCCGGCCGACATCTATATCGGTGCCGCTGCAGTGTCCGACTACACGCCGCGCCAGGTCGCGCCGCAGAAGCTGAAGAAGACCGCCGACAGCCAGTCGCTGGTGATCGAGCTGGTGCGCACGCCGGACATCCTTGCCGAGGTGGCTGCGCAGACGCAGTCGCTGAAGCTGGTGGTCGGCTTTGCCGCCGAAACCCACGACGTGGAGAAATACGCGCGTGGCAAGCTGGTCGACAAGCGCCTGGACCTGGTGATCGCCAACCAGGTCGGCATCAGCGGCGGCGGTTTCGAGAGCGACAACAATGCCGCCACGGCCTTCTGGCAGGACGGTGAACAGGTATTCCCGGCCACCTCCAAGCGCGAGCTGGCCGAACAACTGCTGGCGCTGATCGCGCGGAGACTCCAGGCATGACCCAGGCATCCACTTCCCAACCGCTGCAGGTCAAGCTGCTCGATCCGCGCTTCGGCGACAGCTGGCCGCTGCCGGCCTACGCCACCGAGGCCAGCGCCGGCATGGACCTGCGCGCGGCGCTGGATACCGCGCTGACCCTGCAGCCGGGCGACACCGCGCTGGTTCCCAGCGGCCTGGCCATCCACATCGCCGATCCGAACCTGTGCGCGGTGATCCTGCCGCGCTCGGGGCTGGGCCATCGCCACGGCATCGTGCTCGGCAATGGCACCGGCCTGATCGACGCCGATTACCAGGGCCCGCTGCTGATCAGCGTCTGGAACCGTGGCCGCGAGGCCTTCACCATCGAGCCGGGCGATCGCATCGCGCAACTGGTGATCGTGCCGATTGCCCGCGTCAGCCTGCAGGTGGTGGATACTTTCACCGACAGCGTGCGGGGAACGGGTGGATTCGGCCACACCGGGGTGCGTTGACAGGGGACATCGATGAGCGGCATCGGGGAAGGACAGCGGGGACGGTCGTTGGGACGCAGTGCGCCACTACTGGGGGTGCTGCTGATCCTGCTGGCCGGCTGGTTCGGATGGAGCGCAGTCCAGCAATGGCGCCAGGAGGCCAACGGCCAGGCGCTGGAAGCTGCACGTGACCAGGCCGTGCAGGGCCTGCAGGAGGCCGCTGCCGGCCAGCTGAAGCAGCTGCAGCAGCAGCTGAAGAACGAGCGCGTGCAGCAGGCGCTGCAGGCCGGTGATGCCGCTGCGGCGGCACTCGCGGTCCGCGAGAGCTGGACCGGCGTCGAGCACGCCGAGGTACTGGCCGCTGATCTGGCCAACGCCTACGCCGACCCGGCCGCCTTTGGCTATGCGCGATTGGCGCTGCTGGAAGCGGCATTGGCCGAAGGCAAGCCCAGCCTGCGCGTGGTCCGCGATGGCGGTGGCAATCGCCTGGGCCTGGCAGCGCCGGTTCAACTGGGCAGTCTCGGCCCGGCGGTGCTCTACGTGCGCCAGCCATTGCTGCGGCTGACCTCACCGCTGGACCAGGTGAGTGCGCCATCGGCCGGTTTCCTTGGCCTGCGCCAGGGCGCGCATGACCTCGTCGCCCAGGGCGATGCCGGCCTGGCCGAAAGCGCCGAAGCATTGGCGCGGCCGATTCCGGGGACGCCGTTGCGGCTGGTGGCCGCGGTACCCAATGTCGAACCTGGTCCGCTGGGCCTGGGTTCGCTGGCCAGCGCCATCGTTGCGCTGCTGCTGGCGTTCATCGCCGTGCTGCTGGTGGTGGGGCGCGGCCGCCTGCCGAAGTCGCTGCCGCTGCCGCGCCGGGCGACCGTGGCGGAAGCCGATCATGGCCCGACCCTGAGCGAGAGCCTGCAGATGGCGCCGCCGCCGGTGGCCGAGGCCAGCACAACTGAAAGTGCACCGCCGCCCCCGCCACCGGTTCCGGCCGAGGAACTGGCGGCCGGTATCTTCCGCGCCTACGACATCCGCGGCGTGGTTGGCAGTGAACTGACGCCGAAAACGGCGGCGCTGATCGGCCAGGCCATCGGCACCGTGGCCCTGGAGCAGGGCCTGCGCGAGGTGGTGATCGGCCGCGACGGCCGCCTGTCCGGCCCGGAACTGGCCGCAGGGTTGGCCGAGGGCCTGAGGCGCGCCGGTTGCGCGGTGATCGACATCGGCCTGGCACCGACCCCGGTCGTGTACTACGCCGCCTTCCATCTGCGTACCGGCACCTGCGTGGCGGTCACCGGCAGCCATAACCCGCCCGAGTACAACGGTTTCAAGGTGGTCATCGGCGGCGAGACGTTGTCCGGTGATGCCATCACCGATCTGTACCAGCGCATCGTCGAAGGCCGCCTGGTACAGGCCGCCGAGCCGGGCGATTACCAGCAGCGCGATGTCAGCGCCGACTACATCCAGCGCATCGCCGACGACGTGCAGCTGGACCGCCCGTTGAAGGTCGTGGCCGATGCCGGCAACGGCGTGGCCGGCGCGCTCGCGCCGCAGCTGCTGGAAGCGATCGGTGCGGAAGTCATCCCGCTGTACTGCGATGTCGACGGTACCTTCCCCAACCATCATCCCGACCCCAGCGAGCCGGCCAACCTGGAAGACCTGGTGCAGACGGTGAAGCGCTTCGGTGCCGATCTCGGCGTCGCCTTCGATGGCGACGGTGACCGCCTGGGCGTGGTCACCGGCGAAGGAAAGATCATCTATGCCGACCGCCTGCTGATGCTGTTCGCCGCCGACGTGCTGATGCGCAATCCGGGCGCGATGGTGATCTACGACGTGAAGTGCACCGGCAAGCTGTCCGACCACGTGCTGCGCAATGGTGGCAGCCCGCTGATGTGGAAGACCGGGCATTCGCTGATGAAGGCGAAGATGCGCGAGACCGATGCCGAGCTGGCTGGCGAGATGAGCGGCCACTTCTTCTTCAAGGAGCGCTGGTTCGGTTTTGACGATGGCCTGTATGCGGCTGCGCGCCTGCTGGAGATCCTGGCCCAGCGCGAGGAGACTCCGGACGAGGTACTGGCAGAGCTGCCGGAGATGGTGGCCACGCCGGAACTGAAGGTGCCGGTGGCCGACGGTACGCCGCACGCGCTGGTGGCGATGCTGGTGGCGGCGGCGCAGTCGCCGGACAACCCGTATGTGGGCGGTCGGTTGTCGACCATCGATGGCCTGCGCGTGGACTTCCCCGATGGCTGGGGCCTGGTGCGCGCCTCCAACACCACGCCGGTGCTGGTGCTGCGCTTCGAGGGCAATGACGAGGCGGCGCTGGAACGCATCCAGGCGCTGTTCCGCAGCCAGCTGCAGCCGGTGCTGGGCGACACCCCGCTGGGGTTCTGAGGTGGGGCCGGGCTGCGCCCGGCACCCGCCGAAGCAACGGCAGCAGCAACATCAACATCAACATCAACATCAACATCAACATCAACATCAACATCAATAGCGAGCTATCCGCGAAATGGCGGGGCGGTGTCGGAGTGCGGGGACGCCGCAAGTACGTCCCTGTAGGCTTGGCAGCCGCATCCATGCGGCTGACACCCCGCACTCCGACACCGCCCCACCCCTGACAATTTCCGCGATCTGTCGGAACGGCATGGACCGCTGTTGGTAGGTGTCGACCTTGGTCGACACAGTAGATCCACGCCATGCGTGGATGCTCTTCCGGATTCGCTTTGGTGGGTGCCGACCGTTGGTCGGCACACCCTCACCCCTTGAACCGCAGCCCGACGCCCGGATCGGTGAACAGGTAGCGCGAATCCAGCGCTGAATCGCCCAGCTTGTGCCGCAGCTTGCCGACCAGGATGCGCAGGTAATGGGTGTCGTGCTGGTGGGTCGGGCCCCAGATCTCCTGCAGGATCTGTGGCTGGGTCACCACCCGCCCGGCGTTGCGCAGCAGCAGCGACAGCAGCGCGTACTCCTTGCGGGTCAACGCTACCGGCTCGCCATCCAGCGCCACTTCACGGCGGACCAGGTCCACATGCAGGTGGCCATCGTCGAATACCGGTGGCGTGCCATCACTGGGTACGCTGCGCGTGCGCAGCAGCGCCCGCACCCGCGCCATCAGCTCCTGCGTGCCGAACGGCTTGGTCACGTAGTCATTCGCGCCGGTATCCAGCGCACGCACCTTCTCCGCCTCGCCGGCACGCACGGTCAGCATGATCACCGGCACCTGGCTCCACTGCCGCAGTTGTTCCAGCACCTCGTGGCCTTCCATGTCCGGCAGGCCGATATCCAGGATCACCAGATCCATGTCCTCGCTGGCGGCCAGCTGCAGGCCTTCCTGGCCGGTGGCGGCCTGCCGCACCTGGTAGCCCTGCGCGCGCAGGCTGATGTCCAGGAACCGGCGGATCTGGGTTTCATCATCGATCACCAGCACGCGCGCGGCCGGCACGCTGGCATCAATCGGGGTCGGGCTCATCGTGGGAGGCTGGCTTGAGCAGGGGCAGGGTGATGCGGATCAGGGTACCGCGACCGTCGCGTCCGGGCAGCGCCTGCACGCTGCCGCCATGTGCGCCGATCATGCCCTGGCAGATGGTCAGGCCCAGGCCGGTGCCATGGCGGCCACGGTCGCCACGTTCAACGCTGTAGAACATGTCGAAGATGCGCGCACGCTCGTCGTCGGGAATGCCGGGGCCGGCATCGATCACGTCGATGCGCAGCTGGCCGTCCAGTTCACGCGCCTGCACCTGCACGGCCGCATCCTGCGGTGAGAACTTGGCCGCGTTTTCCATCACGTTGAACACCGCCTGTTCGACCAGCGCCGGGTGTACCCAGATCGGCGCCAGCGTGGCCGGAATGTCCAGCTCCAGCCGCACCTTCGGCTGGTAGCGCTGCAGGCGCCGTGCGGCCGAGCCGATCAGTTCGTCCACGCCGATCCAGTCGCGGTTGATCTTCAATCCCTCGTGGCCGAGGCGGGTCATGTCCAGCAGGTTCTGGATGTAGCGGTCCAGCCGTTCGCCCTCGACCAGGATGGTGTCGAGCAGGGCACGGCGATCGGCCGTATCCATTGCCGCACCATAGCTGGCCAGGCTGTCGGCCGAGCCGATCATCGCCGCCAGTGGCGAGCGCAGGTCGTGCGACACCGAAGAGAGCAGGGCCGAGCGCAGCCGCTCGGTCTCGTTGCTGACGTGCGCCTGCTCCAGTTCCGCCACCAGCCGGGTGCGCAGCGCGGCCTGCGCGATGTCATCGACCATCGCTTCGGCCAGTTGCCGTTGTTCGGGCAGCAGGCGCGCCTGTGCGTCGGGCAGGTAAAGGCCAGCCACGCCGATCGCGCGGTCCTCGCCATCCAGCAGCGGCAGGAACCACCATTGCGCACCGGCCAGGGTGTCGGTGAAGCGCCCGCTCGGCTGGCCGTGGCGCAGTGCCCAATCGGCGGCGGCCAAGTCGGTATCGCCCGGCTGGCTGCGGCCACCGGTTGCGGTATCGGCGCCGATCCGCAGCCACGCCGGCACGTCCATGGCCTGTTCCAGTGCATGCCGACCCGCCTGCGCCACCTCGCCGTTGCCGGCCGCGCTGGCCAGCTGCCGTCCCAGCTGCTGGCGCGCACGCGCATGTCGATTCGCCGCACGCAGCGCGATCACCTGCATGCGCAGGCGCGAGGCCAGGCGTCCGGCCACCAGCGCGGCGGCCAGGAACAGGAACACGGTGATCACGCCCTGGCGCGCGCCGATGGCGAAGGTGAAGCGCGGCGCGATGAACAGGAAGTTGTAGGCGAGGAAGCACAGGATCGCCGCCATCACCGCCACGCTGGCGCGCGTGCGTGCGGCCACCAGCACCACCGCCACGATGAACACCATCGACAGGTCGGCCATGCCGACCCAGCGTTCGGCCAGCCATGCCACCGCACAGGCCAGCGCGGTGGCGATCAGCGCCTGTACCGGTTCGTAGCTGATGCCGCGCACCGGCGGCAGCAGGCCCTCGCGACGCGAGCGCGCACGTGCCTGCGGGGTGCTGATGATGGTGATCTCGTAATGCGCGCCGCGCTGGATCAGCTGCTGGGTCAGGGTGCGGTTGAACATCCGCGCCAGTGGACGTTCGCGGGTCCGGCCGAGCACCAGGGTCGACACGCCGTTGTGCGCGGCGTGATCGAGCAGGGCATCGGCGATGCTCGATCCATGCAGCAGTTCGGCGTCGCCGCCGAGGCGGCGTGCCAGGGCGAAGGCCGCATCGATTTCGCGTCGGGTCGCCTCGTCCTGGCGTCGGCCCTGCACGGTCACCACCGTCCACGGCGCATCGCGACGTTCGGCGATGCGCCGCGCCACCCGCACCAGGTACTCGCTCTGACCGCCGCCATCAATGGCCACCAGCACGCCACGACGCAGTGGCAGGTTGCTCTCGCCGCGCGCGGCGCGCGCTTCACGCAGGCTGCTGTCGACGCGGTCGGCGGCCTCCTGCATGGCCAGCTCGCGCAGTGCGGTGAGGTTGGCCGGCGAGAAGAACGCCTGCAGCGCCTGCGCGGCCTGTTCGGGCACATAGACCTTGCCCTGCTGCAGGCGCGCGATCAGCTCGCGCGGCGGCAGGTCGACCAGCACGATGTCATGCAAGCGGTCGAGCACGCCGTCCGGCACGGTCTCGCTCACGCGCACGCCGGTGATGCGCATCACCACATCGTTGAGGCTTTCCAGATGCTGGATGTTGACCGTGGTCCAGACATCGATGCCGGCATCCAGCAGCTCGATCACGTCCTGCCAGCGCCGCTCATGGCGGCTGCCCGGCGCATTGCGATGGGCCAGTTCGTCCACCAGCACCAGCGCCGGATGCCGTGCGAGCACGGCATCCAGGTCCATTTCCTGCAGGGTATGGCCGTGGTAGGCCACTGCCTTCAGCGGCAGCTGTGGCAGGCCCTCCAGCAGCGCCTGGGTATCGGCGCGGCCGTGGGTTTCCACCAGGCCCACCACCAGGTCGACACCGCGGCGCAGCTGTTCCTGTGCGCGGGTCAGCATGGTGTAGGTCTTGCCCACGCCCGGCGCCGCACCGAGGAACACGGTCAGCTTGCCGCCGGCTTCGCGTTGCAGGCCTTCAACCAGGGCATCGGCCTGGCGGGTACGCGCATCAGTCATGGGTGCCGCTGTCATGGGCGCCATTGTGCGCGCAGCCGGTGCAGGCCGGCATCACGGTGCCTTGGCCGCGTGGTCCAGCGCGAAGTTCAGCGTCACCACGTTCACCCGCGGCTGGCCGAACAGGCCCCACTGGCGCCCTTCGGTATGCGCCTGCACCAGTGCCTGCACGCGCTCCACCGGCAGGCCGCGGGCACGTGCCACGCGTGCCACCTGCAGGCGCGCCGCCGCCGGCGACAGCTGCGGATCCAGGCCACCTGCGGACTGCGTGACCAGGTCTGCCGGTACCTGCGCCGGGGTGACGCCTTCGCGCGCGGCCACCGCAGCGGTGCTGGCGGCAACACGCTCGGCCAGGGCCGGATTGCTGCGCGCCATGTTGGAACCGGCCGCGGCCATCGGGTCGTAGTTGGCTGCCGACGGACGTGCCTGGAAGTAGCCGTCACCGGTGAACGGCTGCGACAACCATGCCGAGCCGCGTACCTGGCCGTTGCCATCGCGCAGCAGGCTGCCCTCGGCCTGGGTCGGGTAGGCCAGGCCGGCAAAACCGGTGGCGATACCGGCGTAGACCGCACCGGCCAGCAGCAGGGTGGCGAGGCCCAGGCCGATCGCCGGGCGCCAGCTGGCACCATCCTGCAGGCTGGCCACGCGGGCCTCGGCCTTCTGTTCGCGCGGAAGGGAAGATGAAGTGGAAGCAGTACGGTTCATGCGCCGAATACCAGGACAAGAAGAAGGTCGATCGCCTTGATCGCTGCGAACGGCAGCAGCACGCCGCCGAGGCCGTACACCAGCATGTTCCGGCGCAGCAGTGCGGTTGCAGTGGCCGGGCGGAAGCGCACGCCACGCAGGGCGAGCGGGATCAGGGCGGGAATCACCAGGGCGTTGAAGATCAGCGCTGCCAGCACCGCATTGCGCGGGCTCGACAGTTGCATCACGTTCAAGGCGGCCATGGTCGGCACGGCCGCGGCGAACAGCGCCGGCAGGATCGCGAAGTACTTGGAGACGTCGTTGGCCAGCGAGAAGGTGGTCAGCGCGCCGCGGGTGATCAGCTGCTGCTTGCCTACTTCCACCACCGCCAGCAGCTTGGCCGGGTCCGAATCGAGGTCGACCATGTTGCCGGCCTCCTTCGCCGCCTGCGTACCGGAGTTCATCGCCAGACCGATGTCTGCCTGGGCCAGCGCCGGCGCGTCATTGGTGCCATCGCCGACCATCGCCACCAGGCGGCCGCCGGCCTGCTCCTGGCGGATGCGTGCCAGCTTGTCCTCCGGGCGAGCCTCGGCGATGTAGTCGTCGACGCCGGCTTCGGCGGCGATTGCGGCGGCGGTCAGCGGGTTGTCGCCGGTGATCATCACCGTGCGGATACCCATCGCCCGCAGCTGCGCGAACTTCTCGCGCATGCCGTGCTTGACCACGTCCGACAGCTCGATCACGCCCAGCACGTGGCGGCCCTCGGCCACCACCAGCGGGGTGGCACCGTTGCGTGCGACCTGCTCGACGCGCCCGGCCAGTTCCGCCGGCACGTTGCCGCCCAGCGCCTGCACGTGGGCACGGATCGCATCGGCGGCACCCTTGCGGATCTGCCGCCCATGTTCCAGGTCCACGCCGGACATGCGGGTCTGCGCACTGAACGCCAGGTACTCGGCGTGGTGCGGTTCGGCGGTAGCGCAGCCCTGTTCGCGCGCCAGGCGCACGATCGACTTGCCTTCCGGGGTCGGGTCGGCCAGCGAGGACAGCAGTGCGGCCTCGCGCAGCTGGCTGGCATCGATGCCGGCCAGCGGATGGAAGTGGCTGGCCTGACGGTCGCCGTAGGTGATGGTGCCGGTCTTGTCCAGCAGCAGCACGTCGACGTCGCCGGCCACCTCCACTGCCTTGCCCGACTTGGCCAGCACGTTGGCGGCCAGCGCACGGTTCATGCCGGCGATGCCGATGGCCGGCAGCAGGCCGCCGATGGTGGTCGGGATCAGGCACACCAGCAGCGCGATCAACAGCAGCGGATCGACCTGCACGCCTACGGCCGCGCCGATCGCCGGCAGCGTCGCCACCACCACCAGGAAGGTCAGTGTCATCGCCGCCAGCAGCAGGGTCAGCGCGATCTCGTTGGGGGTCTTCTGGCGGTTGGCACCTTCCACCAGCGCGATCATCCGGTCCAGGAAGCTGTGGCCCGGCTCGGCGGTCACCCGCACGATGATCTGGTCGGACAGCACCTTGGTGCCGCCGATCACGCCGGAACGGTCGGTACCGGCCTCGCGCAACACCGGTGCCGATTCGCCGGTCACCGCCGCTTCGTTGATGGTGGCCAGGCCCTGCACGATCTCGCCATCGGCCGGCACCAGCTCACCGGCACTGACGATCACGTGGTCGCCCGGGCGCAGCTCGGCGGCCGGCACCTGGGTTTCGGCGGCGCCTGGCTGCGGCGCCGCCAGCCGGCGTGCCACCAGGTCCTGGCGGGCACGCCGCAGCGACGCGGCCTGGCCACGGCCACGCGCTTCCGCTACGGCTTCGGCGAAGTTGCCGAACAGCACGGTCACCAGCAGGATCGCGGTCACCGCCAGGCCGAAGCCCAGCGGCGCGTTGCCGGTCAGGGTGACGATCGCGGCGACGATCGTGCCGGCCATCACCACCGCCATCACGGGGCTGCGCACCAGATGCATCGGCGACAGCTTGAGAACCGCTTCGACCAGCGCACGGCGCAGGCCGGCGCCATCCAGCAGGGCAGGGCGCGCTGCATGGGTACTACGGGTTGAACTTGCTTGGGTACTCATCAGGGTGTCCTTAGTGCAGTCCCAGGCTCAGGTGGTCGGCGATCGGGCCGAGTACCAGCGCCGGCATGAACTGCAGCACGGTCAGGATGACGATCACCGAGACCAGGGTCAGGGCGAAGGTCGGGGTTTCGATCTGCAGGCTGCCGGCAGACTCCGGGGCCTGGCGCTTGGCAGCCAGCTGTGTGGCCACCACCAGCGGAATGATCAGCAGCGGGAAGCGGCCCAGCAGCAGTACCAGCGAGCAGCTCAGGTTCCACCACAGCGTGGCGTCGCCCAGCCCTTCGAAGCCCGAGCCGTTGTTGGCGTAGGCCGAGACGTACTCGTAGAAGACCTGGCTGATGCCATGGAAGCCGGGGTTGGAGGTGCCCGCCAGGCCGGGCACGGCCAGGGTGATCGCAGTGAACACCAGCAGGGTGATCGGCTGCAGCAGCACCAGCAGGGCCAGCAGGCGCACCTGTGGCGTCTCCAGCTTGCGGCCGAACAGTTCCGGCGTACGCCCGGTCATCAACCCGGCCAGGAATACACCCAGCAGCAGGTACACGATGAACTGCTGCAGGCCACAGCCGATGCCGCCCCAGATCGCGCTGACCAGCATGTTGACCATCGCGATGCCGCCACTCAGCGGCGCCAGCGAATCGTGCATGCCGTCGACCGAGCCATTGGAGACCTGGGTAGTCACTGCCGCCCACAGCGCGGTGCCATCGGCGCCGAAGCGCACTTCCTTGCCTTCCATCAGCAGCGGCGTGGCGGCGCTGGCGCTATGTCCTTCGCTCCACATCATCGCGCCGGTGGACAGCAGCGACATGCCCAGCATGCAGCTGAACACCAGGGCGCCGAAGCGACGTCGGCCGGTGAACGCACCGATCATGAAGATCACTGCCATCGGCACCAACAGGATGCCGACGATTTCCAGCGCGTTCGACAGCGGGGTCGGGTTCTCCAGCGGGAAGCTGCTGTTCGGGCCGTACCAGCCGCCACCGTTGGCGCCCAGCTGCTTGGCCGCGACCATCGCCGCGACCGGGCCCAGCGGCAGCTTCTGTTCGGCCATGCCGGCGCTGGCGTCGATCGGCGTGGCCTGCGGCCCACCGGTCATCGTCGACGGCACGCCCTGGCTGGTCAGCAGCAGGGTCCACACCAGGCACAGCGGCAACAGGAAGCGCACGCACAGGCGCACCACGTCCACGTAGTAGTTGCCCACCGCCACCTGGCGGTCATCGCCGGTACCCGTCGCCGCCGCCTGCGGCGCACGCGAGAACAACGCGCGCAGCGTCGCCACTGCCAGCGCCAGGCCCATCATCGGCGTCACCACCTGCAGGCCGGTGATGCCGGTCATCTGCGAGAGATAGGACAGCTGCGCCTGACCCGAATAGTGCTGCTGGTTGGTGTTGGTCAGGAACGAGATCATCGTGTGCAGCGCGGTGTCCCAGCGCATGTTCGGGATCTGGTCCGGATTCAGCGGCAACCAGGCCTGGGTCATGAACACCGCCTGGGTCAACACAGCAACCACCACGTTGCTCAGCACGAAGGCCAGCACGTAGCCGCGCCAGGACATCGAGCGCGACGGATCGACCCCGAACACCCTGTACAGCGGCTTCTCGATCCAGTGGAACAGCACGTCGACCTTCATCGGCGTGCCACGCATCACGCGGGCCAGGTACAGGCCCAGCGGCCACGCCAGCAGCAGGCTGGCGGCAATAATCACAAGCATCTCAGTCATGGCCGGCTCCGCTCAGAACGACTCGGGCCGCAGCACGACATAAAGAAGATAGGCGGCGGCGACCAGCACCAGCACGCCACACAACAACGACAGCCAGGGGGACATTGCAATAGCGTCCTGGTGGAACCCCTCCACCTCAGGCCGTCATCGTCGTCCTGCCCCCCATAAACGCACTACGCGCCGGACCGGGCCGACGCGTAAAGAGTGCATAAATTCCGTGGTCCAATCCGTAACCAGGCCCTGGGTAGCGCCGGGCCATGCCCGGCGACGGGAGCGTGGTCAGCCCGCCGGAGCCTGGCTCGCCGGCACCAGCCCCTTCAGCTCGCGATAGCGCTGCAGGGTGCTGTCGATCTCGGCCTTCAACGCCTGCTGCTGCTGCAGGAACCCGGCTTGCAGCCGTTGCTGCGACTGCAGCTGCACATGCCGCTGGCGGATCGCCTCGGCCTGCTTGTCGGCCACCTTGCCACCGGCCAGTTCGCGGTCACCTGCGGCCGCCAGCAGCGCCACCAGCGACTCACGCAGGCTGGTGACGTTGTACTCGGCGGTCTTCAGGTTGTTGTCCAGCACTTCCTGGCGCTCGGCGAACACCCGGCGCAGGTCGTCCTCGCTGCCATAGGTGGTCAGCATCGCCTGCTCGGTGCGCTGGCGGGTCTGCGCGGCCATCAGGTCCAGCTGCTGCTGCGCCGCCTCCGTGCTGGCGGCGGCGCGCTCTTCGTCGGTCAACGCGCGCTGGACCTGCGCATTGCGCAGGCCGCTCTTCGCGTTGAACTCCTCGCGGGCATGGTTGACCGCATCGGCCGGCAGCGAATCACTGCAGATCCGCTCCTTGCCCTCGTTCCAGCAGTACAGCTTCTTTTCCGTCTTGCCGCTGTCGCGCGACTGCGCCAGTACGGTGAACGGCACGGCCAGCAGCAGGCCGGCAAAGAGGACAGCAGGAACTCGGGACATGACCTTTCCCCTGGGTCGGTCAGCGGATCGAACGGACGCCGTACTGGGCCCGGTAGGCTTCCAGCGGCTGCCGGTAACCCACAAGTTCCGGGTTGCCGGAGGCGAAATCAAGCAGGTCGGCCAGCGACGCCACGGCGATCACCGGAATGCCGGCCTCTTCGGCCACCGACTGTGCCGCCGAACGGCGATCGGTTTCCGAAGCGATCTCCTGGCGGTCCAGTGCCACCACGATGCCGGCCGGGGTGCCACCGGCGGCGCGGATGATGCCCAGCGCTTCCCGGATCGCGGTACCCGCAGTGATCACGTCGTCGACGATCAGCACGCGCTTGCCATTCATGTCGGCGCCGATCAGCTGGCCGCCTTCACCGTGGTCCTTGGCTTCCTTGCGGTTGAACGACAGCGGCAGGTCACGGCCACGCTGGGCCAGCTCGCAGGCCATCGCGGTGGCCAGCGGAATGCCCTTGTAGGCCGGGCCGAACACCACGTCGTACTTGATCCCGGTGGCATCGATGGCATCGGCGTAGCAGGCGCCGAGCTGCGACAGCAGCGAACCGGAGTCGAAACGACCGGCGTTGAAGAAATAGGGGCTCAGCCGGCCGGACTTGAGGGTGAACTGGCCGAAGCGCAGGGCGTCGGCGGTCAGGGCCAGCTGCAGGAAACGGTGGCGGTGGTCGCTCATCAAAACTCGATTCATCTTCATTTGGAGCACAAATCCTAATCCAGCTGGGCGTTTCGCGCTCGTCCAGCGCCATGTGAAAGCCGTCCAGGCCCAGCCTGGCGGACTGCGCAGCCCGGCGGGCAACCGGTATGCTTGCCCGGTTTCCCGCCGCAGGTCCCCCGCATGCGCATCATCAGTTTCAACGCCAATGGCATCCGTTCCGCCGCGACCAAGGGCTTCCTCGACTGGTTCCGGGCCCAGGACGCCGACGTCCTGTGCATCCAGGAAACCAAGGCCCAGGAAGACCAGCTGACCGATCCGATGTTCCGCCCGGACGGCCACCACTGCTTCTACCGCGACGCCATCACCAAGAAGGGCTACAGCGGTGTAGCGATCTACAGCAAGCGCGAGCCGGACCAGGTGATCACCTCGCTGGGCTGGGCCCCGTTCGACGACGAAGGCCGCTACATCGAGGCGCGCTACGGCAACCTCAGCGTGGTCTCCTTCTATATCCCGTCGGGCAGCTCGGGCGACCTGCGCCAGGGCTTCAAGTTCGAAGTGATGGAATGGCTGCGGCCGATCCTCGAGGAATGGGCGCGCAGCGGCCGCGACTACGTGCTGTGCGGCGACTGGAACATCGTGCGTTCGGCGCTGGACATCAAGAACTGGAAGTCCAACCAGAAGAACTCCGGCTGCCTGCCGGAAGAGCGCGACTGGCTCAATGCCCTGTGCGCCGACCATGGCCAGGCCACCGATGTCGCCGCCGGACGTGGCTGGGCCGATGCCTACCGCCTGCTCAACCCCACCGGCGAGGACTACACCTGGTGGAGCAACCGTGGCGCGGCCCGTGCCAACAATGTCGGTTGGCGCATCGACTACCAGTTCATCACCCCGGGCCTGCGTGACCGCCTGCGCAGCTGCTCGATCTACCGCGACGAGCGCTTCTCCGACCACGCGCCGTTCATCGTGGACTACGACCTGTGACCGAGGCTGCCAAGCCGCGTCGGCCGTGGCAGCAGGTGGTGTCCAACCTGAGCCAGCGCAAGGTGCTGGCGATGCTGCTGCTCGGCTTCAGTTCCGGCCTGCCGATCTATCTGGTGGGCAACACGCTCGGCTTCTGGATGCGCAAGGAAGGCATCGAGCTGAGCACGATCGGTTTCCTGTCATGGGTCGGGCTGGCCTACACCATGAAGTTCCTGTGGGCGCCGATCGTTGATAAGACCGACGTGCCTCTGTTCGGTCGCTTTGGCCGCCGCCGTGGCTGGATGCTGCTGTCGCAGCTGGTCGTGGTGGTGGGCCTGGTCGGCATGGCGCTGGTCCAGCCCAAGGGGGGCCAGATCCAGTTCCTGGGTATCGCCTGGCAGCACATCGTCGTGTTCGGCGTGATGGCCGTGATCGTGGCGTTTGCTTCGGCCACCCAGGACATCGTCATCGATGCCTGGCGCATTGAAAGTGCTGACAACAGCGAGCAGCTGGGCCTGCTGACCTCATCCTCGGCGCTGGGCTATCGCACCGCATTGCTGGTCACCGATGCGCTGATCCTGATCATCGCGGCCCGTGTCGGCTGGCAGGTCTCGTACGAGATCATGGCCGTCCTCATGGCGCTTGGCGTGGTGGCCGTGGTCATGGCCCGTGAGCCTGCGCGGGAAGTGGCTGCCGTGCAGGCTCAGGCGACCTCGCTGTGGACGCCGCGGGGCCTGTTCGACGCCGTGGCGGGGCCGTTCATCGCCTTCGTCCGCGAGCATCGTAGTGGTGCGATCCTGATCCTGGTGGCCATCAGCGTCTATCGCATGGCCGACTTCGTCATGGGGCCGATGGCCAACCCGTTCTACGTCGATCTCGGCCTGGACGAGGACACCGTTGGCGCTGTGCGAGGCTCGGTGGGTCTGGTCGCGACCTTCGTCGGCATTGCTGCGGCGGGCCTGGTCTCGGTGCGCTGGGGGGTGCTGGCGGCGCTGATGGTGGGCGCCGTGCTGGGTCCGGCCTCCAACCTGGCGTTTGCCTGGCTGGCCTATTCGGGCCCGGACACCACCCATTTCGCGGTGGCCATGGCAATCGACAACTTCGCCAGCGGTTTCGCCGGTACGGCGCTGATCGCCTATATGTCGAGCCTGACCAGCATCGGATACACCGCAACCCAGTACGCGCTGCTGAGTTCGTTCTACGCGATGCCAGGCAAGGCGCTCAAGGGGCTCTCGGGGTGGTCGGTACAGACGCTCGCGCAGGGCCGGACGCTGCTGGAAGGCTACGCGCTGTTCTTCGTCGGTACCGCGCTGGTGGCGATCCCGGTGGTGATCCTCTGCGCCCTGCTGATCCTGCAGCAGCGTCGTCGCCAGGCCGCAAGCGCCACCTGATTGCCTGCCCGCCCGGTCTGCGGGATCATCGCCCCCGACGCGCCGAGGGGGCGGTGCCTTGCGAACGGGGAAGTGAGCATGGCCGACGTTGTGCTGCGGGACCTGGACCCGCTGCTGCTGGAACGTATCCGACGTGTCGCGGTTGCCCGCGGCTGGACCCACGAACAGACCTGCGCCGCCTTGCTGGAGCAGGGCCTGTTCGGCAGTGAACTGGAGGTCCGCTCCGGCTTCGGCGATCCCGAAGTGAACGCGCTCTCCGACGCCATCGCCGCCCTGCAGGCCCTGCCCGCAGGGCAGGGCTTCGATTAGTGCCCATGTAGCGTCGAGCCACGCTCGACCGCCGTTCCCGGTAGATCCACGCCATGCGTGGATGACCACCTCACGCCAGGTGGATCGCCCCCAGGATCCGCGGCCCCGTTGCCCCGGTCACGCCCGGCAGGTTGCCGGCCAGCCCGTCCATCGTCCGCTGCGCCAGCCAGGCGAAGCCCATCGCTTCCACGTACTCCGGGTCCAGCCCATGCACTGCGCTGGACTCCACCTGCACCCCCGGCAGCCGTGCAGCCAGCCGCTTCATGAGCTGCCGGTTGCGCACCCCGCCGCCGCAGACCAGTAGGCGCCGGGTCTGCGGCTGCTGCGCCAGCAGCGCATCGGCCACCGTCGCCACGGTCAGCTCCAGCAGGGTGGCCTGCACATCGGCGGCAGCGTACTGGCCTTCGCCCATGTGGGCCTCGGCCCAGGCCAGGTGGAACTGTTCGCGGCCGGTGCTCTTCGGCGGCGGCAGCGCGAACCACGGCTCCGAACGCCAACCCGCCAGCAGGCTCTCGTCCACCGCGCCACTGGCGGCATACGCGCCGTCGGCATCAAAGGTGCGGCCGGTGTGGCGCTGGCACCAGGCATCCATCAGCGCGTTGGCCGGGCCGGTATCGAAGCCACGCACCGCGCCTTCGCGCGGGATCAGGGTCAGGTTGGCGATCCCGCCCAGGTTGAGCACGGCGCGGTCTTCATCAGCCGTGCCCAGCATGCCGAGGTGGAAGGCCGGCATCAGCGGCGCACCATGGCCTCCGGCTGCCACGTCGCGGCGGCGGAAATCACACACCGTGGTGATCCCGGTCAGCTCGGCGATGCGGTTGCCGTCGCCCAGCTGTACGGTGAAGGCCGGATTGGCCAGCGGGCGATGGCGCACGGTCTGGCCGTGCGAGCCGATCGCGCGGACCTGGCTGCGGTCCACACCGGCCTCGGCCAGCAGTTGATTGGCGGCTTCAGCGAAGCTGATCGCGATCCGCGCGTCCAGTTCGCCCAGCTCCTCCAGCGAGTCCAGCGGGCCCCCTTCGCCCAGTGCCACCAGCCGCGCCCGCAGCACCGGCTCCCAGCGGGCGGTCAGGCCATGCACGAAGCGGCAGCCAGCGCCGCTGGGGAACTGCACCAGCGCGGCATCGATGCCATCGGCGCTGGTGCCCGACATCAGGCCAAGGTACAGGGGGGCGTCAGCGTCGACAGTTGTGTTCATGGCAGGCATAAAAAAAGGACGCGGCAAGCTTGGGCTGCCGCGTCCTTCTTCGTCAACGCAGGGGCTCAGCCGCGCTTGCGGCCGGTTGCCTGTTTGTCCTTGGCGCTGGCAACCTCGGGGGCGGCCTCGTCGCGGCTGGTCGGTGCCGGGCTGGCGTCGGCGTAGATCAGCTTCTCCATGCCCTGGATGCGCGCCATCGCCGGTGCGGTCTGCGCGCGGAAGGCGACCAGCTCGGCGCCCTTCAGCGGCTCCGGCGGCGGCATGGTCACGGTCAGCGGGTTGCGGTGCTCGCCGTTGACGCGGAATTCGTAGTGCAGGTGCGGGCCGGTCGCCAGGCCGGTCGAGCCGACATAGCCGATCACCGTGCCCTGGGCCACACGCTGGCCGGTCTTGATGTTCGCAAAGCGCGACATGTGGCCGTACAGGGTGGTGTGGCCGCGGCCGTGGTCGAGGATCACCACGTTGCCGTAGCCGCGCTGCACCCCGGCGAACTGCACGCGGGCGTCGCCGGCGGCCATGATCGGGGTGCCGGTGCGCGCGGCGTAGTCCACGCCCTTGTGCATGCGCATCTTGCCCAGCACCGGGTGCTTGCGCGCGCCAAAGGTCGAGCTCAGCCGTGCGAACGGGATCGGCATGCGGATGAAGCTCTTCTTCAGCGAACGGCCGTTGATGTCGTAGTACTCGGACTTGCCGTTGCGGTCGAAGCGGAAGCCGGAATAGGTCTTGCCACCGGTGGTGAAGGTCGCCGCCAGGATCTTGCTGGTGTCCACCTTCTCGCCTTCGCGCCAGGTTTCATCCATCACCACGCTGAAGCGGTCGCCCGGCTGCAGGTCCTTCGAGAAGTCGATGTCGTACTTGAAGATGTCGTCGGTCATCGTCGCGATCGCCGACGGCGACAGCCCGGCGCGGCGGGCCGCGGCATACAGCGAGCTGGTGATCTCGCCGCTGGTGACCACCGTGCGCGTGGAGGTCTCGCGTTTGGTCACCTTCTCCTTGATGTCATCGCCGGCCAGGCTCAGTTCCACCCGGTTGTCGGCATCGCGGTCGAAGCGGATGCTGCGCAGGTCACCGGACAGCGGCATGTCGAAGGCGATCTCGGCACCCGGGCGCAGCTTGGTCAGCGCCTCACGTGCACCTGGGTGGTCCAGTACCCGGTGCAGGGTGGTGGCCGGAATGCCGGCCTTGTCGAACAGGTCGCTCAGGGTCTGGCCGCGCTGCACCCGCAGCACCTGCCAGCTGTCTCCGGGCACCTGCTGCTGGCGGGCCATGGTCAGCGGCGGCAACGGCAGCGCCAGGCTGGTGTGGCTGTCGGCGAAGGGCGCATCGATGGTGTGCGAGAAGCCGGGAACGATCGTCGCCACCAGGGCGCCGATGGTCGCGAACAGGCTGGCATGCATCCAATGGCGGCGCGTCCAGCGCTCATTGAAGGCGGCGGGAAGATGTTGCCTGAGCTTCCGATGCAGGGCGTTGTCGTGCAGGACGTGGAGGCGTTCCTGGAAGCGCTGCTTGCGTGCGCGCCCTTGTTCGGAATTGTGCATCGGCGGTTTTTTCCTGGCAGCCCGGGAGCGCGGGCCTGATCGCCGGTTACCATAGACACCTGAGAAAACCGCGTCAAACCCTTGTGCCCATTGGCTTTTGTGAAGCCAATCGGGTTAACTTTGCTTTAACACCCCACACAAGAATCGGCGTTGCCGGGAGTAGTCACGTGTCCTCGATTGAAGAAGCCCTTGCCCTGATCGGCCGTGGTGCCGACGAGATCCTCAAGCTCGAGGATCTGCGTGCGCGCCTGCAGGAAGGCCGCCCGCTGCGGATCAAGGCCGGCTTCGACCCCACCGCGCCCGACCTGCACCTGGGCCATACGGTGCTGCTGAACAAGATGCGCCAGTTCCAGGACCTCGGCCACCAGGTCATTTTCCTGATCGGCGACTTCACCGGCATGATCGGCGACCCGTCCGGCAAGAGCCTGACCCGCAAGCCGCTCAGCAAGGACGACGTGCTGGCCAATGCCCGTACCTATGAAGAGCAGGTATTCAAGGTGCTGGACCGCAACCGTACCGAAGTCCGCTTCAACTCGGAGTGGTTCGGCAAGATGGGCGCCGCCGACATGATCCGCCTGGCCGGCCAGCACACCGTGGCGCGCATGCTCGAGCGCGACGACTTCGCCAAGCGCTATGCCGCCCAGCAGTCCATCGCCATCCACGAGTTCCTGTACCCGCTGGTGCAGGGCTACGACTCGGTGGCCCTGGAAGCGGACGTCGAGCTCGGCGGCACCGACCAGAAGTTCAATCTGCTGATGGGCCGCGGCCTGCAGGAGCACCACGGCCAGAGGCCGCAGGTGGTGCTGACCATGCCGTTGCTGGAAGGCCTGGACGGCGTCAACAAGATGTCCAAGTCGCTGGGCAACTACATTGGTATCAGCGAGCCGGCCAT